>JAWRKJ010000243.1:0-18527 GCA_040307025.1 Desulfovibrionaceae bacterium | reverse complement strand
GGTCTCTTCGCGCCAGCCCGTGACCAGGGCCACGGCCTTGATGCCCTTTTTTTCGCCGGTAAAGCCAAGGCCCTCTTCGGTGGTGGCCTTGAGGTTCACCCGGGACTTGTCGAGCCCGAGCAGGGCGGCCACGTTGACGCGAATGGCCTCGGCGTGGGGGGCGATTTTCGGGATCTGGGCGATGACAGTCAGGTCCACGTGGGTGATGACAAGTCCTTGCCCGCGGGCCAGGGTCAAGGCTTCGCTCAAAAAGACGCCCGAGGCCATGTTGTCGAAGGCCGGGTCCGTGTCCGGGAACAGCCGGCCGATGTCACCGCCGCCCACGCAGCCGAGCACTGCGTCGGTCAGGGCGTGCAGGAGCACGTCGCCGTCGGAGTGGGCCAGGACCTCCGGGGCGCCGTTGATGGGATAGCCGCCGAGCTTCAGGGGCCGCGACGGCCGCTTACCGGGCTGGTTCGGGTCGGCGTAGCGGTGGACGTCGTAGCCGTAGCCGGTGACGGGAAAAAGGGTCGGCCCCGCCGGGGCCAGCCGGGACAGGTCCTCGGGCGTGGTGATTTTCATATTGGCCGGGTCTCCGGGAACGAGGTGGACGGGTTGGCCAAAGCGTTCGACCAGGCTCGCGTCGTCGGTGGCGGTGAAGGCGTCGTCCACGGCGGCAAAGGCTGTGCCGAGCAGGGCCGTGTCGAATCCCTGGGGCGTCTGCACGGCCGCGAGCGTGTCTCGGGGCAGGGTTGCGGCCACGGTGTCCGCGGCGACGCGCTTGATGGTGTCGGTCACGGGCACGACCGGGATCACGGCCTTTTTCCCCTCCTGGAGGGAGGCCACGACCCGGTGCACCACCTGGGCCGAGACAAAGGGCCTGGCCGCGTCGTGGACGAGCACCTGCCGGCAGTCCGGGGGCAGGGCAGCCAGGCCGTTGCGCACCGAATCCTGGCGCCGGGGACCGCCGGCGGTCCAGGTCACGGCAATGCCGGGAGGGGCCACGGCCAGACGCCGGGCCAGGTCCTGGCCGGCCGTTTCCAGATCGTCCGGCGGGAAAACCACCACCACCCCGGCCATGACCGGACATTTGGCGAACGTGGCCAGGGAACGCCAGAACAGCGGCCGGCCGTCCACGGTGAGGAACTGTTTCTTGACGCCACCAGTGGCCCCGGCCAGGCGGGAGCCCGAGCCGGCGGCCAGAAGCACGGTCCAAACGGACACGGAAGATCCTTTGCGGTAAGAGGTGGAAAAAAAAAGGGGAGCCGGCCGATAAGCCGGGTTCTGTTCCCCGGACGGATCCGGGGCGGCCATCATTCCTCTAGGACCGGTGTTACCACCGGCCTCAAGCAACCTACCCGAGGACACGGCCGGGCCAGCCTTGACGTCCTCCTATTTGGTTTTGCTCCGAACGGGGCTTGCCGAGCTTGCCGCGTCACCGCGACAACTGGTGGGCTCTTACCCCACCGTTTCACCCTTACCGGTGCGCGTGGCACCGGCGGTTTGCTTTCTGTGGCGCTCTCCCGGGATCGCTCCCGCTGGGGGTTACCCAGCGTCCTGCCCTGTGGAGCCCGGACTTTCCTCCCCGGACCTCGCGGTCCGCGACGATGGCCTGTCCGACTCCCCGGTGGGAACATAAGGTCCTTTTCCCAGGGCGGCAAGCCCGGCACAGGTTGCGTTCGGGCATTGCCAACAAGCTGATTTTTCGGGATACAAGCCCCATAGGAAACAATTTTCCATCCCACCCAGGCGGTTTTCGCCGGAGGGCAGCATGAAAAACGCGTTGGCACTGGCGGTGTTGGTGTGGCTGTTGCTGGCCGCTCCGACCAGTCGGCTCCTGGCCGCGGACCGGCCGGACGTGCCGCCGGCCTTGGTTCCCTGGCAGGCCTGGGTGCTGGCCGGGAGTGACGAGGCGGTCTGTCCGCCCGATGGCACGGCGCTCGAAACCCGGCTGTGCGTGTTCCCGACCAGTCTGTCCCTGGAGACGGATGCGACCGGGGCCAAATTTTCCATGCGGGTGCGGCTGTTCCGGGAAGGGGCGGTGGTGCTGCCGCGCGGCGACGGTGTGTGGGCCGGCCGGATGACGGTCAATGGCGCGCCCGCTGCCGTGGCCGAGCGGGACGGCTGGCCCGTGGTGTGGCTTCCGGCCGGCAGTCACGTCCTGGCCGGCCGGCTGGACTGGGAGGGGCGGCCCCAGACATTGCTCCTTCCGCCGGAAATCGGGCTCGTGTCCCTCACGCGGGACGGGATGGCCGTGGCACCGGTCATCGGCCCGGGCGGGGAACTGCGCCTGACGGCCGAGGCTGCAGTCAAAGCGGTGGAGAATCGCGAGAGCGTGCGGGTGTTTCGGCTGGTAGCCGATGGCGTGCCCGTCACCGTGACCACGCTGTTTCGACTGGAGGTGTCAGGGCTGGCCCGGACCGTGCGCCTGGCCGGCGCCGTGCCCGCCGGCACCGTGCCCCTGGCCGTGCGTGCGCCCGCGGCCGCGAGCCTGGGCCCGGACGGCAGCCTTGCCCTGGACACAGGCCCGGGCCGCTACGACGTGGAAGTGGTGGCCCGCTATCCGGCCAGGGTGGAAAAGCTCGGGCCGGCGGCCTGCCCCTACGGCCGGGAGGTCTGGTCCTACCAGGCCGCGCCCCAAGGGCGGGAAACGCGGGCCGAGGGCGTGCCGGCCATTGATTCGGCCACGGCCGATGTGCCCGCGACCTGGCGGGGGTTCCCGGCCTTTCTGGTCGAGCCCGGGGCCAGCCTGACGTTGCTGGAATTGGGGCGCGGGGCGCCCGTGGGCCGCGACGCCTTGACGCTGACCCGGGAGTTCTGGCTCGATTTTTCCGGTCAGGGTCTGACCGTTCGCGACAGCCTGACCGGCGAGAACCGGTCGGATTGGCGCATGGCCATGCTCGCGCCCGGGGAACTTGGCCGGGTGAGCCTGGGGGGCCGTGACCAGCCTTTGCTGTTGCTTGGGCCGGACCAGCGTGCGGGTGTGGAACTGCGCCAAGCCCGGCTGCGGTTGACGTCCGAGTCCCGCTATCCGGACAAAAGCGCCCGTCTGCCGGCCACGGCCTTTGACCGGGAATGCGACCGGATCACGGCCACGCTGCATCTGCCGCCGGGCTGGCAACTCGTCACCGCTGCCGGGCCGGACTCGGTTCGGGGGGGGATGTTGTCCGGCTGGACCCTGCTCGACCTGTTTTTGGTGTTTGTGCTGGCCGTGGCGGCCATGGGACTGGCCGGAAAGCCGGCCGGCCTGATGCTGGGCGCGTTTTTGCTTGTGTCCTGGCATGAGCCCGGAGCGCCCGACCTCGAATGGGTGTACGTGCTGGCCGGCTTGGCGCTTTTGCGCGTGACCGGTGCGGGCGGCCGGTTGGCCGGTCGGCCAGGCCCCAGACGTGTGGCCGTGTTGTTTTTTTCTCTGGCCGCGCTTGTCGTGGCAGTGGAATCGGTGCCCTTCGTGATGACCCAGTTGCGTCAGGCCGTGGCGCCCCAGGTGGGCCGGCCTGCTGTCGTGCAGCCTGTTCCCCGGGCCATGGCGCCGTCCCCGCCGCCGGTTCCGGCCATGCGGCAGGCCGAACCGGCCGAGGAGGCCTCGGTTTTGGATCTGGCGACGAGCGGGTCGGCCAATCGCGGCAAGCGCAAGGCCCCGGGCACGGCCAAGGCCTTGGGGGGCGCTGTCCCCGAGGCGTCCCGCCTGGATTTCGATCCCGATGCCCTGGTGCAGACCGGACCGGGACTGCCGACCTGGCAGTGGGACAGCGTAGGCCTGGACTGGAAGGGACCGGTGGCCGTGGGCCAGGACTTGCGGCTTTACCTGCTGCCGCCGTGGGCCGTGGCCGGACTTCATGTGGCCCGGGTGGTGCTGCTCGCCTTGGCGCTGTGGCTGGGCCTGGGCGCCCGGGGACTGCGCCGGTCCGGGCCGCTGGCCCTGGTCCTGGCTGCCGGCTTGTGGCTGCTGCCGCTCGCCGGCCCCGGGCAGGCCTGGGCCGGGGATTTCCCGCCGCAACCCCTCCTTGACGCCTTGCGTTCCCGGCTCACCGAACCGCCCCGGTGCGCGCCCCATTGCCTGGGGGGCTCGGGGATGGCCGTGTCCCTGGAAAACGGCCGGTTGCGCCTGGATGTTGGTCTGGACACGGCCATCCGCGCGGCTCTGCCCCTGCCCGTGGTGTCCGAGGGCTGGCGGCCGGCCGAGGTGCAGCTCGACGGCAAGCCGGCCGGGGAACTCGTCCGCCAAGACGAGGGGTTGCGGGTCCTGGCCGAACCCGGCCACCATATGCTGCGTCTGGAAGGGCCGGCGCCTGCGGCCGTGTCCTTTACCATCGCCCCGGGCCTTGCCCCGGGACATGTCACGGTCACGGCTCCGGGCTACCGGGTCCGGGGACTGGACGGTCGCGGCGGCCTCCGCGGCGTGCTCGAATGCACCAAGACCGGGGATACGGCCGGACAAACCGGCCCTGTGACCGGGGCCACGACGCGCGTGCCGCCCTTTTTCGGCGTGGAACGGACCGTGACGTTCGGTCTGACCTGGGAAGTGGCCACGACCGTCACACGGCGTTCGCTGTCCGGCGAGGCCGTGGTGGCCTCGGTGCCGCTTTTGCCCGGAGAGTTGCCGGATTCTTCCGAGGTGACGGTGCGCGACGGCCGGGCCCAGGTGCCTTTCGCGGCCGGCCAGGGGCAAGTCTCCTGGCATTCCCGGCTGCCGGCCGCGCCGCAGTTGGTCCTGACCGCACCCACGGACGACGCTTTGGTCGAAACCTGGACCGTGCGGGCGGCGCCTTTCTACGACCTGACCTTCGTGGGGCTGGCCCCGGCCGTGCGCGTGGGACCGGACGGAACCTGGCAACCGCGCTTTCTGCCCTGGCCGGGGGAGAAGCTTTCCATCGGGATCACCCGGCCCGAGGCCGCGCCCGGGGCCGTGCTCACCCTGGAGCGGGCGAACCTGGACGTGCGTCAGGGCGCACAAACTCGCGATGTCACCCTGACCATGCGTTTGCGCGCCGCCAAGGGCGGCCGGCACGTGGTGGGGCTGCCGGCCGGGGCGGTGGTGACGCATCTCGCCGTGGCCGGCCGGGAGACCCTGCCCACGGGGGGGCCGGGCGAACTGGGCTTTTCCGTGGCCCCGGGCGTGACCGAGGTTGTGGCCCGGTTCCGGGAGCCTGTGCCCCTGGCCCTGGCCACGACCACCCCGGCCGTGGATCTGCGCCTGCCCGCGGTCAATGTCGTCGCGCGCCTCGAACTGCCGCGCGAACGGTGGCTGCTTTTCACTTGGGGACAGACGCCCCTTGGGCCGGTGGTGCTTTTCTGGGGTTGGCTTGTCGCCGTGCTCGCCGTGAGCCTGGCCTTATCCTGCTTGCCGTTCACCCCGTTGACCCGGCGGCAATGGCTGCTCTACGGCTTGGGGCTGTCCCAGGCCGCGCCCGGGCCGTTCGTCCTGGCCGTGGGCTGGCTGCTGGGGCTTGGCTGGCGGAGTCGCTGGGGAATCCGGGACGGCAAGTTCCTCTTCAACCTTGTCCAGCTGCTCCTGGTCCTGCTGACCCTGGTCGGCTTGGCAAGTCTGTACGACATCCTGCAAAGCGGCCTGCTGGGCCTGCCCCGGGTGCAGGTGGGGGGCAACGGCTCCACGGCCACGGCCCTGGTCTGGACCTATGACCGGGTGGCTGGACCGGTGCCCGTGGCCACGGCGGTCACGGCGCCGTTGCTCGTGTTTCGCGGGCTCATGCTGGCCTGGGCGCTTTGGCTGGCCTGGGCGCTTCTGTCCTGGTTGCGGTTCGGGTTCGACAGCCTGACCAGGGGCGGGGGCTGGCGGCCGTTTACGCTGCGCTGGTCTCGCCCGCGTCCGGACGAAGATGGGCCGCAACCGCCGCGCGACTGAGGCCGGGCGCACCTCTTTCGGCCGTCTTGTCCGCATCGGACGGGCAAGGCGGCCGGATGGGGAAAGGCGGAACGGTTTTGCCATTCCTGTTTTCTTTTGGTACCGTCCGACTTGTTCTATATTGCACAAACAAAGACTGGAGACAGGCCCATGCAGCTTACCACGCGCAGCCGCTACGGATTGCGCATGCTCCTTGATATCGCCCTGCACGGCGAGGACGGTCCGGTCCGCATTCAGGATATTGCCAAACGGCGCAATATCTCGGTGAAATATCTGGAGCAGCTCATCCGGGCCCTTAAAAAGGCCGGATTCATCCAGAGCAAGCGCGGTCCCAAGGGCGGGCATGTGCTGGCCACGCCGCCGGATCAGATCAAGATCGGCGATGTGGTGCGGGCCCTGGAAAGCCGGCCCGAACTGACCGAATGCGTGGGCAACCCCGACATCTGCATCATCGCCAACGAGTGCGTGACGCGTCAGATCTGGCTTCGAGCCACGGAAAGCATCTTCCGCGAACTCGACGCCATCCGCCTGGCCGACCTGCTCGAACAGTCCCGCAAGTCGGAACTGCTCGGCCTGCCCTGCTGCTGATCAAGCAGTCTTCATCCTTTTTCCGGGAGGTCCAGGAGGGACATTGTCCTTCCTGGACGCCAGAGGCGTTTCCCCTTCTCCCGGAAGCTCGCCCTCGCTACTTGATTGCGAACGACAAGCCGGGCACGGCGTTTATCAGCGCGATTTCACGGCACAATTCGGCAAAATAGAGCAGGCTGGCCATGGCCGGGGCGTCCAGGTCGTAGTTGACCACGCGCAGGTAGGCCAGCAAATCGTCCGGGGCGATCCAGTCCGGCCGGGACGGCGCCTTGACCTGTTCGGCCAGGCGGTCGGGCAGGCTGGCGTTGATCGTGCGCAGGGTATCGCGCACGGTCGCGAGGGTTTCCAGTCGTTTGCCGGCCAGTCCGGCCCGCACGATCCACAGGGCGAACACGAACGGCGTGCCGGCGAAGTCGAGCCAGGCCTGGCCGAGATCGATGATGTGCCAGCCCGGGGGTGGGGAGAGGTGGCGGGAAAGGGCCAGGTCGCCGATCTCGACGAACGGGCCGCCGGTGGCAAGCCCGGTGCCTGGCGGCACCATGGTCGTGGGGACGGCGGGGAACTTCCAGGCGAAGTGCCACAGCACCCTGACCAGGGCGTTGGAACTGGCCGAGGCCCCGGACAGGGCAAGGGTGCCTCCGGTGCGGGCGAGGTGCTCGGGCAGCGCGGCCAGGGGAACCGGCGAAAGTAACAACACGCTTTGGATGGGGCCGGTGGCGGCCCGGATGCACAAATCGGGCAGCAGCCGGAAGGCCTCGGGCTGGGCCAGGTAGGCGAAGGCCGAGGCCGGGGCGGCGTCGATGGTGCCGGCGGCCAGGGCGGCGTTGAGTTCGGACGGGTGGCCCGGCACGTAGGTGATGTCCGGTCCCTCGGGGAAGACCGGGAGCAGGGATTCGTACAGGGGCCAGACGTTGAGGTAGGCGATGCGGCCGAGCCGCAGGGGATCGTGGGTCATGGGAGACTGCCTCCGGGTAAAAAAACGGCCCCGAGGGTACTTCCCCCCGGGGCCGTCGGCAAGGCGAATCCGGTGAACTAGGCGAGCTGGGCCAGGAGGGTTTCCTTGATGGAATCAATGCTGCCTTCGCCGTTGAGCTCAATGTATTTGGTTTTGCCCTGGGCGGCCAGGTTCTTGTAGAAGTAGGCGGCGGCCAGGGTGCCGGTGGTGGTGTCGTAGTAGATGTCGTGGCGCTTGCCGATGGCGCCCTCATCCTGGTCGTCGGCGCGGGTCTTGAGGTCGCCGCCGCACACCCGGCACTTGTCGCCGTTGGGCTTGATGGCGTCGATAAAGATGTTGTTGGGATGGTTGTTGTCATTGACGCAGAGGCGGCGGCCCATGATGCGGTTTTTGGCCACTTCGCGGGGCAGCAGGATCTCGATGACGTAGTCGAGCTGCATGCCTTCCTTCTGCAGGGCGTCCCAGAGCTTTTCGGCCTGGACCATGTTGCGGGGGAAGCCGTCGAGGAGCCAGCCGCCGGCGCCCTTGTCCTTGAGGGTGGACAGGATCATCGGGATGGTGATGTCGTCGGGCACGAGCTCGCCCTTGTCGATGAAGGCCTTGGCCTTCTTGCCGAGTTCGGTGCCGCCGCCGATATGCTCGCGGAAGATCGCCCCGGACTCGATGTGGGCCAGATTGTATTTCTTTTTGACCAGGGAGCCCTGGGTGCCCTTGCCGCTGCCATTGGGACCGAAAATGAGAATATTCACCGGGACCGCCTCCATGTTTGATTTTTCACAATCGGCTTCACTACCCTCGGCCGCCAGTCCTGTCAATGCCGTGCGCCGATTTCGCCGGTCGGGCGGCGTGGGAACAAGGATGATTCCCGCCCGGGTGATCCGGGCCGTCTTGCCGCCCGGGAATTGAACGCACCGGCCCACGGCGCCGTGAGTGAAGGCCGCGTCCAGGGCCTCCAGATTGGCGGCCTGGGCTTGGCCCGGACCCATCGCTTCCAGGGCCTGATGGTAAAGTCGCAAGCGCAGGGCCGGGTCCAGGGGGCTCACAAGTTCCCGGGACAGGAAGGCCGGGTCTTCGGGACGGGGCAGGGCGGCCGCGAAATGGGCCGCGTCCCGACGGGCTTGGCGCCACAACCGGGCCGCCGCCTCAAGATAACGGGGATTCTCCGCCACTGCCAGGGGGAGAAGTCCTTGGCGCACCCGATTGCGCCGGTAGGTCGGATCGTCGTTGCTCGGGTCGGAAACCACCGGCAGGCCCAGGGCCGCGACCAAGTCCAGAATGTCCCGGCGCGGGGTGAGCAGCATGGGCCGCAGGAGGCGGCGGTCCGGATCGATGGCCGGCATGCCGCCGAGGGCCGGCCAGCCCACGCCCCGGAGAAGCCGCATGAGCTGATCCGTTGCCAGGTCGTCGAGCTGGTGCCCCAGGCAGACCCAGACCTCGGGCCGTCCCTGGCGCAGGTCGTCGAAAAAAGCCTGCCTGGCCTGGCGTCCGGCCTCCTCGATGCCCCAGCCGCGCTCCCGGGCCAGTGCGGCCACGTCCATGCGGCGCACGGCGCAGGCAATACCCCATTCGCGGCAGCGGGCTGCGGCCAGGGCGGCCTCGTGGCCGGATTCGGGACGCAGGGCATGGTCGAGGTGGGCGGCTTCCATACGGGCGCCCAGACGCGGAGCGAGCGCCCGCAGTAGGCACAGCAGGGCCGTGGAATCCGGGCCGCCGGAAAAACCGACGAGCCAGGTGGCGCCGGCGGGCGCATGGCCGCATTCCCGGAGGAGAAACGCCTCCAGGCGCAGGCAGAGTCTGGCCTGACGCGGGGGCAGATCGCACACGGTCGCGGGCATGCCCGTCACGCCAGGCCGCTCCTAGACCGGGATGTCGAGTTCCCGGATGAAGTTGTCCAGGAAATCGATCATTTGCTGGCGCTGTTCGGGCGTGCAGTAGCTGATGCAGGAACAGCGCAGCTTGCCGCGGCCGCGTACGAGCAGTTCGAGCTTGAGCCAGTTGCGCCCGGTTTCGAGAATGAGCGTGTAGGGACCGCAGCTGTTGAAATGCTGCTGCTGTTCGTCGCTGAGCATCTCGTAGGGGAACGGGATGTAGAAAATATGGTCGAGCGGGCCCTTGAAGCCTTTCTCGGTCATTTGCCGCTCGATGATTTCCATGTTGTCGGCCGAAATCTCGTCGATCAGATAGGATCGCATGGTTTACTCGCTTGCATCCGTCGCATCCAAGTCCGTGTCGTCATGGTCGTCCTTGGGCGGTTTCCGGTCCGCGTGGGCGTCAGGCGGCACCCCCTCGCGGTCCAGGTTGAACATGCGGCGGGTGAGGTCGATGAACCTGTCGCCCTTTTCCTCCCGGGCCCGGCGCTTGAGAAAGCTGATGGGCTCGTGAAGCAGTTTGTGGCTGATGGACAGGGACAGGGTTTCGAGGGCCCGCCGCGTTTCGTCGGAAACGTCCGGTCCCAGACGTCGCAGGGTCTTGCGCAACTCCCGGCGGGCGATGTCCTCCCCGGATTGAAGCAGGTCCACGATGGTCGGCTTGAGGTCCAGGGCCTTGAGCCATTCGCCGAATCGGGCCACCTGCAGCCGGATGATCTCCCGGGCCCGGGCCGCTTCCTCGCGGCGTTGGGCCAGGTTTTCCTCGACGACCTCCTGGAGGTCGTCGATGTCGTAAAGGTAGACGTTGTCGAGGCTGTTGATATCCGGGTCGATGTCGCGCGGCACGGCAATGTCGATGAAAAACATCGGTTTGTGCTTGCGCGCCTTGAGCACGCCCCGGATGTCCCTGGCCCGGATGACCAGGTTTGGCGCGCCGGTGGAGCTGATGACGATGTCCACCTCGGGCAGGCGCTCCACAAAGGCCTCGAAGGCCACGGGCCGGCCCTTGAACCGGTCGGCCAGTTCCTGGGCCCGGGCGAAGGTGCGGTTGGCGACCAGGATCTCCGACACCCCGGCGTTGAGCAGGTGCAGGGCCGCCAGTTCCGCCATCTCCCCGGCGCCGACGAGCATGGCCTTCTTGCCGGCCATCTCGCCGAAGATGCGTTTGGCCAGTTCCACGGCGGCATAGCTCACCGACACGGCGCTGGCGCCGATGCCGGTGGCGGTGCGGACCTTCTTCGCCACGGAAAAGGCCTTGTGGCACAGCCGGTTGATGATGACGCCCGAGGTCGCCTCGGCCACGGCGTGGCGGTAGGCCGCCTTGAGCTGGCCGAGGATCTGGGGTTCGCCGAGGACCAGGGAATCGAGGCCCGAGGCCACGCAGAACAGGTGTTCCACGGCGTCCATGCCCTCATGGGCATAGAGATGCGGGGCCAGGCAGGCCGCGTCCTGACCGCACACCTCGGCCCAGGCCGCCAGGACGTCGGCTTTGGGATTGCGGTCCGGTACGTCGGCCACCAGCACCTCCACCCGGTTGCAGGTGGAAAGCACCAGGGCCTCGCGTAACCGCGCCGGGCCGTGCAGCAAAAGATCGCCGAGCCGGGGGCGGTCCCCCAAGGCGAAGGCCTCGCGGACCTCCACGCCGGCGGTCTTATGGTTGAGACCGAACAGGTAAAGCTGTTGCTCCATCGATATATCGCGCGAAGCTATGATGTGTTGGCACAAAAAAGTTGATCAGCAGCAACGACACCAGGGTCAGGCTGAAGATCCAGATGGCCATCTTGGCTGTCTTGCGGCCGCGCCAGCCCAGAAACAGCCGCTGATGAAACAGGAACGCGAAAAAAAGCCATACGCCAATGGCAATGATCTCTTTGGGATCGTAGGAAAAAATGCGGTTCCAGGTGAGCTTGGCCCAGATGAAGCCCGACAGCAGCCCCACGGTGTAGAGCGGAAATCCGGCTGCCACCGCCCAGCGGTTGACCGTGTCGCAGGCCGACAGCGATGGCAAGGCCTTGGCAAATCCGGCCAGCTTCTCCTTGGTCTTGATCTTGCGTTCGAGGTACAAATAAGCCGCCCCGGCGCCGCAGGCCATGGCGAGCAGGCTGATGGCCAGGAAAAGCGCCCCGATGTGCAGCCCGAAAAAGAGACCGCCCAGGGCTTTGGGCAGGGGCATCCGGGTCGCGGTCACGGCCTGGGAGGACAGGAACAGGAAAAGCGCCAGGGGCGCGGCCAGCAGTCCCAGCAGTTCCAGGCGCAGCCGCCACCAGAGAAACAGGAAAATGACGAGCAGGCTCCAGGCGAGCAGGCTGAAGTAGAATTCGCCCGAAAGCAGGGCTGTCCCCCCCTCGGCCCCGAGCAGCACGGCCAGATCGACCGTGTGCAGGGCAAACCCGGCCACCGTGGCCAGACTGCCCAAGCGCCGCAGGCCCGGCCGGCCGAACACGATGCCGAGCAGGTGGAGGGTGGCACCGACAAAGTAGCCACCGAGGACGAAAAAGAACAAAATGTTAAGCGCTTGCATCGCTCAGCGCCCCCGAAACCAGCGCGGCCGCCTGATCGTGCAGGGCGGCGGGCAAAATGTCCCGGACAATGGCCGTGGAGGCGGAAGCATCGCCGCGCTCCAGGGCTTCGAGCAAAGAGGAATTGACCAGTTTGCGGAAAATGGCCGAATTGGTCTCGGAGCCAAGGCCGAGCCCCAGAACAAGGGGCCGCAGCCGGCTCATGAGCAAAAGCAACGCGCCGTATTCCCCGCCCAGGAATTCGCCCAGTCCCTGCCGGATCTTGCGGGCCAGGGCCGGCGAGCCGCCGCCCGTGGAAATGGCCACGGTCAGGTCGCCCTGGGTGAACAGCGCCGGCACGATGAAACCGCATTTTTCCGGCTGGTCCACGATGTTGCAAAGAATTCCCCGGTCGGCGCACTCCCGGCTGATGCCCCAGTTGAGGTCCTCATCGTCGGTGGAAGCGATGACCAGGAAGCGGCCGTCGAGGTCGGACGACGTGAAGGCACGCCGGGACAGAACCACGGACGGCAGGGTGTTGAGCTCCTCGGCCAGGGACGGCGACAGACCCGGGTCCAGGACCAGGATCTCGGCCGCGCCGCATTCGGACAGGGTGGCGATCTTGCGCCGGCCTACCTGGCCCGCGCCCACCACCAGGCACCGTTTGCCGTGGAGATTGACGTAGATGGGATAATACCGCATGGAAGCCTCCTATAGCAGAAGAAGCAACAGGCCGGAAAGGGCTTTTTTTCACATGAATTTGGCCGGAAATTGAACGGCGCGAGTTGGAAATGAGACGCTTCCTCGTGTTGCAGTTGGCCCGGTTTGGGGATTTGGTCCAGACGCGGCGGCTCGTCAAGACCTTGACCCACGCCGCCGGCGCGGCCGGTTCGGTGCATCTGGTCGTGGATCATTCCCTGGTCGCGCTGGCCCGCTGGCTGTATCCCGACGTGGTGGTCCACGGTCTGGCCGCCCATGGCGCGCCGGGACGCGAGCGCCAGGCGGCCGAACAGGCGGTCCTGGCCGGGCGCGCGGTATTGGCCGATCTGGCCGCCCTCGATTTTGTCGCGGTCTACTGCCTCAATTTTTCCCCCCTGGGCATGGCCATCGCGGCCATGTTTCCGTCCGAGATCCAGCGCGGCTACCGGATGACCGCCGGCCAGACCGACAAGGATGCCTTGTTGCGCTTGGTGTTCCGGCTGGCCCGGGACCGGCGGGGCGCCGGCCTCAATCTGGCCGACATATGGGCCCATCTGGCCGAAGCGCCGGTTTCCGCCGACACGGTCAATCCACCGGCCGCGCCGGGCGGAGGCGGGCTGGGCTTGGCCCTGGCCGGCCGGGTGGCCAGGCGCTCCCTGCCGCCCGAGGTGCTGGCGCCGCTTGTGCGCACGCTTTTTCGGGCCACGGGCGGCAAACGCCTCGTGCTCGTGGGCACGGCCGACCAGGCCCCGGCGGCCCGGGCCCTGCTGCGCCGGCTGGACCCGGACGTGGCCCGGGCGTGCCGCGACCTGACCGGCCAGACGAGCCTTGTCGGGCTGGCCGATGCCCTGACCGGCCTCGACGCGCTGCTCACGCCGGACACCGGGGCCATGCACCTGGCCGCGGCCTTGGGCGTGCCGGTGGTGGGGCTTTTTCTCTCTTCGGCCTGGTGCCACGAGACCGGCCCGTACGGGCCCGGGCACCGGATCTGGCAGGCCGTGACCGACTGCGCGCCGTGCCTGGAAGCGGCGGCCTGTGCCCAGGGCCTGGCCTGTTTGGCGCTTTTTGCCGATCCGGTGCTGCCGCGCCTGCTCGCCGGTTCGACCAAGGTGGCACCGCCGGCGGGACTGGTCGGGTATGTGACCGGTTGCGATGCGTTAGGCGCGGTGTGCCGGCCCGTGGCCGGCCAGGACCCGACCCTGGCCCGGCGTACGGCTTTGCGGGCGGTGGTGGCCCGGCGGCTTGGCCTCACCGTGCCGGGCGAGCCGGTGCTGGAGCGGGAGCTGGTCCAGGGACTGACCGCGGAATCGGACTGGATGCTGCCGCCGCCCGGCCGAGCGGCGGATAAGGAGTGGTGAGCCATGGACACGCCGCGCGGATTGCGGATTCTGGTCGTGTTGCCGCTCTATGGCGGCTCGTTGCCGGTGGGCCGGTCCTGCGCCGCGGCCCTGGCCGATCTGGGGCAGGTGGTGGAGGTGTTCGAGGCCCCGGAGTTTTACGGGGCGTTTACCGCCCTCAAGACCTTGCGCGTGACGTCCGACCGTTTGGAATACCTGGAAAACAGCTTTTTGCAGGTCGTGTCCCAGGCCGTGGCGGCCAAGGTCGAGACCTTTGCCCCGGATCTGGTTTTAGCCCTGGCCCAGGCGCCGCTCAGCCGGCAGGTGCTCAAGCGCCTGGGCCGGGACGGGGTGGCCACGGCCATGTGGTTCGTGGAGGATTTCCGGCTCTTTACGTATTGGGAGGCCTTTGCCCCGTACTACGATCTGTTCGCCGTGATCCAGAAGGAGCCGCTCCTGGGGAAACTGGCCGCCATCGGCCAGCCGAACGGGCTGTACCTGCCCATGGCCGCCGATCCAAAGGTGCACCGGCCGTTGGAACTGTCTCCGGTGGAGGCCAAGCTTTACGGCGCGCCCGTGTCGTTTATGGGCGCGGGTTATCCCAACCGGCGGTTGGCCTTCCGGGAGCTGGCCGATTTCGAGCTGGGCATTTTCGGCAGCGACTGGGACGGGGATGCCGTGCTCGCGCCCCGGGTGCGGCTGTCGGGCCGGCGGGTCACGACCGAGGAGACTGTGCGGATTTTCAATGCCGCCCAGGTAAACCTCAACCTGCATTCCAGCGTGTCGGCCGAGGCCCCGGTGGTGCCGGGCGATTTCGTCAACCCGCGCACCTTCGAGCTGGCCATGTGCGGGGCGTTCCAGCTCGTGGACCGGCGGGCGCTGCTGCCGGAACTTTTTACCGAGGAGGAGCTGGCCCAGTTTTCGAGCCTGGCCGAATTGCGGGAACGGTTGGCGTATTTCCTGGCCCGGCCCGGGGAGCGGGCGGCGTCTGCGGCCAAGGCCCGCCAGCGTGCCCTGGCCGAACATACCTATACGGCTCGGATGGAGACCCTGCTGCGGTTTGCCGCCGAGCGCTTGCCGGGCTGGCCGTCCCGGCCACGGGGCGAAGCGGCCCTTGCCGGGCTGCCCGAAGACATGGCCGGCGAGGTGGGGCAGTTGCTCGAACGCCTGTCATTGCCCGCCGACGTGGCCTTCGACGATCTCATCTGGGCCGTGCGCGCGCGGCAAGGGGAACTCACGCCCCTTGAGACCTCGCTGCTCTTTCTCGACGAATGGCGCAAGCAGTACAGCCCGCGGGCCTGACCACCGCTACTTCTTGATTTCCATGGCCTTTTCCATCATGGCGTCGGCCGTGGTCACCACCTTGGAATTCGATTCGAAGGCCCGCTGGTAGATGATCAGGTTGACCATCTCGGTGGCCAGATCCACGTTGGAGGATTCGAGGGTACTGCCGGCAATGCCGTCCAGGGTGCCGGTATTGGCGCGTCCCTCCTTGGCCGCGCCGGAATCCGAGTTGGCCGAATAGAGGCTGTTGCCTTCGCTCGTCAGGCCTGAGGGGTTGTTGAAGTCGGCCAGGGCCAGAACCCACAGTGCGCGGGTCTGGCCATTGCTGAAGGTGCCGTAGATGACCCCGTCGTCATCGACAGAGGCGCTCTTGAAGGTGCCGGAGGTGTAGCCGTCGACCGAGTAATTGAGGGTGTAGGAGGTCGTGGCGTAGTTGGTGGTGCAACTAGAGGCGTTGCGTGTGGCCGAGGATTCGTAGCCGGCGTTGTTGGCGGCGGTGGTGCCGATGCCGGCGGCCGTGGTCGGGCAGTTGGAACTCCACTTGGCATTGGAGGCGGACAGGCCGGTGGAAAATTCGACGGTCTGGGAGGACAGGGCCGAGCCGTTCGAGGCGGACAGGAATGTGGCGGAAAATTCCGGCACCCCGTCGGCGCTGTTGAGGGTGGCCTGGGTCCAGGAAGAGAGGCTTGTCGGATCGGTGGCGTTGCTGGCCAGGGTGTAGGCGGTTTGGTTTTCGAGCACCCCGGAGGAGGAAAAGCTGAGGGTGCCGATCATGAGCACGCCGGCCTTGGTCGTGCCGGAGGTGGTACTGTTGCCGTCCTCGCTGGGGTCCATGGTGACCATGTATTCCCAGTATTCCTTGCCGTCTTCGTTGGTGATCTTGTTGTAGTACACCGTGAGGTCGTGGCTTGCGCCTTCGGAGTCATAGACCGTGATGCTGGTGGAGTAGTCGGCATTGGACGCCAGGGTGTCACTGGTGGCATCGTAGCTCTTGAACATGCTGAAATAGGGATCAGTGCTGTCGTTGGTCCCGGTCGAGGTCGTGCTGTCGAGGTTGGTGGCCAGGGTGATGGAGCTGGTGGCCTTGGCGGCCAGGGTGAAGTTGGTGATCTGGATGTCGGTGACATCGCCGGTGGTGGGCACGGTGGAGAGGTCGGTCCCGGCGAGTTCTGCCGCGTTCAGGGCGGCCTGATCCACGGCCCAACCTTGGACGTGCAAGCCCTGGGCGTTGGTGAGATAGCCGCTGGTGTCGAAATTGAACGAGCCGGCCCGTGTGTAGTAGACCTTGTCGGTATCGGGGTTCCGGACCTCGAAATAGCCGTGTTCGCCGGCGATGGCCATGTCCAGGGTGGACGAACTGGTCGAGTATCCCCCCGTGCCGGTGAGCAGGGAGACGCTGCCGACCGTGGAGCCATTGCCGATCTGGCTGCCATCGGACGTGCCGCCGGCCTCGGAGCTGATGAGGTCGGAGAATAATGTCCGGGAGGACCGAAAGCCCGTGGTGTTCACGTTGGCCATGTTGTTGGCCACGACCGCGATGGCGTCGCTGTACGTCACCAGGCCCGTCACGCCAGTCCAGAGCGCTCCCATAGCCACCTTCCTTATTGTCCGTGACGGCAGGATTTGCCCACCCCAAGCGCCGCGGGTCCCCTCCACAGGGGGGCGATCCCGTTTTCGTCAGGCGCGGACGCGGTGTGCAGACGTCTCCGTGGCTACCCGGGCCGGGGGAGACGCGGCAATCCTTGCCGCCTTGCCCTGCAATCATGCAGGGTCCAGGCCAAAGTGACGTGGGGTGGGGGCAGGACGGGCGCAGCGGCAAGAGCGGCGCAACCCCCCTGAATCAACGGGAATCCGTGGTAAAATGTGGCTGTGTGGAAATAATGGAGCCGCCCCCGTTGACAGCCCATTGGACCCGGAGTATATCTCCACTTCCGCGCTGCACGGAAGTGACGCTTTCGCGGCGGCCGGGTGACAAGTTGAAAAAAGGTGTTGACGTTCCGGGGGCGGTTGGGTAGATAGCCCAGCTCGCGCACGGAAAGCCGGGCACGACCGGATCGCGCAAGCGAAACGGACTTGAAAAAAGTGTTGACGGGCCGAGGCGAGGGACGTAGAAACGCACCTCCGCTTTTCGGGAAGCCGACACGGACCGAAACGCAACGGCGCTTCGGAGCAAGGTTGAAAAAAAGTGTTGACGGGCCGCGAGCAGTCGGGTAGATAGCCCGACTCCGCGAGTGGGAAACCGCGACACGGCCGGATCGCGAAAGCGAAACGGAGTTGAAAAAAAGTGTTGACGGGCCGGACGGGCGAGCGTAGAAACGCCCCTCCGTCGCGGAATCCGCGGCACGGTCGAAGCGCACTGGCGCTCCGAAAGAAAGTTGAAAAAAGAGCTTGACGAGGTGGGCAGCGGGGCGTAACTTCCCCAAGCTCACGAGGGCCGCCCAAAAGCGGCCGGCTGCAACGGCAGCGGGGTCTTTGACAATTAAATAGCGAGTCGGGTGATTTATGTAAGCCATGCTCAAGGTGCGGCAACGTGCCTTGGGTTTCAGCAAAAAGGATTTGAACTGGAGAGTTTGATCCTGGCTCAGATTGAACGCTGGCGGCGTGCTTAACACATGCAAGTCGTGCGAGAAAGGGGACTTCGGTCCCTGAGTAGAGCGGCGCACGGGTGAGTAACGCGTGGATTATCTACCCAGACGTTCGGGATAACGGCGGGAAACTGCCGCTAATACCGGATACGCTCCAATTTCGGTTGGGGGAAAGGCGGCCTCTGCTTGCAAGCTGTCGCATCTGGATGAGTCCGCGTCCCATTAGCTTGTTGGTGGGGTAATGGCCTACCAAGGCTACGATGGGTAGCTGGTCTGAGAGGATGATCAGCCACACTGGAACTGAAACACGGTCCAGACTCCTACGGGAGGCAGCAGTGGGGAATATTGCGCAATGGGGGAAACCCTGACGCAGCGACGCCGTGTGAGGGAAGAAGGCTTTCGGGTCGTAAACCTCTGTCAGAAAGGAAGAACCTCCCAAGTCCGAATAGGGCTTGGGACTGACGGTACTTTCAAAGGAAGCACCGGCTAACTCCGTGCCAGCAGCCGCGGTAATACGGAGGGTGCAAGCGTTAATCGGAATCACTGGGCGTAAAGCGCGCGTAGGCCGCTTTGTAAGTCGGACGTGAAAGCCCTCGGCTCAACCGGGGAACTGCGTTCGATACTGCGAGGCTTGAGTCCTGGAGAGGGTGGCGGAATTCCGGGTGTAGGAGTGAAATCCGTAGATATCCGGAGGAACACCGGTGGCGAAGGCGGCCACCTGGACAGGTACTGACGCTGAGGCGCGAAAGCGTGGGGAGCAAACAGGATTAGATACCCTGGTAGTCCACGCCGTAAACGATGGATGCTAGGTGTCGGGGAGCGATCCTCGGTGCCGGAGTTAACGCATTAAGCATCCCGCCTGGGGAGT
>JAWRKJ010000242.1:0-2682 GCA_040307025.1 Desulfovibrionaceae bacterium | reverse complement strand
GCTTCTCCCCTACGCCCCCTACGTCCCTAGCCCCTTACCCCCTATTCCCCTATCCCACATTGCAGGCGCCAGGCCGCGAAGGCCTTGCGCCCGCGTTCCGGGTAGGCCAGCTTGCGGTTGGCCTTGCGCATGCGTTCTTCGAGGGGCGGGGTGAGGCCGAAATTGACGTTGGACGGCTGGAAATGCTTGGCCTCGCTGCGCAGGTGCCCGAGCAGGGCGCCCAGGGCGGTCTCGCGCGGGGGCTGGGGCAGTTCCCGGCCGGCGGACAGCCGGATGCCGAGCTGGAGTCCGAGCCACAACCCGCAGGCCGCCGATTCCACATAGCCTTCCACGCCGGTGATCTGGCCGGCCAGATACACGCCGGGGCGCGCCAGAAGTTCCAGGCGATCACTCAACACCCGGGGCGCGTTGACGAAGGTGTTGCGGTGAATGCTGCCCAGGCGCGTGAACTCGGCCGCGTGCAGGGCCGGGATCATGCGAAAAATCCGCTCCTGCTCCCCGTAGGCGAGCTTGGTCTGGAACCCCACCAGATTGAGCGTGGAGCGGTCCACGTTTTCCGGCCGCAGCTGGACCACGGCATAGGGTCGCCGGCCCGTGCGCGGATCGGTCAGGCCGACCGGCTTCATGGGGCCGAAGGCCAGGGTGCGCTCGCCGCGCTCGGCCATGGCCTCGATGGGCAGGCAGCCCTCGAAATGGAGCTCCTTTTCAAAGGCCCGGCTCGGCACCTTGCGCGCTTCGAGCAGGGCGGCCACGAAAGCCTTGTAGGCGGCCTCGTCCAAGGGGCAGTTGCAATAGTCCCCTTCCCCTTCCTGCCAGCGCGAGGCCCAGAACGCCTGCCCCATGTCCACCGACGCGGTCGTGACGATGGGCGCGATGGCATCGTAGAAATAGAGGCTGTCCTGGCCCACGGTCTCGGCCAGGCTCACGGCCATCCGGTCCGAGGCCAGTGGTCCGGCCGCCACCACCACGGCCGTAAACCCGGCCAGGCACGGATCGGCCAGGCCCATGACTTCCCGCCGCACCAACGTCACGCGGGGTTCGTTTTCGATCCGGCCGGTCATGGCCGCGGCAAAGCGTTCGCGGTCCACGGCCAGGGCCTTGCCGGCCGGCACCTGGGTGTCCCGGGCGGCGGCGATGACAGCGCTGCCCAGTTCCGCCATCTCGACCTTAAGCAGGCCCACGGCCGTGACCGGCTCGTCGGAACGCAGGGAATTGGAGCACACGAGCTCGGCCAGCAACGGACTGACATGGGCCGGCGAATACGCCTGCGGCTTCATTTCGAACAGGGTCGTGGCGATCCCGAACCGGGCCAGGGCCAGGGCGCACTCGCACCCGGCCAGACCGCCGCCGATGACGGCTACGGACATGACAACACTCCTTACGCAACGGTGAAGCGCCCCGGACAGGGGGAGAATGTGCAACCGGAAGCGGTTCGGACGGTCCGAACCGCTCCGGTCTGTTACGAACGCGTGCCTAGAATGTCCAGCCCAGATTCAGGCTGCCCCAGCCGGCGCTGCGCAGCCCCCCGAGGTCCGTACCGGCGGCCAGGCCGACGCTCAGGGTATCGTGAAGCTTGGCCGTAACCCCGGCGGCCAGGGTACAGGTATCGCGGCCCGTGACGGTGTTGCGGAAGTTGAACTCGCCCCCGAAATCGGCGAAGCGCGCCCGCAGCGTGCCGTAATCGCCGAGGTATTCGTGGTTCCAGGTGGCCAGAACATCGGCCGTGACCGCGTTCCCGGCTTGTGTCCGCGGCAGGAGGGTCACGCCCATGCGGGCGCCGAGACTCGACCGCAAGGACTGGGACCAGCCGTCGCGCAGGTGCAGGTTGCTGGCCTGGCCGCCGTATTCCGACACGCTCGGCCGCCAGGCGGCGCTGTAGTCCATCCAGGCCACCGGGCCCAGGCGCAGCCGACCGTCCAGGGATCGGGGCAGCATGTCCCAGCCGCCGCCGGCCAGCACGCTCCACACCGGCGACACCCAATCGGACTTGGCCGTGCGCGTGTAGCCGTTGAAATCCACACCCCGGCGCTGGCTCGTACTTTCGAGACCGAGCCTAGCCAAGCCAAAGGTATAGCCCTCGCCGGACTCCGAGCTCCAGGCCCGAGGCGCGAACCGCGCCTGGCCGCCCAGGTGGAAACCGTCGGTGTGGGCGCTGGTATCGCCGGCGCCGTCGGCCGACTGGTCGCGGTGCAAAAAGGCCGCGTGCCCGCCCACGGTCCAGATCCCCGATGCGGTGGCGCGTTCGGTTTCGACGCCGGCCAGCACGCCGCCAAAGGTGCTCGTCGTCGCGGCAAAGCCCTTGCCGGAAGCCGTGAAATCCCCGCCGCCGAGGGGCGAAACAAACGCGCGCCAAGTCTGGCCCGTGGCGTCTCCGCTGGCCACGGCCGTGGTGCCGGCGGTGGCCGGAGAGGCCGTCCCGAGCAGGCGGCCGAGCAAGGCCTGGCTCATGTCGCGCTGGTTGGACAGGGAGGCCCGGCCCGTAGCCGCGAACTGCCGGGGACCGAGCTCGGCCAGGGCGGCCCGGAGCACACTGCCGTCACTGGCCGAAAAATCCAACGCCTCCACAAGATTGGCCGCGTCCCCGGTGACCGCGCCGGCCGACCGGTCAAAGACCGCGCCCACTTCCCGATCGTTCGCGGTAGCGCCGTAGCGGCTGTAGGCATTGGCGGCCCGGGTCGTGGT
>JAWRKJ010000241.1:0-11052 GCA_040307025.1 Desulfovibrionaceae bacterium | reverse complement strand
TCACCCCCTTCCCGATTGCGGGAGCGCGGGTGGTGGGCGCGGTGGACGGCGATCAGGCGGCCGGCTTGGACGTGGGTATAGATCTCCGTGGCGCTGATGTCGGCGTGGCCGAGCAGAATCTGGACCGTGCGCAGGTCGGCCCCGCCTTCGAGCAGGTGGGTGGCGAAGGAATGGCGCAGGCTGTGGGGTGAAATCCGGGTTGAGACACCGGAGGCCAGGGCATAGCGCTTGATGTGCTTCCAGATGGCTTGCCGGGTGAGGCCCTTGCCCGAGCGATTGAGAAAAACGAAGGCCTCGCGCGGTTTGAAGGCGCCGCGAATGGTTTGCAGGTAGGTGGAAAGATACTCCTGGGCCAGGGCGTGGATGGGGGTGAGCCGTTCCTTGGCGCCCTTGCCGAAAACCCGCAGCAATCCGGCCTGGGCATCGTAATCGCCGAGCGTCAGGCCGACCAGTTCCGAGACCCGCAGTCCGGCGGCGTAGAGGAGTTCGAGCATGGTCCGGTCCCGGTAGCCGAGGGGGGTGGTGGTGTCTGGGGCGGCGAGCAGCCGGCCGACTTCCTCTCGGGACAGGACATCGGGCAGCAGGCGCGGCAGCTTGGGATTTTCGATCAGGGCGGCCGGGCTTTCGGACAGCCAGCCCTCGTCGGCGGCAAAGGCGAAAAAACCGCGTAGGGCGGACAGGTGTCGGGCCAGGGACCGGCTGGCCAGGCCACGACTGCGCAGGTGCATGAGGTAGAGGAACACCGTGTCGTCGCTGACGGTTTCGAGTCCGGCCTGATGGTCGTTTAAGAAATTTAAAAAATCCAGGATATCGGTGGAATAGGCTGTCACAGAATGTTCGGAGAGCCCCTTGTCCACCAACAGATGTTCCAGATAACGGTCCACCCAGGGGTGGGTCGGGGCGGTCGGGGAAGGGGGGGTAGGATTTGCCATGGCGCTGTCGCTCGAAGCATCCTGCCATGATTTCCGGCCGGGTTCAACGGCAGCGCGCTGCTCGGGCGGTGGGGAAAGGCACGGTGACGGCTTGACACGGGGTTTTCGACTTCTTTACACTCCATTCCCTTTTACCGCCACGCGGCGGCGACATCCGCCCAAAGGAGTCCCTCTCATGCTACAGTTTCCCCTGGCCGACCGCCTGGCCGCCTTGCCGCCGTACCTGTTCGCCGAAATCGACCGGGTCAAGGCCGAGGTCAAGGCCCGCGGCGTGGATATTATTTCCCTTGGCATCGGCGACCCCGATATGCCCACTCCGGACTGCATTGTCGAGGCGCTGTGCGCGGCGGCCAAAAAGCCCGAAAACCACCAGTATCCATCCTATGTCGGGCTGCTCGCTTTTCGGACCGCCGTGGCCGACTGGTACAAGGCCCGGTTCGGCGTGTCCCTGGATCCCGAGCACGAGGTGGTGAGCCTGATCGGTTCCAAGGAAGGCATTGCCCATTTCCCGTTGGCTTACGTCAATCCCGGCGACCTCGTCCTGGTTTGTTCGCCCAACTATCCGGTCTATCCCGTGGCCACGGGCTTTTGCGGCGGCGAGGTCAAGGTGTTGCCTTTGACCGAGGCCAACGACTTCCTGCCCGATCTCGACTCGGTGGACGACGCCACCTGGGCCCGGGCCAAAATGATTTTCGTCAATTATCCCAATAATCCCACTGCGGCCACGGCCACGCGGCCCTTTTTCGAGAAGCTGATCCGCAAGGCCCGGGAGACGGGCACCATCGTTGTGTCCGACGCGGCGTATACTGAAATGTATTACGATCCGTCGGATAAACCGCTGTCCATCCTGGAGATCGACGGCGCCCGCGAGGTGGCCATCGAATTTCATTCCCTGTCCAAGACCTACAATATGACCGGCTGGCGCATCGGCATGGCCGTGGGCAACGACCAGCTCGTCAAGGGCCTGGGCAAGGTCAAGGAAAACGTGGATTCGGGTATTTTCCAGGCCGTGCAGGAGGCGGGCATCGCCGCGTTGACCCAGGGCGAACCGTACGCGGAGAAGTTTCGGGCCATCTACAAGGAGCGCCGGGACATGGCCGTGGCCGCCCTGGCCAAGATCGGCATCACCTGCCGCACGCCCAAGGCCTCGTTCTATCTGTGGTGCAAGGTGCCGGCCGGTCAGACCTCGGCCGCGTTTGTCACCAAGGTGCTCCAGGAAACCGGCGTGGTGCTCACCCCGGGCAACGGCTTCGGCGCTCCGGGCGAAGGCTATTTCCGCATCGCCATGACCGTGCCCGTGGCCCGGATGGAGGAGGCGCTCGCACGCATCGCCAAACTGTAAGGGCTTTTTGCGGTCTCGGTTCCAACTTGGGAGACCGGCTCGCCCATCTGCGTCTGGCTCGGGAGCGCTTGGCCGCGCTCCCGCAGGCCAGGCTGGTTCTCGAAAGCCCGATCTATGAGACCGAACCCTGGGGGGACGCGGACCAGCCGTATTACGCCAATCAGGTCGTGGCCCTGGACCTGGAGCCGATCTGGACTCCCGGGCGTCTCCTGGCCGCCATCCAGGCCATCGAGACGGATGCCGGACGGATTCGCGATCCGAAGCGCCGGTTCGGCCCCCGCACATTGGATGTGGATATCCTGCTTTTCGGCCAGGGTGCCCTCCACGAACCGGACCTTCTCATTCCGCATCCGCGACTGCGGCAACGCGCGTTTGTGCTGGTGCCGCTGGCCGATATCGCGGCGGAGCTGACCATTCCGGATGGGCAGGGGGGCAGTGTGCGCCAGGCGTTGGCGAAAATACCTTTCAAAATTTCGGGGAATGTCATAACAGCAGGAACGTGACCGGGGGCACAACGCGCCTGGCAAGGAGTGTTATGTACCGTTGGCTTATCCTCATCGTCGCCGGTTTCATTTTGTATAAGTTGTTCATGGGTGACCGGGGTCGCAAAAAGGAACAGGAGACCGAAACCAAAAAACGCATGGCCGCCACCGGGGAAATGGTCAAGGACCCGGTGTGCGGTACCTATGTTCCGGCCGATGCCAGTATTCGCGTCCGGGATGGGGACAAGGTCTATGCCTTTTGCAGCTACGAATGCCGGGACGCCTTTGTCAAACGCCTGGAAGCCACACGCACCCAGTCCGTGGACATGCAACAGTCCGAGACGGTAACCACCAAGACAGAATAATCGTCTGCGATTCGGCGGTGGCTGACGGGCCATGTGCCTGGCTGTTCATGAAAATTCGAGTGTTTTCAATGCCTTGAACGGCCAGACCTTTTGAGAAGCGGCTGCCAGCTGTGCAGCCGCTTTTTTATGGCCGGCCCGCGTGAAACAGTGGACGGGACAAGCGATGTCTCCGTACAGCTGGTTTCCCATCGCCGTATGGGATTGGTCATTCGGAACGTCTTACAGTATGTTTGACAGGCTCCGGTCCTTTCTTGTCGGTCTCTAGTTTTGTCTCATAATGTAAATTATGTTAACTTTGATCCAAAAATCCCCAAACAGCAGACGCTTTCACTGGTTGAACTTTCCCGCTGCCCAAGGCGGCCCGGCTCCGCGCACGACCGCCTTCCCGTCCGGACGCTGCGGCCTCAGTCGTTCACGAAACAGTCCACCGGCGTAAAGGCGGTCACGTCGACAAGCCCTTTGTCCGTGAGCTTGAGGTCGCCTATGACTTCGAGCGAAAGAAACGACATGGCCATGAACGGATGTGCGAGCGCGTCCGGTCCGGCAATGGCCCGGTAAGCGCCGCCCAGGTCGCTCAACGCCCTCATGATGGTGTCGAACGGCTCCGCGCTCATGAGCCCGGCCACGGCCAGATCCACCTGGGCCAGGATATGCCCGTCCCGGACCACGACAAACCCGCCCCCGGAAATCATGAGCGTCCGGGCAGCCAGGGCCATGTCCGCGTCATCGACTCCGGCCACGACGATATTATGGGCATCGTGCGCCACGGTTCCGGCCATGGCGCCGGCTCGCAAGGACAGGCCGCGCACGAATCCCAGCCCCAGGTTGCCTGTGGCCTTGTGGCGCTCGACCACTGCCAATTTGGCCAAGTCGCGGTCAGGATCGGCCACGGCCAGACCGTGTTCGATCCGGGCCGTAACCACCAGGGATTGCGTCTGGATTTGACCGGGCACGATACCGATGACCCTGATCCGATCGGATGGGGCCGGCAAGGCGAATCGCTCGGCCGTGACCGCGCCCTCAACCCGCATGGCTCGGGGCGGGACAAGGCAGGAATGGTCGGAAAAAGAGATGTTTTCGAGGGGGTTGCCCGCCAGGAACACCCGGTCGATGGCAAAGGTATTCAGATCGTCCAGCAGCAGGAAATCGGCCCGAAAGCCAGGGGCCACGGCACCGCGACGCGGCAGGCGGAAATACCGGGCCGGATTGATGGAGGCCATGGCCACGGCCGTCAGAGGGGGGACACCCTGGGCGATGGCTTGGCGCACGAGGCTGTCCAAGTGCCCTTCCCGGGCCAGATCCACCGGATCCCGGTCGTCGCTGACCAGGGAGATATTGTGCGCGTTTTCCGGGCTGACAAGCGCGATGAGGGCGTCCAGATTTTGTTCGGTGCTGCCCTGGCGGATCATGACGTGCATCCCCCGGCGCAGCTTTTCCCGGGCCTCGTCCAGGGCGGTGCTTTCGTGGTCCGAGGCCGGTCCGGCCAGGATATAGGCGTCCAGGGCCCTGCCCCTCAAACCCGGCGCATGGCCGTCGACGGCACGGCCACGGGCGGCCCTGAGCTTACGCAAAACGGCCTCGTCCCCTCCGACCACGCCCGGAACATTCATGACCTCGGCCAGCCCGAGCAGCCGGTCCGGATGCCTGGCCAGCATGGCCGCCACATCCTCGGCCTCAAGGCGTGCCCCGGCCGTGGCCATGTTCGTCGCCGGCACGCACGACGGCATCATGAAATAGCAGGTCACAGGCAGATCGCGGCTGCAAGCCAGCATGTATTCGATGCCGGCCAAGCCCAGGACATTGGCGATTTCGTGGGGGTCGGCCACCACGGCGCAGGTGCCGTGCGGGGCCACGGCGGCCGCGAAAACCGGCGGGGACAGCAACGTTGACTCGATGTGGATATGGCCGTCGATCAGCCCCGGGCACAGGGTGCGCCCGTCGGCATCGATGATTTGCCTGGCCTCGCGCGCGCCAAAGCCCACGACCTGTCCGTCATGCACGGCCAGCTCCACGGGATGGATTTCACCCGAAAGCACATTGAGCAATCGGGCATTGGTCACGAGCAGGTCCACGGGGATATCCCCACGGGCAGCGGCCAGGCGGTTTTGCAACGTTTCGAGACTATCGGATTCGGACATATGGTGACCTCACGGGAACGGATCTTCCCATGCTTGCATATCCTAGGACGGAGGCGGGACCAAGGATTGTTTTTACTTCAAGTATTGCTTTAAAAATAGATTTTATCTATATGATCTGTCAAAATATACTGCACAAATCAATTTGACCAGAACCCGGGTTTCGGGGCTACCTTCCTTCCTCTCTCCCCAGTGCGCGGAACGAACCGGAACACATTTCAAGCGGTGAGGGTCCCTGCCTGTTGTCGACCATCACCGCCCTCCCCTCCGGATACCGCAAAAGGAGCCCTGCCATGGAAAAAGCACTTGATTGCCGTGGGTTGGCCTGCCCGATGCCCGTGTTGCGGACCAAGGAATGCCTGGAGGCCGACCATCCCGATACCGTGGTTGTCACCGTGGACAATCAGGCTGCCCGGGAAAATGTGGATCGTTTCCTGTCCCGAGCCGGCTACGCGGTGAGTGCCACCGAGGTGGGTGGCATTTTTACCCTCACCGCGACCAAATCGGCTGCGGCCTCTCCCTCCCCGGAACAGACTGCGGCGCCGGCAGTGAGCGATCCCGGAGACGCCAAAACCCTGGTCCTTATTACGGCCGATACCATCGGCGGGGGCGATCCCACCCTGGGCGCCAAGCTTATGGTCAATTTTTGCGACACCTTACCCGAACTCGGGGACAGTTTGTGGCGTATCATTTTATTAAACGGCGGGGTCAAACTTTCCGTGGCCGACAGCCCTGTCCTGGCGTCCCTGCATCAGTTGGCCGAAGCCGGGGTGTCCATTCTGGTCTGCGGCACCTGCCTGGACTTTTTCGGGCTTCTGGAGCAAAAAAACGTTGGTGAAACGACCAACATGCTCGACGTGATAACGAGTCTTGCCTTGGCCGACAAGGTCATCCAAATTTAAACGCCGCGCCGTCCCTCGTTTGGTGCCCTGCTCCACGGGATTCGGGTAGGTTGCTTCTGAGACCCCTGATCATGCGCCATCGCGGTCCGGAAGTGGTCGGTGAGGTAAGGTATGCCCGACACGAGAGAGACGTTTTTTTTGCCGGCGGCTCGACTTTCACAAGAGAAAATTCTGGACTTGGCCCGAGAAATAGCCGCCAGTCCGACCGCCCTTTCCATGGGGCTCGTGCCGCTGGCCGTCATCATCGTCAACGAGACGCGCCAGATCGTCTATGCCAACGAGCGTTTCACCAGCCTGATCGGGGCCAGCGCTTTCGAAGAAGTGGCGGGCAAGCGCCCGGGAGAAGCCTTGGGCTGCTCGCACGCCTGGGAGACCAAAGGCGGCTGCGGTACCAGCCAGTCCTGCCGGTACTGCGGCGCGGCCAAGGCCATCGTCAAAGGCCTGGAAGGCCATGACGCCACCCAGGAATGTTCCATCATCCGCGCAAGCGAGAACAGCCTGAACGCGCTCAACCTGCAGGTCTGGACCGCTCCTTTTTCCGTGGGCAATGGCAATCTGGTACTCAGTTCCATTTTGGACATCGCCCACGAAAAGTCGTTGCGCAGCTTCGAGCGCATCTTTTTCCACGATATCATGAACGCGGTCACAGGGATCAAGGGACTGCACGACATCATCGCTTTGGAGCTGGGAGCGCGCTATGGTTCGGAGTTGGAGCTGCTTCAATGCGCCATTGAAAATATCCGCGATATCATCGAGTCCCACAAGGATTTTCTTGCGGTCGAAACGCAGGAATACATTCGGGAGGACTCCAGTTTCGAGACACTCCCTTTGCTCTCCTTGCAGGCCTCCTTTTGCCAGGCCTTCACTTCCGGCGGGTGCAAACAACTTGCCGTGGACGCCACCTCCATCAACCTTTCGGTCTGTTCGGACGTGCGTCTCGTCCAGCGCATCCTGGTCAACATGATCAAAAACGCTCTTGAGGCTTCCCGGGCCGGAGATGTCGTGCACCTTGGCTGTCTGGCCGCTCCTGACGGCGGCGTCACCTTTTGGGTGCGAAATCCCAGCGTCATGTCCCAGGAAACCCGGTTACGCGTCTTCGAGAAGGGATTTTCCACCAAGGGCCGGGGACGTGGCTTCGGCACCTATGGCATGCGGCTTTTTGCCGAAACCTGCCTGGGCGGCCATATCCGCTTCACCTCGGAGCCCGGTCAAGGAACCGTGTTTTATCTGGATCTGCCCGCCGGACCGGGGGCGTGCCGCTAAACCGCAGCCGCAAAGGTCCGGCTCCGGCATTCCCAACCTCATCCTCTGGGATGGCGTGTCAATATTTATGAGCGAAACCGAACTGTTGCGCCTCAACAAGGCCCTGGCCGCCGCCGGCTGCTGTTCCCGGCGCCAGGCCGATGCCCTCATTGCCGCCGGCCGGGTGAGCGTCAACGGCCGGGTCGTGACCGAACTCGGGGTCAAGGTCGATCCCCGGCGCGACACCCTGGCCGTGGACGGCCGCCCCGTGACCCAGGCGCAGGAACAGCCGGAAGCCCTCACCCTCATGCTGCACAAAAAGCCGGGATGCGTGACCACGGCCCGCGATCCCGAAGGAAGGCCCACGGTCTTCGACGACCTGCCTGCCCCCTACCGGACGCAGCGGCTTTTTCCCGTCGGCCGGCTGGATTATTTTTCGGAAGGTCTGCTGCTTTTGACCAACGACGGTGAACTGGCCTTTCGGCTGGCCCATCCGCGCTGGCACGTGGCCAAGCGGTACCGGGTGACGGTGCGGGGACGGGTGACGCCGGACGTGTTCGCCACCATGGGCCGGGGCATGGTCCTGGCCGAGGGCGAACGTCTCGCCCCGGTGCGGGCGCGGCTCGACGCGAGGCTCGGGCCGGATCGGTTCGTGCTGGAGATGGAACTCGGCCAGGGCATCAACCGCCAGATACGGCGCATGTGCCGGGATCTGCATCTCACCGTGCTCAAGCTCGTACGCGTCTCCCAGGGGGCGCTCACCCTGGGCGACCTGCCGCCCGGGGCCTGCCGCCCGCTCACACCCGCCGAACTAGCCGCCCTGCGCCGGGCCGTGAGTCTGGACACCACGGGCACCCCACGTTTAAAAAAATAAAACTACCATTCCAGTGGCCTGTTATTACTTGAGATCATGTTCCTTGGCCGGTGCGTTGTCGCGCACCTTGGCGTCTTTCGGCGGGGTGAAAGCGAAAAGCGCATCGCCGAGCTTGGGATTGACGGCCAGGTTGGTCAGGGTCAGGTCATTGGTGTTGGCGTAGAAATCCTGGATGCGGATGCGGGCGATGAGGTCGGTGCCCAAGTCGACCCAGATACGGGCCATGACCAGGCCCGGTTCGGGTTCCCGGGGCGCGAGGTCCAGCGCGGCTTGGTTCGGACCGGTGGCATCCTTGCTCGGTGCGACGATGAAATCCTCGGTCAGGTTGGCCTGGCCGGTCAGAAACCGCAGCATGGTCTTGGAGCTGATGATCTCCTTGACCGAATAGCGGTAAGCCTCCTTGTCCTCCTCGAAATAGTCCCACACGGCGTCCTTGCCGACGACGAGCAGTTCCTTCTCCGGTTTGACCGTTTCCCAGCGCACCAGGGTGGGCTTTTTAAACGCGATGGTGCCGGAGCGGTTTTCGGTATCCCCGCTGGCCGCGTTGCGGATGGCCTGGGTGAAGCCGGCCGTGAAGGAACTGATGGAGGCGTATTTTTTCTGGATGCGCGCGGCGAGCTGGGCCGGATCTTCGGCGGCCCGGGCCGGCGCGCTCCAGGCCAGCAGCCCGGCGAGCAAGACAAGCAGTATGCGCGACATATTCTTTCCTTTCCGGCCGCGCCCCGAAGGCACGCGACCACACAACTGTTATGGGATTCCAAAGGACTTCGCCCTTTGGCCGCCGGAGGCTTCTCCACACCCGCCGCTTCCCCGCGACTGCGACTGCCCTACTCCCGTCCCTTGATGACCGGGCGCGGCTTGCTACCTTCCTGGGGGCCGAGCATGCCATCGCGTTCCATCTGTTCGATGAACCGGGCGGCCCGGTTGAAGCCGATGCGGAACCGGCGCTGGATGAGGGAAATGGAGGCCTTGCCCTGCTCCATGACGAAATCCACGGCCTGGGGGTAGACCGGGTCTGCGGCGGTATCCTCGCCGCCGTCGCCACCGAAATCCCCACTTCCGCCGGTGTCGTTCGATTTCTGCCATTCGGCGAAATCCACGGCATAGTTGGGCGCGGCCTTGGACTTCCAGAAGTCCACCACGGCTGCGGTTTCCTCATCCGAAACAAAGGCGCCGTGCATGCGCACGGTCTTCCCGCCGCTCGGTTTGTAGAGCATATCGCCTCGCCCGAGCAGGTATTCGGCGCCCACGGCGTCGAGGATGGTGCGCGAATCGTGTTTGCTCGTGACCTGGAAGGCGATGCGGGTGGGGAAATTGGCCTTGATGAGTCCGGTGACCACATCCACGCTCGGCCGCTGGGTGGCGAGGACCATGTGGATGCCGGCGGCCCGGGCGAGCTGGGCCAGGCGCACGATGCTCACTTCCACTTCCTTGCCTGCGGTCATCATGAGGTCGGCCAGCTCGTCGATGATGATGACGAGATAGGGCATGTGCTCCAGGGTGGCCAGATCTTCGGGCCGCTTGTCGCCGAGCTTGGCCAGCTTTTCGTTGTAGCCGGCGATGTTGCGCACGCCCAGGAGCGCCATGGCCTCGTAGCGGCGGTCCATCTCGGACACGGCCCAGTCCAGGGCGGACTTGGCGATGCCCGTTTCGGTGACCACCGGGTGCACGAGATGCGGAAGGTCGTTGTAGACCGACAGCTCGATGCGCTTGGGATCGACGAGCAGGAGCTTCACCTCGTCCGGGGTGGCCTTGTAGAGGATCGAGAGCAGGATGCCGTTGATGCACACGCTCTTGCCGCTGCCGGTGGCGCCGGCCACGAGCAGATGCGGCATGCGGGCCAGGTCGGCCACTTGGGGCCGGCCGTGGATGTCCTTGCCGATGGCCAGGGTGATTTTGGACTCCGAGCCCTGGAAGGCGTCGGTGTCGAGGATCTGGCGCAAATACACGGTCTGCCGTTTGGCGTTGGGGATCTCCACGCCCACGGTGTCCTTGCCCGGGATGGGACCCTCGATGCGCACGGCCAGCGCCTTCATGGCGAGTGCCATGTCCACGGACAGGCCGACGATGCGGCTGATTTTGATGCCGGGCGCGGGCTTGAATTCGAACATGGTGACGACCGGGCCCGGCACCACCCGTTGCACCTCGCCCTGGATGCCGAAATCATTGAGGCAGGTGATGAGGCTTTCGGCCTGCTGCCGGCAGACTTCCGGCGCCACGGTCGGGCCGGTTTCGACCGGGGCCGGGGTGAGGAGGTCCAAGGGCGGCATGGGCGCGTCGCTGACGACCTTCCCGACCGGTTTGGCCAGGGGCGGCGTCTTGCCCGAAACGGGTTTGGCCGGGCTCGCCTGCTCGTCCCGGGGCTTGGACGCTTCCTTGTCCTTGCCCTTGGATCGGGGGGCCGGGGCGGCGGGTGTCTCCTGCTCGGGCTTTTCCGGGGCCACCTCGTCGAGGAAACGGCGGACCGGCTCCGAAGGGACGACTTCATCCGGTTCACGGGCGGCGTGGTCAGCCGCGGCGGCCGCAGCCGGCTTGGCGGCCGGCGGCTTACGCGGTTCTGGCTTCGGGCGAGCGGCCCGTTCCTGGCGACGACGCTCCCGGCCCTCCTGCCAGGCATCCACGGACTGCCAGAAGGCGTCCTGGACCACCGAGGTGACCGGACGCCAGAAATTGTCCCAAGTCAGGCCAAAGGTGAGCTGCACGGCGGCGACAAGGGCAAAGGCCAGCAGGAAGTAGGCTCCGAAGGAACTCAGGCTGCCGGAGAGCAGGTTGAAAATC
>JAWRKJ010000240.1:0-8140 GCA_040307025.1 Desulfovibrionaceae bacterium | reverse complement strand
CCCTGGCCCGCCTCCAACTCCCCGACGGGTCCGTGCCGCTCGTGCCCGAATGCCCGGAAGCGGCCTGGCCCACGCCCCTGGCCATCCTGGCCTGGCTGCCGGACCCGGATTTCCGGGGCCGGGCCGAGGCCGCCGCGGCCTGGTTGCTGGGGCATCCCGGCCGGCACTGGGCCAATGCGGCGGACAGCCCGTCCGACCATGACACATCCCTCAAGGGCTGGCCCTGGATCGAGGGCACCCATTCCTGGGTCGAGCCCACGGCCCAGGTCATGTTGACCCTGGCCGCCCTGGGCCAGGCCGATGCGCCGGAGATGGCCGAGGCGGGCCGGATGCTCCTGGACCGTCAATTGCCGGCCGGCGGCTGGAACTACGGCAACACCCGGGTTTTCCGCCACGAGCTGCGCCCCATGCCCGAATGTACGGGCCACGCCCTGGCCGCCCTGGCTGTTTTGCCCACGCTGCCACCCAAAGCGGCCGTGACCCAAAGCCTGGCCTACTTGGCCAGCCCGGACAGCACCGTGGCCACGCCGCTCACCGCCACCTGGCGGGCGTTCGGCCTCGTCGCCTGGGAAGCCGGGACGCCGGACATCCTGGAACCGGTCGCGCGCGCCCTGGACCGGCAATCCCGCTACGGGGCCTACGACACGCCGCTTTTGGCCCAGGCCCTTGCCGCCCTGGCCAGCGGCGGCCGGTTCGCGGACCTGACCCGGAGGGCTTGAACATGCCGACATCGCATCCTCCGGGTCTGACCCGCCGGGCCGCCCTCAAACTCGCCGCCGGCGCGGGCCTGGCTCTGGCCGCCGGCGGATTCGGCTGCAACCGCCTGCCCACCCCCGAACCCAAAACCGCCGTGTTCGTGGCCAAGGCGGCAAGCTATCAGGCCGATCTGCGCGACATCCTGGGCCGGGGCCTGGCGGAACTCGGCGTCACGGCCCGGGAAATCGCCGGCAAGCGGGTGCTGCTCAAACCCAACCTCGTGGAACCCCAGGCCGGGGCCGGGCACATCAATACCCATCCCCTGGTCATCGGTGCGGCCGCCGCGGTTTTCCTGTCCCTCGGCGCGGCTTCGGTCACCGTGGCCGAAGGCGCCGGGCACCGCCGGGATGCCCTGCTCGTGCTGGAGACCTCGGGCCTGGCCGACGTGCTGGCCGATGCCAAACTGCCCTTTCGCGACCTCAACACCGGCCCGGTCCACAAGGCGGCCAACCACGGCGGCTGGAGCCGGCTCGGCGAGACGCTGTGGCTGCCCGACGCCCTGGGGCAAGCCGATCTGGTCGTGTCCTTGGCCAAGCTGAAGACCCACCATTGGGCCGGGGTCACCCTGTCCATGAAAAACCTCTTTGGCGTCATGCCGGGCGTGGTCTACGGCTGGCCCAAAAACGTGCTCCATTTCGCCGGCATCGAACCCTCGATCCTGGATATCAACGCCACCGTGCGCCCGGGACTGGCCATCGTGGACGGCATTGTCGGCATGGAGGGCGACGGCCCGATCATGGGCGAGCCGGTCGCGGCCGGGGTGCTCGTCATGGGGCGCGTGCCGGCGGCCGTGGACGCCACCTGCTGCCGGATCATGGGCATCGATCCGGCGGCGGTCGGATACCTCCGCCGGGCGGACGGCATCCTCGGGTCCATCGCTGCCAGCCGCATCGAACAGCGCGGCGAAAACCCGGTCGCCGTGCGCCACGATTTCGCCCTGCTCGATTTCGTGCCGGCCCACAAGGGTCTGCGCCTCCCGCCCTCCCCCGGCTGACGTCCCGCCCGAGGATTTTCCGGACACGGGACTTGCCTTTGCAACGGAATCCTCTTACGTGATGGGTTTGTCGGGGTGCCGAAAACGAATGCGCAATATCGCCGCCTCAAGGCGCCGCGTCGGGTGGTGCTGTTGTGAGCGCCCCGGCTGGAACACCGCCCGGGGACGCTGTGTGAGGGTCGTGGATGACCCGCCAAGCGCCCCGGCCAGCCGTGTCTCCCGGGCCACAGGCCTGCGGCGCAGCGACATTCCCCCCGATTTTTTCCGTAACCCTCGACCCCGTCGTAGCGACCCCGCCCCGCTTCCGTCCGCAGCGGGACTGCTCGTGTTTGGGCCGACGGTCCGCACCCATGGCAGGTAGAAGAGACCCGTTTATGGACAACCCGAAAGACAATCCGTCCACCGACGCCGGCGACGCCAAGGCTTCCTCGCTGGGCGACAAGACCCTGGGCAACCTGGGCCTCTCCCTTTCCGACCGAGAAAAAAAGAATCTGCTGACCTTCCTCTCCATCGGCATCATCCTGGTGGAGTTCGCCGTGACCATCGCGGCCGTGTGCTACGGCATCATCAACTCCCACAAACTCCCGGACGGCACCACCGAGTTCCGCATCCCCTGGATTCCCTATAGCGTGGCCCTGATCCTGGCCCCGGCCGCCATCATGCTCGTGGTCAACATCATCAGCATGGGGTTCAGCCGCTTTTTCAAGGGCGATCCGACCCTGTCCGAGGAACAGCTCCAGTTCATGCCCAAGCGGCTGCGCCGGCTGATCGCGTTGTCCCGGGGCCTGCCGTCCATCATCCTGCTCGGCGGCATGATCCTGGTCGGCGCGGCGCTGTATTACCTTGACGCGGTCATCCAGGCGATCCTGCGCATCGGCGACCATGTGGAGGTCATCGCCCCCTGGGTGATGCTGGGACTGGTCGCGGCCTGGTGCCTGAGCTACCTCGTGCGCATGTGGTTTATCTACAAGACCCGGCGCATGCAGGAGGAATACGCCTTCCGCCGGGAAGTGCTGGAACGCACGGGCATCGTCATCGTGGACGGCCAGAAGCACATTGCCTCCGACGGCCGGCCCCTCGGCGAACAAAAGGCCCTGCCCGGCCGGGTGATCGACGTGCTGCCGCCCGGCACCTCCGAAAACGACAAGGACCCGTCATGAGCACTGCCCCGGATCCGGCCCAGGTGGCGGCCTGGCGCGAACAGGTGCGCCAGGTGCTGCTGGCCCGGGTGGCCAAAACCGACCAGGGCCGCGAGGAAGCCATTCGCGAATTCGTGGCCGTGAGCCGCCCGGACCTCGGCCCCGAAGCGGCCGGGATCATCGCGGCCAAGGCCCCGCCGTTGCTGCCGTCCCTGACCGAAAAGTGGATCGGCCTGTTCGTGGACCGGCTGTTCGAGACCGTGCCCGGCGAACAGATCGCCTTGCTGTGCGACGGCAGCCAGGACAACGAGGCCGCCCTGGCCCTGGCCTACGTCATGTTTCTCGAATCCGCGCGCATGGAAAAGCAGATGGCAGCCGATCTGGCCGCGGCCGGTCTCGGTCCCGCGGCCGACGGCTCGGACGACGCCACCCTGGTGGCCGATGTCTGCCGCCATCTGGCCAAGGCCGAGGAAAAACGTCGCCAGCAGGCCCTGACCAAGGCCGCCCGCTACCAGGCCGACAAAAAGGGCCGCCCCAACTAACGTAGCGTAACCTTCCCGGGCCTACCGGCGGATGGCCGGGGATTGTCCGGCAACGGGCTTTGGCGTACACGAAACCCGAGGCTCGCCGTCAATCCGATGCCCGGGAAGGTCCATGCCAAGCCCCGCCCAAACCACCGCTTTCCGCCGCAGCGTCCTGGCCGCCACCGGCTACGGCCTGACGCTGCTGGCCGCTTTTTGCCTCATCGCCTGGGCCTGCCGCACCCCGGAAAAAGGTTCCCGCCTCTTTGACCAGGGCCATCCGGCCGAAGCATTGCCGCTGCTCGAAGCCGCGGCCAGCGCCGGTTCGGTCCCGTCCTCGGCCCGGCTCGCCCGACTGCTCGAAGCCGGCAGCGTGGTGCCGGCCGATCCCTGGCGGGCCTTGACCCTGGCCCTGTACGCCGCCGGCAGGGGCAATGTCGCGGGCATGGTCCTGGCCGGCGATCTCCTGCGCACCCTGCGCGGCGACCTGGACAATGCCGCGGCCTGGTACGCCAAGGCTGTCAGCCGGGGCGATGCCCTGGCCATGGCCCGGCTCGGCGCCATGCGTCTGGCCGGGGACGGCGGCGCCCGGGACACGGATGCGGGCTTGCGCCTGCTGCACCAGGCAGCGGATTCCGGCCTGCCCGAAGCGGCCACGGCCCTGGGCCGGGCCTTGCTCGCCCTGCAGGTGGCCGGAGACGTCCGGGGCGGTCCCCCGGAAGCGGTCGTGACACTTTTTCGTGCCGCAGCCGGCGGCGGCGAGGCCGAAGCCATGGGCCGGTTGGCCGACCTGTATGCCAGCGGCCGGGGCGTGCCCCAGGACCTGGCCCAGGCCGCATCCTGGCGGCGCAAGGCGGCCGAAGCCGGCTATGCCCCGGCGGCCCATGCCCTGGGCCTCATGTACCTGGCCGGCCAGGGCGTGACCGCCTATCCCCTGGAGGCCGCCCGGCTGTTCGCCAAGGCGGCCGAGGCCGGGCATGTAGCGTCCATGCTGCGCCTGGCCGACATGTATTTCGACGGCCTCGGGGTGTTCAAGGACCGGGAGCATGCCTTGTCCCTGTACGACAAGGCCGGCGCGGCCGATGTGGCGGCGGCCGGGGCGTTGTGCCAGCGATTTGCCGCCGGCGACGACGCCCACCGGGATCCGGACCGGGGTTTGCGGTTTTGCCGCAAAGCGGCCGAAGCCGGCGACATGGCCGCGGCCACGGTCCTTGGGCTCGGCATGTTGCGCGGCCGGCTGGCCGGCGACACGGCCACGGCCACGACCTGGATATCCCGGGCCGCCTGGGCCGGCTATCCCGAGGCCATGTACGCCATGGCCCTGCTCCACCTGGCCGGCGAAGGCGTGGCCGGCAATCCCATCGAAGCGTTTCGCTGGAGCAAAAAAGCCGCTGCCGCCGGCGTGCCCGAGGCCAAAGGGTTGCTGGCCGCCTTGTCCGAGGAGGAATTGCCGTCGGCCGCCAACCTGGTCAAAGCCATGGATTTTTACCGCCAAGCTGCCGAGGCCGGAGATGCCGAGGCCGGATTCGCCCTGGGTTCGCTGCTCTCCAAGGGACTGGCCGGGCCGCCGGATTTCGCCGAAGCGCGCAAGTGGTATGCCAAGGCGGCCGAGGCAGGCGACGGCCGGGCCCAGTTCAACCTGGGGCTCATGTACCTGACGGGCAAGGGCGGGCCGGTCGATGCAACGGAGGCGCTCCGCTTCATGCGCGCGGCGGCCGTCCAGGGCGATCCCCATGCCCGGTGCAACGTGGCCTCCATGGTCCTGACCGGTCGGGGCACGGCGCCCGATCCCCGGGAAGCCTTCCGCTGGTACCTGCTCGCCGCCAACCAGGGCTTTGCCCAGGCCCAGGCCATGCTGGCCGGTTTTTTCTACGAGGGCCGGGTGGTGCCCCGGGATTTCGAATCCGCGCTTTTCTGGTTGTCCCTGGCCAGCGCCAACCCAGGCAACGATCCGCTGCTCGGACGGGCGGCCAAGGCCAAGCGCATTCTGGAAAAGCAGCTTACCCCGGACCAACTGGCCCGGGTCTCGGACCGCTTGGCCGCCTTCAAGCCGGCCAAGTTCGATCCCAAGGCGGAAAAGACCACGCTTGCGGCCATCAAATTCCTGCCGCCGAGCGCCAGGGGACCGGGGCTGACGCCACCGCCCGTGCCCCAGGCCACAACGACCGGGGTCGGCACCCCACCCGCCGTATCCCAGGCCGAGCCCAAGGGCCTTTTCTGACAACTCCACCCCGAAAATGCGGCCACCCCCGGCCCCCTTTCGGGATTCCAAAAGGCAACGCCCTTTGGCCGCCGGAGGCTTCTCCCCTCACATCCCGCCCCTCATCCCCTACGGCACGGGCACCGCGTCAAGGATCGCCGTGACCACGGCTTCGGGGGTGAGGCCTTCGGCCAGGGCCTCGTAGGTAAGCAACACCCGGTGACGCAGCACGTCCGGGGCCAGGGTCTTGATATCGCCGGGCGTGACGAAATCCCGGCCCGAAACGAGCGCCCAGGCCCGGGACGCCTGGGCCAGGGCGATGGTCGCCCGGGGCGAGGCGCCATAGGCCACCCGGCCGTCCAACTGCGGCAGGCCGGCCGGGCCAGGCGCGCGGCTGGCCCCGACCATGGCCACGATGTAGTCGAGCAGCCGTTCGTCCAGATGGACCTGGCCGGCCAGGGTCGTCAGTTCCAGGATGTCCGCGACCGAAAGCACCGGCGTCACCGCCTCTCCGGCCGCTAGCAGGGAACGGCGGGCGATTTCCTTTTCCGCCTCGGGGTCGGGATAGCCCAGACGCAGTTGCAAAAAAAACCGGTCCACCTGGGCTTCGGGCAAGGGATAGGTGCCTTCCTGTTCGATGGGGTTCTGGGTGGCCAGGACCATGAACGGCTCGGGCAGGGGCAGCGGTTGCCCGCCGATGGTCACCCGGCGTTCGGCCATGGCTTCGAGCAGGGCCGACTGGACCTTGGACGGCGCCCGGTTGATCTCGTCGGCCAGCACGATGTGGGCGAACACCGGGCCCTTGCGCACCGTGAAACGGCCGGTCGCGGCCTCGTAGATCTCCGTGCCCAGGATGTCGGCCGGCAGCAAGTCCGGGGTGAATTGCACCCGTTTGAACTCGGCCCGGACAGCCCCGGCCAGGGTCCGCACGGCCAGAGTCTTGGCCAGTCCGGGCACGCCCTCGATCAGGATGTGCCCCCGGCACAAAAGGCCCACGAGCAGCCGGTACGTGAGTCCGTCAAGCCCCACCAGCACCTTGGCCATGGCGGCCCGTAGATCCGCCACCCGCTCCCCGGCCCAGGCCATGCGCGACGCTTCGATCATACCCCTCCCCCGACGGCCGGGCCGTCCCAGGCCAAGGGGTACCCGGCGGTTCAGCGAAAGTCCATGACCAGGGGCGCGGCCCGTCCCTCGGGCTGGCCGGCCCGGGTGACGGTCACCGGCGGCGGCGCGTCCGGGACCGTCTCGGGTATGACGAGGACCTTGCCCACGGGCAGATTTTTCGGATCGAGGCCGGGATTGGCCCGGTCGAGATCGGCCAGACCAATACCGTAGCGGACGGCGATGCCGGCCGGCGTGTCGCCCGGGGCCACCACATGGCGTGTTCCCGGCGCTTCTTCGTCGGGCAGGATGGTGGCGGCCGCCTTGGCTTCGGACAGCGCAGGCGGGCCGGGGAGGGTCGGTCGGGGAATGCGCAACACCGTCCCCACCCGCAACCGGCGCGGATCGCAACCGGCGTTGCGGGCCAAAAGGGCGGCCACGGACACGTGGTAGGTCTTGGCCAGGAAAACAGGGGTCTCCCCGGGCCGGATGACGTGGGTGCGATCTTCGGCCCGGACGGAACAGACGGTGGCCAAAAACGCCAGGCCCAGAAAAAACGTGCGCCAGGGCATGTTCTGATTCCGGTTTTCGAGAACTCTTCTTTGCTCTCTAGCAGGCGGACCGGCGTTTGACAATCCGGCCTTGCTTTGGGATAGCCAGGACTTGTTGCACAAATCGTCCGTAGGAGGTGTCGCCATGACGTTTCGGACGCTCGCCGCGCCCGTGGCGCTGGTCGCCCTTTTGGCCAGCTTGTGGGGGTGCGCCGGCAAAACCGCGCCCTCGGAACCGGTGGAGCAAAATCCCCTGGCCGCCGGCAATGCCGCTTTCGAGCAAAAGGATTACGCCCGGGCCTGCCAGGAACTGAGCCGGGCCGGCGGTGGCGCCGCCACTCAGGCCAAGGCCGGCACGGCCTGCGCCCGGGACGGCGAGGCCAAGGCCAACCGCGCTTTCACGGCCGCCTTGTCCGCCGATCCCCGCTACGCACCGGCCCTGGAGGGGCTCGGCCTGGCGGCTTATGCCGCCGGCGATCTGTCCCGGGCCAGGGATCTGCTCGAAGCCTCGGCCAAGGCCGGCGGCACGGACCCCCGGGCCGCGTTGACCCTCGGCCAGGTCTATCTCCTGACCGGCCAGTGCTCGCCGGCCCTGGCCGCCTTCCAGGAAGCGGTGCGCCACGATCCGACCCAGGCCGGAGCCAAGGCGCGCCTGGATGTGGCCAAATTGCTGTGCGGCGCCTCCCGGGGCGGCCAGGCCGGAGCAGGATCGGCCGCCGGGCATGCCGCGCCGGGGCTTTCGGGCGCACCGGCCGGCGCCGCCACGGTCACCCCGCCGGCCGCCGGAGCCAAGGATGCGCAAAAGGGCAAGCCCGCGGCCCGGACCATCGACCTCAACGACATCTAAGCTTGGCAGCGTCCCGTTGAACGGGATCGGG
>JAWRKJ010000239.1:0-9704 GCA_040307025.1 Desulfovibrionaceae bacterium | reverse complement strand
GCGACCGCCCCGGGAAAAGGCTTGGGTGGGTAGGCCGGCCTACCAGGCGAACAGCGGGAAGCCTTTGGCAAAGGTTTCCACTTCCTTCCTGATTGCGTCGAGCTCGGTTTCGTTTTCCCGGGCGGAGATGGCCGCGTCGATCCAGGAGACGATACGTTCGATGTCGGCCTCGACCATGCCGCGCGTGGTCAGCGCCGCCGTGCCGATGCGCACGCCCGAGGTCACGAAGGGCGAGCGGGTCTCGAAGGGCACCGTGTTCTTGTTGACCGTGATGCCGGCCAGGTCCAGGGCATGCTCGGCGTCCTTGCCGGTCACGTCCTTGTTGGTGAGGTCGACCAGGACGAGGTGGTTGTCCGTGCCGCCGGAAACCAAGTCATAGCCCAGGGCGAGCAGGCCTTTGGCCAGCACCTGGCAGTTTTTGATCACCTGGCCCTGGTAGGTGGTGAAGGCGGGCTTGAGGGCCTCGCCAAAGGCCACGGCCTTGGCCGCGATGACGTGCATGAGCGGTCCGCCCTGGATGCCGGGGAAGATCTGGGAATTAAGCGTTTTACCGAACTCCTCGCTGGAGAGGATCAACCCGCCGCGCGGCCCGCGCAAGGTCTTGTGCGTGGTCGAGGTGGTGTAGTGGGCGAAGGGAATGGGCGAGGGATGGTGGCCGGTGGCGACCAGGCCGGCGATGTGGGCCATGTCCACCACGAGCTTGGCCCCGACCTCGTCGGCGATGGCCCGGAAACGCGGGAAATCGATCACGCGCGGGTAGGCGCTGGCCCCGGCCATGATGACCTTGGGCTTGTGCTCCTTGGCCAGACGTTCGACCTCGTCGTAGTCGATGGTGCCGGTTTCCTTGCGCACGTGGTAGAAGACGATCTTATAGAGCTTGCCCGAGAAGTTGACCGGGGAGCCGTGGGTGAGATGCCCGCCGTGGGAGAGGTCCATGCCGAGCAGGGTGTCGCCGGGGTTCATGGCTGCGAAATAGACCGCCATGTTGGCCTGGGACCCGGAGTGAGGCTGGACGTTGGCATAGGTGGCGCCGAAAAGCTGTTTCACCCGGTCCCGGGCCAGATCCTCGGCCAGGTCGACGTATTCGCAGCCGCCATAGTAGCGCTTGCCCGGGTACCCCTCGGCGTACTTGTGGGTGAGCACGCTGCCCTGGGCCTGGCGCACGGCCGTGGAGACGAAGTTCTCCGAGGCGATCATTTCGAGCTTGCCGGTCTGGCGCTCGATTTCCAGGCACACGGCCCGCCCGACTTCCGGATCGGAAATAAGCAGTTCTTCCATGGTGGGAATCCTCCCGAAACGTTCGGGGGGAGACTTCCGAGCAGTCTACCCCCCGTTTGAAAATGGCGTGGCCGGGCCGCAACTCCGGTCGGCACTAGCCGGCAAAGGCCTTGTAGAGCATGCAGGCGTTGGTGCCGCCGAAGCCGAACGAATTGCACAGGACATTGTCCACGGCGCAGTGCCGGGCGATCTTGGGGGTGTAGTCCAGATCGCAGGCCGGGTCCGGGGTGTCCAGGTTGATGGTGGGCGGAATGATGCCTTCCACCATGGTCTTGACGCTCACGACCGATTCGATGCCGCCGGCCGCGCCCAGGCAATGCCCGATCATGGACTTGTTGGCCGTGATGGGCACGTGTTTGGCGCGTTCGCCGAACACGTTTTTGATGGCCGCGGTCTCGCAGGCGTCGTTGAGCGACGTGGAGGTCCCGTGGGCGTTGATGTGGGCGATGTCGGACGGCGTGAGGCCGGCTTCGCGGATGGCGGCGGACATGGCCAGCGCCATGCCTTCGCCGTCCTCGGGCGGCGCGGTCATGTGGAAGGCGTCGCACGAGGCCCCGAAGCCCACGACCTCGGCCAGGATGCGGGCGCCGCGCGCCCGGGCATGGTCCAGGGATTCGAGCAGCAGCAGACCGCAACCCTCGCCGATGACAAAGCCGTCCCGATCGGTATCAAAGGGCCGGGACGCCTTGGTCGGGTCATCGTTGCGGGTGGACAGGGCCTTCAAGGCGTTGAACCCGGACACCGCCAGGGGCGTGACCGTGGATTCCACGCCGCCGCATACGGCAGCCTGGCTGCGGCCAAGCTTGATGTCCGTGTAAGCGGTGCCGATGGCGTGCAAACCCGAGGCACAGGCCGAGGTGGTGCACAGGTTGGGGCCCTTGGCGCCGAGGGAGATGGCGATCTGCCCGGCGGCCATGTTGGCGATCATCGTGGGGATAAAAAAGGGCGATACCCGGGATGGGCCCTGGGCCAGGAGTTTCGTGTGGGTCTGTTCCAGAGTTTCGAGCCCGCCCAGGCCGCAGCCGATGATGACGGCCACGGAGGCGGCTTCCGCCGGCGAGACGGAATAGCCCGCGTCCTCCATGAGCATGGCGGCGGCGCTGAGGGCGTAAATGGTGAACCTATCCAGGCGCTTGACGAGCTTGGCCTGGATGAACGGCTTTGCGTCGAAATCCTTGACCTCGCAGGCGAAATGCGTGTCGTAGGCGGCAGCGTCAAATCGCGTGATGGGTCCGGCGCCGGAGACGCCGGCCACGAGATTGCTCCAGCTCGTAGCGAGGTCGTTGCCGATGGGAGTGATGGCCGCAAGGCCCGTAACGACTACCCGATTCAAAGTCATGGCACATCCGTCCGCGGTCGGGGCGGGCCCGAGGCGCGCCGCCCCATACCGACTGGGCGTTTGAAGGCGTTACTCGCCCTTTTTCTTTTCAACAAACGAAATGGCGTCCTGGACCTTCTGGATCGTCTGGGCATCCTCGTCGGAGATTTCGACGCCGAATTCCTCTTCCATGGCCATGATCAGTTCCGTGAGATCCAGGGAATCCGCGCCCAGGTCATCGACGAACTTGGCTTCGGGAATAACTTCGCCGGCATCCACGCCGAGCTGATCCACGATAATTTCCTTGACTTTTTCCGCGACAGACATGCGTTCCTCCAGGTATGGACCGTAATGATGTTTTGTTACATGTACATGCCGCCGTTGATGCCGAGGACTTGGCCGGTGACGTAGGCGGCCTCGTCGCTGACGAGGTAGCCGACGGCGGCGGCGATTTCCTCCGGGGCGCAGGCGCGTTTGACCGGAATGCGGTCGGAAAACGTCGCCTTGACGGCATCAGGCAGCACGGCGGTCATGTCGGTTTCGACGAAACCCGGGGCCACGGCATTGACCGTGATGCCCCGCGAGGCCAGTTCCAAGGCGGCGGACTTGGTCAGCCCGACGAGCCCGGCCTTGGCGGCGGCGTAGTTGGCCTGCCCGGCATTGCCGGATTGGCCGACCACTGAGGAAATGTTGACGATGCGGCCGGCGCGGCGCTTCATCATGAGCTTGGCCGCCTCGCGCAGGCAGGTAAAGGCGCCGATGAGGTTCACGCGGATGACGGTTTCGAAGTCCGCGTCCTTCATGCGCACGAGCAACCCGTCACGGGTGATGCCGGCGTTGTTGACGAGCACGTGCAGGTCGGTGTCCTTGACGTGCTCGGCGAAAAAGGCGGCCACAGCCGCATTGTCGCCGGTATCGAGGGCCAGGGCCCGGGCTTTTCCGCCGGCGGCGACAATGGCGTCCACCACGGCGGCCGCCGCATCAGGCTTGCTCACATAGGTGAGGATAACGTCGAAGCCGTCCCGGGCCAGACGCGCGGCCACAGCCGCGCCGATGCCGCGAGACCCGCCGGTGACCAGGGCCGTACGCATCGTAGAACTCCTCGTCGCGTCGTCAAACATTACGTTCGGGACGCATGATCTGCTTCCTGCGGGGGGCGGGGCACAAAACGGAAACATGCCCGTGTCGGGCTCGGCGTGTCCATAGCCGAAACGTCCCCCAACAGCAAATGGGTTTTCCCCGATTGCCTCAATATTGCAGCAGGGCACTGGCCCAGGTGAAGCCGCCGCCGAAAGCGCCGAGCAGCACCCGGGAGCCGGGTCCCAGCCGTCCTTGTTCCTTGGCCTCGGTCAGGGCGACGCCGATGGTGGAGGCCGAGGTGTTACCGTAGCGGTCGATGGTCACCATGACCTTTTCGTCCGGGACATCGAGCTTTTTGGCCACGGCTTCGATGATGCGCAGGTTGGCCTGGTGCGGGACGAACAGGTCGATGTCGCCGTTTTTCAGGCCGTTTTCGGTGAGAATCTCCTCGCACACGGCGGTCATGTTACGCACGGCGTGCTTGTAGACCTCCCGGCCGTTCATGAACAGGAAATAGTCTTCGTCCACGGTATCGCCGAGCTTGTAGGGATGGCCGGAACCGCCGCCCTTGATGGTGAGCAGGTGCCCGAGGGAGCCGTCGCTGCTCAGGCGCGTGTCGACGATGCGTCCCGAGCCGGGCGTCGGTTCGCCAGCCGTGATCACGGTCGCGGCGGCGGCGTCGCCGAACAGGACGCAGGTGCGCCGGTCGGCCCAGTTGGTGCGGCAGGTGAGCACCTCGGCGGCGGCCAGCAACACCTTGGCCTCGGGGTGCAGGCACAGGATGGCCCGGGCCATTTCCAGGCCGTAGATCCAGCCGCAGCAGGCGGCGTTGACGTCCTGGACCACCTTGCCCCGGAGGCCGAGCTTTTCCTCCATGAGGCAGGCGGCCGACGGGGTGTAGAAATCGGGCGTCACGGTGTAGAGCAGGATATGGGTAATGACATCGGCGTCCATGTTGGCATCGGCCAGGGCGGCCGTGGCGGCCTTGGCCGCGAGATCGCTGACGGTCTCACCCGGGGCCGCGATATGGCGCTCCTTGATGCCGGTGCGGGTGGTGATCCACTCGTCGGAGGTTTCCACCATCCGTTCCAGGTCGGCGTTGGTCAGTATGCGTTCGGGGGCGTAAAAGCCGAGGCCGCGAAGATAGGCGTCGTTTTTCATGAATAATGAGGAGGGGGGGTCAGCGTTGATCGTTCGCGGCCTGGCGTTTGGGGCCGGCTACGTCGATGTTTGCGGCCACGGCCCGGGTCAGGTGGGCGTTGGCTTCCATTTCCACGAAGCGGGAGGCCATGCGGACAGCACTGGCCATGGCCTTGCTGCTGGAGGCGCCATGGCAGATGAGGCAAATGCCGTTTAAGCCGAGCAGTGGCGCTCCGCCGTATTCGGCGTAATCCACCAGCCGGGAGAAACGTTTGAGCGCGTTCAAGGCCAGCATGGTACCGATCTTGCCGAAAAAACCACGGCGCAACTCGCCTTTGAGCAGACGGCCGAGGGAGGTGGCCAGGCCTTCGGCCTGCTTGACCACCACGTTGCCCACGAAGCCGTCGCACACCACCACGTCCACATCCCCGAGGAACAGGTCCCGGCCCTCGATGTTGCCCACGAAATTGAGCGAGCTGGCGCGCAGCAGGTCAAAGGCTTCCTTGACCACGTGGTTGCCCTTGCCCGGCTCTTCGCCGTTGGAGAGCAGCGCCACCTTGGGATTGTCGCGGCCGAGCATGGTTTCGGCCAGAACCGAGGCCATGATGCCGAACTGGAGCAGGTGGAAGGGCTTGCAGTCCACGTTGGCGCCGACGTCGATGATGATGCAGTGGGAGTGCTCGGTGGGCATGAAGGTGGCCAGGGCCGGTCGTTCCACGCCCGGCGCCCGGCCGATGGTGAACATGGCGCAGGCCAGGGTGGCGCCGGAATGGCCGGCCGAGATGACGCCGTCGGCTTCCCCGTCGCGCACGAGATTGCAGGCCACCTGGATGGAGGAGTCCTTTTTGCGGCGCAACGCCTCGGAAGGCGTCTCGGTCATGTCCACGACCTGGGAGGCGTGGACTATGGCCAGGGGCAGGCCCTTGGTGTCGAACCGGTCCAGCTCGGCCCGGATGGCGGCTTCATCCCCCACGAGCGTCAAGGCCGCCCGTTTGGCGCGGGCGGCCTGTAAAACACCGGGGATGACCACCTGGGGACCGAAGTCCCCGCCCATGGCATCCACGGCGATGCGGGGCATCCTACTCGGCATCGTCCTTCCGGAGCATCTGGCGACCGCGGTAGGTGCCGCAGCTCGGGCAGATCCGATGGGGCAGGGTGGGCTCGCCGCAGGAGCACAGCACCACGGTGGGCACGGCGACCTTGTCGTGGGCGCGACGCATGCCTTTGCGGGACTTGGAGATTTTTCTGTTGGGGACGGCCATGGCGATTACCTCGCAAAAGGGGTTGAAGTCATCTATCCAAAAAGCGCGCGGTCAGCCGACCGCCAGCCTAGTTCGAGCCACGCGGCGTCTTGAGCGTCCGGAACACGGCCAGCCTGGGATCGCCCTCGTCCGGGGCGCAGCCACAGGGGCCGTTGCGCAAGTCGGCGCCACACCGGGGGCACAGCCCCGGGCAGTTCTCCTCGCACAGGGGCTTGACCGGGAGCGCCAGCAGGAACTGTTCCCACAGCAGGCTGGCCACGTCCAGTTCGAGCACTTTGCCCCGGCGACGCAAGAGCCCGGGTTCGAGGGAGTGTTCCTCTTCCCGGGGGAGCTCTTCGAACAGTTCGAAGGCGCTGTCCACCACCACCCTGGCATCCTCGGCACACCGGGCGCACGGCGTCACGATGACACCGTCGATCCGGCCCCGGATGAGCACCCCCTTGTTCTGGGGGGTCACGGAAAACGAGGCATGCACGGGGTCCTCGGTGCCTTCCAGGCGATGGGGCAGCCCGAATTCCTCAATGAACCCGGTCCACAGGCCCAGGTCGGAAAAAGAAAATTCCCGGCCAGTTGCCGGGATGTCAGTGATGTCGAGCCATACTTCTGGCATGATTTCCTCGCGAAGACAAGACTGCTAGTCGGTGCGGGTCGCCTTGTCAAGAAAAAGCTTGCCAAGGTCTTCGTTCCCATGTACCTCACAAAATTCTTTACGTCACCGCGAAATCGCGCGGTCGTTTCGCCGGGTCGGGGAAGCCTCCCCGGACGGAGGCGGCCCGGGCGAAGAGGAATTCGGGAGGAACCGAACATGGCCAAAATCTGCGACTGCTGCGGCAAGAAGCCCCAGGTCGGCAACAATGTCAGCCACGCCAACAACCGGAACAAGCGCCGTTTTTCGCCCAACCTCGTCAAGGTTCGGGCCCAGCTGCCTTCGGGCGAGGTGACCACACTGACCGTGTGCACCCGCTGCCTGCGTTCCGGGGCCGTGACCAAGCCGGCCGTCAAGAGCGCCTAGGATTTTTTCCTTCTGCGGAAGGACGGGGCGGCGCGCTTTCGGGCGCGGCGCCCTTTTTTTTTGCGTCCGGTCACGAGCCCGGCGGCTTGGGCGCCTGGCTGTCCGCGCCAGGCACGAGCAGCACCCGGTCGATGCGCCGGCCGTCCATGTCCACCACCTCGAAGGTCGCGCCGAGGGCCGTGAACGTCTCGCCCACCGCCGGCAGCCGGCCCAGCCGGTCGAGCACGAAGCCGGCCAGGGTCGTGCCGGCCAGCTCCTCGGGCCAGGGCTGGGCAAGCCCCATGGCCGCCGCCACCTCGTCCATGGGCGTGCCGCCGTCGAGCAGCAGCGAACCGTCGGCCCGGCGCACCACGGCCGGGTCCCCGGAACCGGACAGCCCCGGCAGATCGCCCACCATGTCCTCGAACACGTCGGCCGCCGTGACCACGCCGACCACATCCCCATATTCGTCCACGACCAGGGCCAGGTGCAGGCGGGGCGCGGTCTTGAACCGGGCCAGCAGATCAAGACCGCGCATGGTCTCGGGCAAATACTGCGGCGGGTCCATGTGCGCGGTCAGATCGAGCCGGCCGTCCCGGAGCCGGGCGGCCAGGATATCCTTGGCCCGGGCGATGCCGAGCACCTCGGTGAAATCGCCGCGGCAGACCGGATAGCGGGTGTGGGGGCTGGCGAGGATGCGCTCCAGGGTCTCGGCTTCCGGGGCCTCGATGTCGAGCCAGTCCACCCGGGAGCGGTGGGTCATGATGACGTCGAGCGGCCGGTCGGTCAGGCGCAGCAAACGTTCGATGATGTCGCGTTCGGCGTGTTCGAGGACGCCGGTGCGGGCGCCTTCGCGCAACAGTCCCCGGATGTCCTCCTCGGTGACGGCCGGTTCGGTGCCGCCGTCGAGCCCAAGCAGATGCAGACAGGCCCGGGTGGCCAGGCCCAGAAAGGCAATGACCGGGCGGCTGGCCAACATGAGCCCGCCCATGACCGGGGCGGCGAACATGGCCAGGGCCTCGGGTCGGGCCATGGCCAGGCGTTTGGGCACGAGTTCGCCGCAGATGAGCGTGAGCACGGTCAAGGGCACCACCACGGCGGTCAGGGCCACGGTTTGGGCATGGGCGGCCAGGGCGGGCACGGTGCGCAGGGCCTGGGCGAGGCTGGCGGCCAACGTGGCACCGCCGTAGGCGCTGGCCAGCACCCCGGCCAGGGTGATGCCGATCTGGACGGCGGACAGGAAACGTTCGGGTTGCTTGAGCAGCTTGAGGCACAGCTTGGCTCGGCCGTTGCCGGCCTCGGCCAGGGCGCGCAACCGTTGTTTGCGCGCGGCGACCAGGGCCATTTCGGCCATGGCGAAAAAGCCGTTCACGAAAATCAAGGCCAGGACAATGGCCAGTTCCAGGACGATGGCAGCGGTCATGGGCACTCCGGGCCTCGGCGGATCGGCCGGGCCATGGGGGCAGGATACCAGGAGCCGGGCCAAAGGCGAAGCCGACAATCGCGTGGGTACGGCTTGACAAATTGTTCGACATCGAACTATATTCCGTCCATGCAAACGGACATGGTGATCGATCGCATCGCGCGTATCCGCGAGAAGGCCAACGCCTTCATTCTGGCCGAATTGGCCCGCCGGGGCGTGACCGGGCTCGTGCCGTCCCACGGCAGCATCCTGGCCCAATTGTATCGGCAGGGACCACTGCCCATGGGCCGGCTGGCCGAGGGCATCCGGCGGAAAAAAAATACCGTCACCACCCTCGTGCGCAAGCTTGAAGCGGCCGGCTACGTCATCTGCGTCAAGGATAGAGGTGACAGCCGGGTGACGCTGGTTGCACCCACGGCCAAGGCCGAGGCGTTTCGAGCGGAGTTTCTGGCGATTTCCCGATCATTGCTCGACCGGGTCTGGGCCGGGGTGCCCGAGGCCGAGCGGGAGGCGCTCATGGGCATCTTGGCGCGGCTGGAAGCCAATCTCGGGTGATTTTTTTTGGCCGAAATGTTCGATATCGAACAAAAAAAGAAAGGAGCAAGACCATGGAAAAGGACGTGTTGGATCTGATCGGCAAGTTGCAGTACGTGTATCTGGCCACGGTGGATGGTACGCAGGCCCGGGTGCGGCCATTCGGCTTCATGGGGCTGCGCGACGGCAAGCTGTGGTTCTGCACGGCCCGGGACAAGGAGGTCTTTGCCCAGCTGTCGCAAAATCCCCAGGTGGAATTCGCCTATACGTTCGCGCCGGAGATGGTGACCTTGCGCATTCGCGGCGCGGTCTCCCTGGATGACGACATGGAAGTCAAAAAGGGGATCATCGAGCGCAGCGAGGTCGTGCGGTCGATTTACGGCAGCGCGGACAATCCGCGCTTGGTCGCCTTCTGCATCCCCCACGGCCAGGCGATCATCGCCGATATCGCCGGCAAGGACGTGCGGCGTTCGACCTTCTAGGTGGGAAGACAGGCATGCCTCCGGCGGCCAGGAGAGGCGCTGCCTCTCCTGGACCTCTCCGCCAGGGGGATCATCCCCCGGGGCCCCTGGAAAGTAATTTATCGGGGCCCACGAAATGGTGCGGGGGGCTGTGTTTGCCGGCCCCTTTCGGGATGGGGCCGGGAAGGGGGGCACCCCCTTCCCGGACCCATCCCGA
>JAWRKJ010000238.1:0-29496 GCA_040307025.1 Desulfovibrionaceae bacterium | reverse complement strand
CGGGGCCGCCATGCCGGTGGTGTTCACCAGCGCTCTGGGCATGGGCTCCCTGGGCAACGATGCCGGGTTCGGCCTGTTCGGCACCATGGGCTACAGTGTTTCCCAGACCCCCCAGGTCTGGCTGGATTGCCAGGCCTACGAGAGCGACGGCGAGGCCGTGCTCACCTGGGACGCGGTGGACGGGCTTTTCCCGGAAGGCATGATCGACGACATGTTCCAGGGGTTTTGCGCCTTGCTCGTCCGTCTGGCCGAAGACGACCGGGCCTGGCACGCGCCCGTGCCGTCGCTTGCGCCTGAGGCGCATCTTCGCCGTCGCCGGGCCGTCAACGCCACGGACGCGCCCGTGTCCCAGGCCTTGCTCCACACCCTGGTCCAGGAACAGGCACAGGCCCGGCCGGACGCGCTCGCCGTGGTGGCCCCGGACAGATGTTTACGCCATGGCGAACTTGGGGCCTACGCCGCCACCCTGGGGCATCTGCTGCGGGCAAGGGGCGCCAAGCCCGGGGATCTGGTGGCGGTGGTCATGGACAAGGGCTGGGAGCAGGTGGCCGGAGTGCTGGGGGTTCTCGGCGCCGGCGCGGCTTACCTGCCGCTTGATCCGGCGCTGCCGTCCAAACGGATGCACCATCTGCTGGCTGACGCCCGGGTACGCGTCGTGCTGACCCAGACCTGGCTCATGGGCCGCATCCAGTGGCCCGAGGGCGTGGAACTCGTGGCCGTGGATACCCTGGTGCCACGGGAAACGACCCCGCCCAAGCCGGTCCAGTCTCCCGAGGATTTGGCCTATGTCATCTACACCTCCGGGTCCACGGGACAGCCCAAAGGGGTCATGATCGACCATCGCGGCGCGGGCAACACCATCCTGGACATCAATTCCCGGTTTGCCGTGGGGCCAAGCGACCGGGTGCTGGCCCTGTCCAACCTGCACTTCGATCTGTCGGTGTACGACATGTTCGGCATCCTGGCCGCTGGTGGGGCCATTGTCCTGCCTCGGGCCGACCTGGCCAGGGACCCCGCCCACTGGGCGGCGCTTATGCGCGAGCATGGGGTCACGCTGTGGAACTCGGTGCCCATGATGTTGCAGATGCTGGTGGAGTCCGCCGCGGGCCGGGCGGAGGGGGCCTTGGCTTCCCTTCGGGCCGTGCTCTTAAGCGGCGACTGGATCCCCCTGGACCTGCCCGGGGCCGTCAGGGCGCTTGCCCCGGGCCTTCGCGTCTCGGGCCTGGGCGGGGCCACCGAAGCCTCCATCTGGTCCAACATCTTCGATGTGGACGCACTCGCTCCGTACTGGAAAAGCATTCCCTACGGCAAACCCCTGGCCAACCAGCGCTACCATGTCCTGGACCAGGCGTTTCGGGACAGGCCCGACTGGGTGCCGGGCAACCTGTACATCGCGGGGGTCGGCCTGGCCCGGGGCTACTGGGGTGATGGCCCTAAAACGGACGCGGCCTTTGTCACCCATCCGGTCACTGGCGAGCGCCTGTACCGCACCGGCGATCTGGGGCGCTATCTGCCCGACGGCAATATCGAGTTCCTGGGCCGGGAAGACACCCAGGTCAAGGTGGGCGGTCATCGCATAGAGCTTGGCGAGATCGAGGCCGTGCTGGAACGCAACGGCCTTGTCCAACGGGCAGTGGCCCTGACCACGGGAGCCCCGGCCGTTCTGGTCGCCGCCGCGGTCGTGGCGCCGGACCAGCTCGAGGACCCCGGGATCGAAGAGGAACTGGCGCGTTTTCTCGGGGAGCATTTGCCCGAGTATATGATCCCCGGGAAAATCATGCCCCTTGCCGCCTTGCCGCTCAATGACAACGGCAAGGTGGACCGCAAGGCCCTGGCCACGGCCCTGGAAGGCCACCGGCCCCGGCAGCGGGCCAGCGAGCCCGAATCCCCGTCTGGCGAATTGGAACGGCGGCTGGCCGCCATCTGGATGGAGCATCTGGGACTCGGCAACATCTCGCGCCACGACGACTTCTTCCATCTCGGGGGCGACAGTCTCAAGGCAACCAGGATCATACGGCAGCTGCATGCCTTGGAGCTTGTCCCCGAGGACGTATCCTTGCGGGCCTTTTTCGCGGCCCCGACCATCGCCCGTTTTGCCGACCAGCTCCTTTCCTTGGACCGGAGGGTGGCGTCGGCTCGAGCCCCGCAAAACAACCATTTTGAGGAAGGTGCTTTGTGACAGCTCTTGAGATAATTCATAAATATGAAGCGTTGGGTGTGAAGCTGTGGGTTCGGTCCGGCCGGCTGCACTTCAAGGCGCCTTCCGAAACCCTCAACGAGGAACATTTGACCGAGTTGCGGGGCATCAAGGAGGATTTGATCGCCTACCTTGAGTCCGTGGAGGATGTGGCCCTGACGCCTGACCCAACGCACCGCCATGAGCCGTTTCCGGTGACGGACGTGCAGGCGGCCTATCTCGTGGGGCGCACGGACGACTACGCCTTTGGCGGGGTGGGCTGCCACGGCTATGTGGAACTCAGCATGCCGCAACTGGACCCCATGCGACTGGAAAAAGCGTGGCATGCCGTGATCGCGCGCCACGACATGTTGCGGGCGGTGGTCCACAAGGACGGTTTTCAGCAAGTCCTGCCGGATGTCACCCCGCCGGCCCTGGTCGTGCATGACCTGCGCGGGCTCGATCCGATGCCCAAGCAGCGGCAACGTGAAGCCATCCGTGGGGAGCTTGCGGCCAAGCAGTATGTCCCGGACGAGTGGCCGCTGTGCGAACTGGCCCTGTCCCTGACGGACGCGGGGAGCATCCTGCACTGCTCCATCGACATGCTCATCGCCGACTTCGTGAGCGTGGACATCCTGTTTTCGGAGCTGGACCACTTGTATCATACTCCCGAGCGCCCTCTTCCGGAGCCGGAAATCACCTTCAGGGACGTGGTCCTGTTCCAACGAAGGCAGCGGGAACTGCCGTCCTTTGCCGCGCGCCGGGAGCAGGACCGTCAGTATTGGCTGGACAGGCTGGAAACCATGCCCGAGGGGCCGGAACTCCCGGTGCTGGGCGGTGGGTCGGGTGCTCGGGAGATTTCCTTTACCCGCCATGAACTCAGCCTGGGCCGCAAAGCCTGGCAGACCTTCCGGGAGCAGGCCCAGGCACATCGGCTCACCCCGTCCTGCGCCGTGTTGGCCATCTTTGCCGAGGTCATGGGCCGCTGGGCAAGACAGCCTTCCTTCTGCCTCGCCATCACTCTGCTCGACCGTCCGGCCCTGCATCCGGGCATGGACGGCATCATCGGGGATTTCACGGCGGTCAATCTCCTTGAGGCCCACACCGGCGGCGACCGGCCCTTTGCCGCTCGCGCCCGGGAGATTCAGGATCGTCTGTGGCAGGACATGGAGCACGCGACGTTTTCCGGCATCGAGGTTCTGCGCGAGCTTGGCCGCCGTCGCGAGACCCGGGCGGTCTACCCCGTGGTGTTCACCAGCATGCTGGGCCTGGGGAAGGAAAGCCGTCTGGACGGCGACTTCATGCGCGACGCCCAGCTTGTCTACAGCATCAGCCAGACCCCCCAGGTCTGGCTGGATTGCCAGGTCAGCGAGCGGCAAGGGGAACTGCGCCTCAACTGGGATGTCCGCGATGGGGTTTTCCCGCCGGGCATGGTCAAGGATGCCTTCTCGGCTTTTGAAACCCTGCTCGGGCGGCTGGCCCGGGAGCCGGAGGCGTGGGAGGAGCCGTCGCCCCTGGAACTGTCTTTTCGCGTGCAGGCTCTTCGCCAGGCTGTCAATGATACCGGCGCGCCTCTGCCCGAGGGGCTGCTCCAGGACGGATTCCTGCGCACCGTGGACCAGGCTCCGGACAGCACCGCCTTGATCTGCCAGGGACAGCGGCATTCCTATGGGGACCTGGCCGGACAGACCGAGGCGGTGCGGCGCGCTCTTGTGGAAGCCGGGTGCGGCCCGGACGATATCGTGGCCGTGATGCAGCCCAAAAGCGCCCTGCAAGTGGCCTCCGTGCTCGGCGTGCTCTGCGCCGGCGCGGCCTATCTGCCCATGGACATGAAGGAGCCCGCGGCGCGGCGAAACGCCATCATGCAAAACGCCCGGGTGCGTCTGGCCCTGGTGCAGGGCGAGGTCTCGGATTGGCCTGAGGCCGTGCGTTCCCTGGACGTCGCTTCCCTGGAACCCGGGCAGGCGGCGCTTCTCCGCTCCTGGCCCAAGGACCCGGCCGATCTGGCCTATGTCATCTACACCTCGGGCACCACCGGCACCCCCAAGGGCGTGATGCTGGAGCATGGGGCGGTGCTTAACACCGTGGCCGATATCAACAGCCGCTTTCAGGTCACCCAACGGGACGTGCTGCTTGGCGTGGCCAATCTGAACTTCGATCTTTCCGTCTATGATATCTTCGGGATCTTCGCCGCGGGCGGCGTGCTCGTGCTGCCCGACGAGGACAGGCGAAGCGACCCGGGGCATTGGGCATGGCTTGTCCGCGAGCATGGGGTGACCCTGTGGAACTCCGTGCCGGCCCAGATGCACATGCTGCTGACCTCCCTGGCGGGTGAAGCGCCCCTGAAGCGGGCTTTGGGCTTGCGCCTGGCCATGCTTTCCGGGGATTGGATTCCGTCCGCGCTGCCCCCCGCCTTGCGCGCTGCCTTCCCGGACATCACGGTCATGAGCCTTGGCGGGGCCACCGAGGCCGCCATCTGGTCCATCGGCTATGAAGTGCCCCGGGACATGGAGGAGGGTGTTGCCATTCCCTACGGGACGCCCCTGGCCAACCAGTGGTTGCATGTGCTCGACAGCCGGTTGCGGCCGTGTCCCGATTGGACGGTGGGGCATCTCTACATCGGCGGCGCCGGCCTGGCGCGGGGCTATCTGAACGACGCCCAGCGCACCAGGGAGCGGTTCATCGTGCATCCCCAAAGCGGCGAGCGTCTCTACCATACCGGCGACCTGGGCCGGTACCGTCCAGACGGGGTCATCGAATTCTTGGGACGCGACGATACCCAGGTGAAGATTCGCGGACACCGCATCGAACTGGGCGAAGTGGAAAGCGTGCTTGGGAGTCATCCGGCGGTGCGCGCCGCTGTGGCCCTGATCACCGGGGAGACGCCCCAGCGCTATAAGCTGGCCGCGTTTGTGGAGCCCTGCCGCCAGGTCGAAGACACCCTGCCTGAGGAGGTCGAGATCCTCGGCTATGTGTGCGCTGCGGCGGGCGACGCAGCCATTGCCCGGGTGGACCGGAAGCTGCTTGGCCGCTGGATGGAGTTGTCGAACCGGACGGCGTTGCTGGGCATGGTCGGGACCTTGCGCGGGCTGGGTTTTTTTGCGGACAAGGCCGCCAGGCACAGTCTTGAGGACATCATGACGGCCGGCCGGGTGCATCCTCGCATGCGCCGCTTGCTGTCCCGCTGGCTCGCCGTGCTGTGCGACCAGCGATTGCTGGTCCTGGAGGCGGATTCGGGCCTCTACAAGCTGGCGGCAACGCCTCCGGAGGCGCGGGAGTTGCCGCTTTGCTGGGACGAACTGCAGCGCGTGGAAAACGAGCTGCACTACGGGCAAAAGCTGTTGGACTATCTGCGGCTTTCCAGTGACCACCTGCCCGCCCTGCTCCAGGGACGGACCGATCCCCTGGATTTGCTGTTCCCCCGGGGCAGCCTTGATACGGCGCTTTCCGCCTATAACGACAACTTGGTCAGCCGTTGTTTGAACAACATCATCAGAGAGGCGCTGCTCACCCTGGCGAACGCCCGCAAGGAGACGCCGGACCGGCCGTTGCGGGTGCTGGAAATCGGCGCTGGCGTCGGCGGCACCACGCGCGCCCTGATCGAAGACCTGGACGGCAAGCCCGTGACCTATCGGTTCACCGACGTGTCCACCTTTTTTCTCAATGAGGCCCGGGAACGATTCGTCCGCTATCCCTGGGTCGATTATGGCTTGTTCGACATCAACAAACCGTACTGGGAGCAGGGGGTGGCCGCGGGCGCGTTCGACGTCATTGTCTGCGCCAATGTACTGCACAATTCCAACCATGCGCCCACGGTGCTCGCCGCCCTCAAGGAACTTGCCGCTCCCGGCGGCATCCTGATGGTTATCGAGGCCATCGGGAACCAGTATTCGCTGTTGACCTCCATGGAGTTCAAGGAGGGATTGACCGGATTTGCCGACGTGCGGGCCGAAACGGGACAGACGTTTTTCACCCGGGAGCAGTGGCTGGAGATGTTCTCGGCCGTGGGCGCCGACCTGCTGTGCCAGTATCCCGGGCCCGAGGACCGGCTGGCCGCCATGGGACAGGTCGCGTTTGTCACGCGTTTTCCCCGGCGACATCGGGCGGTTTCGGCCGGGGAACTCGCCTCGTTCGCCGGGGAGCGCCTTCCCCGGTACATGGTCCCCGCCCATATCGAGGTGTTGCCTGCCATGCCCCTGTCCGCCAATGGCAAGGTGGACAGAATGGCCCTGGCACGACGTGCAGGCGCCAGGAAAGAGGAGGCCGCCCCGCGCCTCGGCCAAGCACCCCACGAGGGCCTGGAGCAACGCGTGGCCGCCATATGGACCGCTGCCCTGAACCGGGGCGACATCGGCCGCAAGGAGGATTTTTTCGCGGCGGGCGGCGATTCCCTGCTCATCGCCCAGGTGGTGGCCAAGATGCGTGAAACCCTGGCCGAGGCCCGGCAGTGGGAGTGGGAGCGGCTCATGCGCGCGGTGCTGCAGGAGCCCACCGTGGCCGCGGTGGCCCAAAAGCTGGTCGCGGGCGCCTGCGTTGCCGCCTCCGACGACGCAGAGGGGAAGGCCGGCCCTGTCTCGCCCCTGGTCATTCTGGCTCCCGGCAGTGACACGGACAGCCCCTTGACGGTGTTCTTCCACACCGGCAACGGGAACCTGGCGCCGTATCGGCATCTGCTGCCTCACTTCATCGACGGGCCGGCCCGGGAGAGGACCATCGCCGGGCTCAGCGTCGCCGACATCGACGCCTTTCTGGCCATCCCCCAGGACCGGATCATCGAGGAACTGGGGCGGCGGTATGCCCAAAGCCTCATGGCGTCCGGCGCGGGCCGGTTCGAACTTGTCGGCTATTGCAGCGGCGGGCTCATCGCCCTGGAAACGGCGCGGGTGCTGCTGGAGTCCGGCAAGGACCTCGCCCCCCTGGTCATCGTGAGCAGCGGGCCGTTTCGGTATCAGGTGCGCGACGAGATGCTGATGGAGCGCGCCTTTGGCCGCCTGTTCGGGGCCGATGTGGTCAAGGCCGGACATTATCCCGACGAGGCCCGGCTGGGCGAAGCCATCAACCGGAACCTCGACGCCCGTGGCGATGTCATCGAGGCCGGCTTCCTGGAATCCCTCGACGGGGAGTACGCCGCCATGGGCCAATGCTATGGGGCTCTGGCCCGGAAAAACCAGGAGCAGCGCCTGGCGGCCATCGCGGCGGCCCTGCCCAATGCGGACGCCGCCTCCTCTGGGTACCAGTTGGGCGTGACCCGGTTGCTCTACGAGGTGTTCAAGCACACCTTTGGCGCCGTGGCCCGGTACGAGCCCATGCCCTTGGCCCATGACATCCGGCTGTTTCATGCCAAGGATACGAGCCTGCACGCCATTCCCGGCGTGTCATCGGACATCAGGGCGTTTTGGCGGGAAGTGGCCATAGGCGGTTTGGAGATCATCGAGGTGGAAGGCAACCACATGTCCTGCATGCAGCCACCCCATGTCGCGGGCGTGGCCAAGGCGCTGCTCGGCGGGGAGGGACAGGCATGACCGCGCCTCACGGCATAGGCATTCTCGGGTATGGGGGCATGGTGGGCCGTGTGGCCTGCGACGTGCTGCGGAGGCTGGGGCCGGTCCGTGGCGGCCAGCGCAGGGTCGACCCGGATCAGGATAGCGGTGCAGGGTTTGAGGCCGTACGCGTCGATCTCCACGATCGGGCGTCCCTGGACCGGTTTTGTCAGGGATGTGCGGTGGTGCTCAATTGCGCCGGACCGTCCTACCGTATCGGCGATGTCGTGGCCATGGCCGCCTTGGAGGCCGGGGCCGCCTATGTGGACGCCTTTGGCGGAGACGTGTTGGAGCGAAAGCTGCTGACGGGTCCGGCCGGGGAGCAAGGCCTGTTCGTGCTCGGGGCCGGGGTGTTTCCGGGGGTGTCCGGGGTGCTGCCCCGTTGGCTTTTTTCCCAGGGCTTCGACACGGTGGAATCCATGTCCGGCCATGCCGGAGGCCGGGAGTATTGTTCGTGGGGAGCCGGAGCGGATGTGCTCCTCAGTGCCGTGGCCGGGTTCGGCACGCCCGATGCCATCTGGCGGCAGGGGCGGGTGGTGCGGCAACAACCGGACAGGTCCGGCCCCGTATCCGTTCCCGGTTTCAGGGACGGTGTTTTCGTCCAGCCCTTCATCAACAGGGAAACCATCCTGCTGGCCCGGCAATCCGGGCTGGACGAGGCCCGCTGGCATACGGTGATGGCCGACGAGGTGACCATGGCCGCCCTGTCCGGCGGCTGCTCACGCCTCATCGAGTCCGGGCCGGAGGTCCTTGACGCAGCTGTGGGGGAACTGGTGCGTGCGGCGAGCTTGGCCATGGCCGGTCGCCATTCCTGGTACGCCATGACGGTGGAAGTCCGGGGCAGGCGCCAAGGCCGGGCGGTGGCCAAACGGGCCATGCTCAAAAGCTCCGACAGCTATACGATCAGCGGGATCATGGCGGCTGCCGTGGCCCGGCATATCCTGGAAGACCGGCCGGACAACGGCGTTCACTGGGCTTTTGCCGTGCTCGATCCGGACAGCATGGTGGAGCGTCTCCGCGCTGTCCCAGTGGTGGAGTCGCTCACCGTCGTGGACATTGCCCCGGATCTGGAATCGAAATCGGGTGTTTCCCTGGAGGCGGGCGTATTATGACGTCGCAAAACAGGCGGTTGCGTGTTGTCGTGTGCGGGACGACCTTTGGCCGGGTGTACCTCAAGGGCATTGCCCGCCTAGCCGGCGATTTCGAACTGGTCGGCATCCTGGCGCGCGGCAGCGACCAGGCCCGGGATTGCGCCCGGCGCTATGGCGTCCCTTGCTACACGACGGTTGCGGCCTTGCCTTTCGGCGAGATCGACATGGCCTGCGTGGTGGTGCGCTCGGCCGTGGTGGGTGGCCCGGGGACAGCCCTGGCCTTGGAACTGCTGCGCCATGGCGTCCATGTGCTCCAGGAGCATCCCGTGCATCACGACGATCTGGTTCGCTGCCTCAAGGCGGCCCAGGGGGCCGGTTGTCGGTACGCCCTCAACGGCTTTTATCCGGACCTGCCGTCGGTGCGCGGTTTCATCGCGGCGGCCAGGCAGGCCCTGGCAAGAAGCCGGGCAGTGTATGTCGACGCCGCCTGCGGCATCAACGTCCTCTATCCGCTGGTGGATATCCTCGGCCGGGTCCTGGGAGGACTCCGGCCCTGGACCTTCTCGGCTCCTCTTGACGCTGGGGCCGACGATCCCCTGACCTCCTTGACCGGGCGGCTGGGAGGGGTTCCCCTGCGCCTGGGCATTCAGAACACCATTGCCCCCGAGGACCCGGACAATTCCGGACTGCTGCTGCACAGGATCGTCCTGTGCACGGAAAACGGCACCCTCATGTTGCCGGAGACCCATGGACCGGTGTTGTGGAGTCCACGGCTGTATGTGGAGCGCGACAAGAACGGTGTGCTCGATATGTTCGGCGCTTCATCGTACCTGGACTTGCCTGCCACGGAAATGCTTTGTCCCTTCAAGGAACGGGCATACGGAGATGTTTTGGGCGAAGTGTGGACAGATGCCATCAAAAGAGCTCTTTTGCGGTTCAAGTCGGAGATGGCCCTAGGCGTTGATGCCATGCGGCATGGCCAATATTGCTTGACTGCCTGTCGTGTTTGGCAGGAATTGGGGCAGAGGCTTGGCCTGACCAGGACGGTGGGGGTGCGGCCTCCCACGCCCGAGCGGCTGCAACGAAACGGCTTTTTCGATACGGTGTCTGGCGCCGCTGGACGTGCCGACGTCGCGAATCATCGAACGACAGCATGATCGTAGGAAATGAGCCCGCAGTGTCCAAACGTTTGCGGACACGGCGCGGGAAAGGCGCGAGCGCAGGGCGCCTATCGAATTGCCGGCAATCAATGAGCGCAGGAAAATGGAAAAGGACACGAAGAGAATGAGCGCGGAGGAACTGTTTGGAAGTTTCTCCACTTTGCACAATATACAGGACGCCGAGGTCGGCTATGAATATCACTGGCGTTGGCCCAGGGAAATCGGAGTCGGCTCTCTTTCCATGATAAAGTTCCGCCCAGGATTGCTGTTGGCCGTGGGCAATTATCATCTTTCCAGGGAGACGGAGGTGGATTTTTCCCTGGAAAATCCCTTCTGGGTGCTGGCGTTCAACGTGGCCAAAGATCCGGAGAAGGCAACATTCGATCAGAACGGATGCAACTGGAACTATGAACCGGGGCAAAGCGCTATTTTTTACCAGCCACAATGGAAAGGTACCGCCAAGTTGCCTGTGCGCGCCCATGTGGGAACGGTTACGGTTTATATCACGCCGGAGCTGCTCAGGACGTTCATGGATTGTCACCGACGGTCGTTTTTGCCTTGCACCCATCCGATATTTAACAAGGATTGCAACCAGTTCTACTCACAGCCCTTGGAGATGACCACCAACATCAATACGGTCATCAATCAGATTCTGAATTGTCCCTACCAGGGAGCCATGAGCCGGCTTTATCTTGAAAGCAAGACCTTGGAGCTTTTGACCTACAGCCTGTCGCAGTTTTTCAGCCCTGAGGCCATTTGGAAAAAGAAAAATAATTGCAGCGACGAGGAGGTCAAGCAGATCCACCGTGCCAAGGAACTCATCGGGCAGGATTTGCAAACCCCCCCCCGGCTCCAGGAACTGGCCAGGGTGGTCGGGTTGTCGCACACCAAGCTCAACCAGTGCTTCCGTGAGATGTTCGGCACCACCATCTTCGGGTATCTGCGGGAGTTGCGTCTCAACAGGGCCAAGAGTCTGCTGGACAACGGCTGCATGAACGTCACGGAAGTCGCGTATGCCGTGGGCTATTCGAGTCTGAGCCATTTTGCCAAGTCCTTCAAGGCCCACCACGGGATGGCACCGGGAACATACATGCACAAGGCCTGCTGCAAGTCGGGCCGGAGCTGCCCGGTCATATCAGGTAGAGAAGAGCTGTTTCGTTGATGTGGCGCAACAGCATGTCGTGATCCGTGTGCAGAAAATAGTGCCCTCCGGGGAACATGATCTTGGTGAAGCTTGCGGTGGTGTAGTTTTCCCATGCCGCCACGGCCGTGGGCGCCACCAGCTCGTCGTGGGCGCCCCCGAAGACGGTCATGGGAATGGGCAGGGGGGCGCGGCCGGAGGCCAGCGGTAACGACTCCATAAGCGCCAGGTCGGCCCGGAGGATGGGCAGGATCAGACGCATCATTTCCTCGGAAAGCAGGACCTGGTCCGGGATTCCCTTGGACGTGCCCAGGACGAGTTTCAGGAACTGATCGTCGGGCAGCCTGTGGTAGCATCGTCCGGTCCGCGCGTGCTCCTCGAACATCCGGGGAATCGGGGTGCCGGAAATAAACAGGTGGACCGGTTCGACCAAGTGTCGCTCGCCCAGGTGGCGGGCCAGCTCGAAGGCGATGATCCCTCCCATGCTGTGGCCGAAAAAGGCGAAGGGGATATCGGAGCCGTCTTCCACGCAGGCAAGCAGGGAATCCAGCAGGCCTTCCATGTCCGTGGCCAGGGGGTCGTTGATCCGGTTCTCCCGGCCCGGCAACTGGACCGGGCAGACTTCGATCCCGTCGGAGACGTCTTCCTGCCAGTGGCGGTAAATGGAGGCCCCGGACCCGCCGTAGGGGAAGCAGAACAGCCGCAAGAGCGGATCGTCTCCGCCTTCCGCGCCCATGAGCCAGGGCATGTCCTTGTATTGTCTTTTCATATGCGATCTCGACAAGAAGCCTAGGCCGCCGCGTTGCGGCGGTGTCGCTTGGCCGCAACCGTCAGGGGCGTCTCTCTGAAGACATTGATGCGTTCTTCCCCGACCTGCTCGCGCAGTTCCCTGTCCCGGATGCCGAGCCCTTCCTGGGGGGCGAGGCACAGCAAACCGATTTTTCCCACGTGGCTTCTGTTGTGCAGCTTGTACACGGCTTCCTTGGCATCGGTGAAGGGATAGACCGTTGACAGCACCGGGGTGATGCTGCCCTTGCAGGCGAGCCGGATGGTGTCCATGGCCTCCATGTAGTTGGCGCCGTGGGAGCCGATGATGGATTTCACGGTCTGCCAAAGATAGCGGTTGTCGTAGACGTGCTCGTAACCCGAGGTGGAGCCGCAGGTGACGATCTTGCCGCCGACTTTGGCCACACCCACGCTGGCCGCAAAGGTGGCGCGGCCCGTGTGCTCGAAGACGATGTCCGCGTCCTCACCGCCGGTGAGCCGGCGAATCCTGACTTTGAGCCGCTGGATGTCCCGAAGGGCCACGCTGCCGTCGTCCTTGAGGAAATTGCCTTCTCCCTTGTGGTGGTCAAGGACGATGACCGCCGAGCAGCCCAGCCTGCGCACCATTTCGGCTTTCCAGTCGCTGGAGACGATGGCGATGGGAAAACCGCCGCCATTGAGCGCCATTTGGAGGGCGAACGCGCCCAGGCCGCCGGAAGCGCCCCAAATGAGGATGTTGTCCCCCTGTTTCATGCGGGCGCCCCGCTCGGAGACCAGCATCCGATAGGTGGTGCTGGCCGTCAGGGTCATGGACGCGGCTTCCTCCCAGGTCAGGTGCTCGGGCTTGGGCAAAAGCTGGTTTTGGCGCACGACGGTGAAATCGGCGAAGGCGCCGAAGTTGGTCTCGAATCCCCAGGCCCGCAGCTTCGGGTTGCGCAGGGAGTCGGCGTAGTTTTCGGGCGCTTCCGGGTCCACCACGGCGCCGTAGATGGTGACCCGGTCGCCCGGTTCCCATCGCGTGACAGCCTCCCCGGTCCGGATCACCACGCCGGAGGCGTCGCTGCCCATGATGTGGTAATCCTGATTGTGGTGCCGGTTGTACTTGTTCATGCGAGCGAAGTCGGCCAGATAGGTGAACCCAGGAGCTGGTTCGAAAATGGAGGTCCACACGGTGTTGTAGTTGACGGCCGCGGCCATGACGGCCACGAGCACGTCGTTGGGCCCCAGTGGCGGCAAGGGGACTTCATCGATCTTAAGCGATTTCCTGGGGTCCTTGTCCTTAAAGGCCAGGCCCTGAAACATATCCACGTCGCACCGCCGGACCTGCACGGCGGTCATGCTTTCCGGCAGCCGGGCATGGGCGAAATCCTCGGTGGTGGCCTTTTCGGACTCGATGCATTCAAGGATGGCTCGCAGTTCTTCTTTCATGAGAAGACCTCCTCTTCTCAGTTCGCCCGTTTGGGATCACGAGCCGGCGCTGTCGGCCGCGCAATTGGGATGTACGCGGGAGGGCGTCGGCATGGGCCTGGGAACTGTCCGGGTCGAGGCCACGTCGTCGGCGTCTGCCGGCTGCTCGTTTGCTTGGCGGCTTTCGGCTACGAATCTGGCCATTTCCGCTACCGTGCCATGGCTGTAGACGATCCGCAGCGGGATCTCGATCCCAAACGCCTCCCGAAGGCGGGCAACGAGCGGCATGGCGTGCAACGAGTCGCCGCCCAGTTCGAAATAGGGATCGTTGACGCCAAGTCCTTCGATGCCAAGCACGTCCTCCCAGGCCGCAAGGATGATCCGTTCCGTTTCATTGCCGGGAGCCGCGTGGGGGCTGGACAGCCTGGGCCGTGGATGGGCCTTGGCCTTCAGATTCGCCTGGTCGAACACGGTGCGCATGGCCCCGGCGGTTTTTTGCAGGTTGGCCAGGAGGGCGGGCAGATCCCGGGTGGAAACCACCACCTGTGGGAAGGCCGTGGACAGCAAACGGTTGAAGGCGTCGGCCCCTTCGTGGGGGGCGATGGCCTCCGCCATGTCCTCGCCGGCCAGTTTGTCCAGGGTTTCGCCGAACACGGCCCGGTGGCGCTTGAAAATGGCCCGGCCCATGCCGATGTTGGCCCAGTAGTCCCAGTTGACGGCCATGATGCCCTGCCGGCTGTCCCGGGCCCGGGCATTGGCGAAGGTGTCCAGAAAGATATTGGCCGAGGCGTAGTCCACCCCGCCTACCGAACCGATAAACGAGACCAGGGAGGAGCACAGGATGCAAAAGTCCAGGGGCGTGTCCCGGGACAACGCCTCCAGGACCAGAGTGCCGCGAATCTTGGCATTGGCGTTGCTGTCGGTATCGGCCAGGTCGCGCAGCTCGATCATGCCGCCGCCCTCCACGCCGGCGGCGTGGATGATGCCGTGTATCGGGCCGAAATGGTCCACGATCCGTTGCCAGGCTTCCCCCATTTCTTCCGGGGAACTGACATCGGCGGACAGGGGCAGGATCTCGGCCCCCAGTTTCTCCAGGCGCAGGGCCTTGGTCAGGGCTTCGCTGGTGCGGTCGTCCTGGTCGTGCTCGGCCAGCCACCGCTCCCAGTCCTGCCGCTTGGGCAGGCGCGTGCGGCCAAGCAGTGCCAACCTTGGGTGACAACTGCCCGCCAGGTGCTCGGCCAGCACATAGCCCACGCCGCCCAGGCCGCCGGTGATCAGGTAGACCCCCCGGTCGCGAAACGGCGGGGTCTTGCCGGCCTCCGCCTGCAGCGGGATGGGGGTGAAATCCTGGATCCAGCGGTGCCGTCCGCGATAGGCCACGGTCTTTTCCTCCCGGAAGGTTTCCTGGGAGGCGGTGCATTCGCCAAGGAGCAGGCGAGCGAGCCGGCTCAAGTCCGCCCCGGTATCGGGCAGCTCGATGTCCACGTTCTTGCAGCGAAACGCCGGGAACTCGTTGGGGATGACCCGACAGGGGCCGAGCAGGGTGGATTTTTCCGGGGACAAGCGTTCCGCCCCGGTGACCGCCTGGAGGTTGGTGCTCACCACGGTCAGCTGGGTGTCTTGACCACCGAGGTTGACGGCCGTTATGGCGCGCATGAGGTAGATGAGGCTGTTGTAACCGAGGTCCTGCACGGCCTCGTAATAGGCAAGTCCGCTCTCCACTTGGTCGTCCGGCGAGATATTCCACAAATGCACGATCCGTTGTGGCCCTTGTCCTGACTCGGCCAGGCGCCGCAGCAAGGCGTCGTAGTCCTCCTGATGGCCGGGATGGATCGTAAACGTCCCTCCGCTGCCGTCAAAGCCGTCGCCGGCCCGAACCTCCACGACATCCTGCCCGGACCGGGATAAATGGCCGACAAACGCCTTTCCCAATCCGTGGATGTCGGTAAAAACCAGCCAGGTCTCCCGTTCGGCCAGGGAGACCGGACCACGCCAGGCCCGGTGGGACAGGGCGCGTTTCCAGGAAGGCGCGTAGAACCATTCGGCGATGTCGGGGCGTTTGGCCGCCGCTTCCTCAAGGGTCCGTTGCCGCTGGCCGGGCTTGGGCGTGATGGCGTAGCGCTGCCGTTCGAAGGGATAGGTGGGCAGGGGAATCCTCCTGCCTTTGTCCTGGGGGTCCATGGCCTTTTTCCAGTCGACGTCCAGTCCGGCCAGCCACAGGGAGCCAAGGGCCCTGGCGCAGACCAGCAGGTCCGGATCGGTCTGGCGGGCATCGCGCATGCTGGCGACCACATGATGGGCGTCGGTCATGTCCGGGTGCCGGCCGGCCAGGGTTTTCAGCCCCTGCCCGGGGCCCAGCTCCAGGAGAAGGGTGTCCGGGGTTTCCAGCAATTTCGCCAGGCCCTGGGAAAAACGCACGGTGCCGCGCAGGTGCTGCACCCAATACTCGGGGTCCGTGGCCTGCTCCGGGGTGATCCAATCGCCGGTGACATTGGAGAGAAACGGGATTTCCGGAGCGTTGCGCGCCACCCGCGAAACGGTTCGACGAAAGTCCTCCATGATCGGTTCCACCATGGCGCTGTGCCCGGCCCGTCCGCTGGCCAGAGGGCGGAAACCGATCCTGTTTTCCTTGAGCTGCCGCTGCAGGACGGTCATGGCCTCCACGGGGCCGGAAACCATGCACAGGCTGGGCCCGTTGACGGCGCCCAGGGAGAGGGCGTCGCCCAGGAATTCCCGCAAGGTTTCCTCGCAGGCCAACGCCACGAGCATGGCGCCCTCGGGGACGTTCTCCATCAAGGCGGCGCGGCATGCCACCAGGGTGAGCGCGTCTTCCAGGGAAAACACGCCGGCCAGGGTCGCGGCCACGTATTCCCCGAGGCTGTGGCCGAGCATGGCCCGGGGTCGCACCCCCCAGGAGCGCCATAAGGCAGCTAAGGCATATTCGGTGACGAAGATGGCCGGCAGCCCAGGCATGGGCTGGGACAAGGCGGCAAGCGCCTTTTCCGAGGCATCCGGTCCGGGGTAGAGTACCTGGCGGATGTCGCTCTCCAGACGGGGAGCCAGGAGAGCGCCGCAATGGTCGACCGCTTCCCGAAAGACCGGTTCCTTGGCGTAGAGTTCCGCGCCCATGCCCGCATACTGGGTTCCCGCCCCGGGAAACAGGAAGGCCACGGATTTGTCCGAGCCGCCCACAGGGGCGCGGGAGAACAGGGTATGTTTGGGATCCCCGGTGGTCAGTATCCGGATTGCGTCCTGCCGGTCCCGGCACAGGATCGCCTTTCTGTGGGGAAAGGGGGTGCGGCCATTTTGCAACGTGTGGGCTGCGTGGAAAAGATCGGCGTCCGGAATGCGTTCAAGGGCGTCGCGCAGTCGGTGGCTGGCCGTTTCCAGAGCGCTTTCCGAACGGGCGGACAGGGGCAGGAGGTGCCATTGCCTGGGCGGGGCGTCAGACACGTCCGTTCGTGGCGGCTCCTCCATGATGATGTGGGCATTGTTCCCGCCCAGGCCAAAGGAACTGACCCCGGCCCGCCGGGGCGTGTCCCCGCCTTGCCAGTTCACAAGGCGCGTGTTGACGTAAAACGGGCCGTTTTCGAAATCGATGGCCGGGTTGGGGGTGTGGAAATGCAGGCTGGGGACCTGTTTGGCGTCCCGAAGGCACAGGGCGGCCTTGATGGCCGAGGCCACACCCGCCGCCGCGTTTAGGTGGCCGACGTTGGTTTTCACCGAGCCGATGGCGCAGCTTTGCCGGGGCAGTTTCGTGCCGTCGTAGCCTGCGGTCAGGGCCTGGATCTCGATGGGATCGCCCATGACCGTGCCCGTGCCGTGGGTCTCCACGTACCCGATGGTGGCCGGGGACACGTCGGCCATGGCCACGGCCTCGGCAATGGCCTCCCGCTGGCCGCGCACGCTGGGGGCGGTGAACCCCACCTTGTCCGAACCGTCGTTGTTGGTGGCAAAGCCCCGGATCACGGCATGGATGGTGTCCCGGTCCTCCAGGGCGTCCTGGAGGCGTTTGAGTACCAGGATGCCCAGGCCGTTGCCGGTGGCCACGCCCGAGGCCTCGGCGTCGAAGGCGCGGCACAGACAGTCGCGGGAAATGGCGCCGTCGGCTGCCTGGTGCAGGAAACCGTGCTTGCTGGGGATATCCACGCTGACCCCGCCGGCCAGGGCCATGTCCACCTGGTATTCCATAAGCGCCTGGCAGGCCATGCAGATGCCGACCAGGGAGCTGGAGCAGGCGGTTTGGGCGAGCACGGCCGGCCCCCGGAGATTGAGCTTGTAGCTCACCCGGCTGGCCAGGTAGTCCTTGTCGTTGCCCAGCAGCACGTTCAGGGCGCGGGTTGGTTTGGCCAGGGAAAAGTCCTGGAGCAGGTTCAGGAAATAGGTGCTGAAGGCGGCGCTGGCAAACACGCCCACCACGGCGTCTCCGGTGCCGGGCACATAGCCGGCGTTTTCCATGGCCTGCCAGGCGCATTCCAGGAACAGGCGTTGCTGGGGGTCGATGTATTCCGCCTCGCCGTGGGAAATATTAAAGAAACCGGCGTCGAAGAGCTCCACATCGTCCAGGATGTACCCGGCCTTGATAAAATCCGGATGCCGGAGCAGTTCCGGGGCGATGTTGCTGGCGAGCAGTTCCTCGTCCGAGAACCGGCTTAAGGAATTGACCCCGTTTTGGATGTTATCCCAGAATTGGTCGATGTCCCGGGCGCCGGGAAAACGTCCGGCCATGCCGATGATGGCGACGCCTAATGCGTTTTCCAGAGTTGGTGTGCTCATGGCAAAGTCTTTTCCCCTGGAGACCTGACTGGCTCCGGTTTGCTGACGGCAAATCGCGCTGGAATCTTACGCGGTCTGTTGCCGGCCGCGCAGGGCGTTTTGCATTCTTTCCCGGCGTTGCCCGCCCCGGCGGGTGGTTCTTGCGGTGTCGGCCCCGGCGTCCTGGTTGGCGGCCATGAAGCGGGCCAGGGCGTTGACCGTGGGATATTCGAAGATGTTGACGATGGAGAGTTCCCGGAGCGCATGCTCCTGCAACCGGGCGTGCAGGCGCAGGGCGAGCAGGGAATTGCCCCCCATCTCGAAGAAGTTGTCGTGGACGCCCACATGTTCGCACTTCAGCAGGTCGCGCCAGATGGCAGCCACCTGCTTTTCCGTGGCGTCCCGTGGCAAAACCCGTGGCGGACGGTTGGCTTCGAGATGGCGGGCCGCATCGCGGGCGAGCTGTTTCTTGTCCAGTTTCCCGTTGGGGGTCAGGGGGAGTTTGTCCAGCCGGATGACCGCCGGCGGCACCATGTAGTCAGGGAGCTTTTGCCCCACAAAGGCGCGTAAACTCTCCGATGTCAGGCCCGAACCGTTCCCGGCCACCACATAGCCTACCAGGCGACCATTGCCCTGGGCTGTCCCGCTGACCACCACGGCGGCCTCCCGGACTTCGGGATGGCCGAGCAGGGTGGTTTCGATCTCGCCCAGTTCGATGCGATAGCCCCCAATCTTGACCTGAGAGTCCTCCCTGCCCAGAAACTCGATGGAGCCGTGGGGCGTGAACCGACCCAGGTCGCCCGTGCGGTAGAGGCGTTCCCCGGTGACGGGGTGGACCACGAAGCTGGCATCGGTTTTTGTCTTGTCCTTCCAATAGCCTTTGGCCAGCCCCAGGCCGCCGATATAAATCTGGCCCACGGCCCAGTCCGGGCGTTGTTCCAGGGAGGAACCCAGCACGTACAGGCGTTGATTTTTCATGGGGTAGCCGTAGGGAATGCTCTTCCAGGCGGCGTCTACCTCCCCGATGGGGTAGAGGACCGACCAGATGGAGGCTTCGGTGGCGCCGCCCAGGCCGATGATGGTCGTGTCCTTGGTCAGGTGGCGGATGCGTTCGGGCAGGTCCAGGGGAATCCAGTCGCCGCTGAGCAGGGCGAGACGCAGGGGCGCAACGGGCTGATCCGGCCGGGAAGCCGCGTGCTCGACCAGCATCTGCATGAGCGCGGGCACCGAGTTCCAGATGGTCACCCGCTCCCTGACCATAAGCTCCAGCCAATGGGACGGGTCCTTGCGCCGGCCGGCCTCGGGGATGACCAAAGCCCCGCCCGCGGCCAGGGTGCCGAAGATGTCGTAGACCGAAAGGTCGAAGTTGAGTTCGGAAAGGGCGAACACCCGGTCCCGGTGCGTGACCCTGAAGCGGGCATTGACGTCCAGCACCGTGTTCACGGCGCCGTGGTGGTCGATCATGACCCCCTTGGGCATCCCGGTGGAACCGGAGGTGTAGATGACATAGGCCAGGTCGCCCCCGGTTTGTCGGGTTTTCGGGACAGGCAGGTCGGTGGCGGCCGGCTGCGTGGATTCCACAACGCAAACATGCGTCTTTTGGGGCCAACCCATCCGTTCCCGCATTTCCGGTTGGGTGACCACGAGCTCGGCTTCGCCGTTTGCCAGCAAGTGCCGGATGCGCGCTTCCGGAAACTCCGCGTCAATGGGCAGGTAGGCCGCTCCGGCGTACAAAATGCCCAACACCGCCACCACCTGCTCCCAGCCCTTGTGCATGACTACGGCCACCAGACGGTTGGGGCCCGCGCCGAGCGCCACGAGTTCCCTGGCCAGATGGCGGGCCCGATGGTCCAGCTCGCCGTAGCCGAGGGTCCGTCGGGGTGTGATGATTGCCGGCGCGTCCGGCTGTTGTTGGGCCTTGCGGGCAAAAAGGGTGTGGAGCAGGTCGGTGGCGCATTCGCCGTCGGTGCTGTTGCGGGCAAGCCGTCTGGATTCCTGGTGCGCGGGCAGGGCCATCTCGGCCGGACGCTCCCAGGCCGAGGCGTCGTCGGCCAGGCGCCCAAGCAGGGAGCGGTAGGCGGCGAACATGTCGTCGATGAGCCCCTGGGGGAAGAGTTCCTCCACCACATCCCAGCGGCAGGACAGGGCTCCGTGCCTTTCGCGGATCTGGTGGTCCAGGACCACCTGGGGCGTGCGCACGGACATGAAGGCGCACTCGCCCATCAGGCTTTCCCAGGGTTCCTCTTGTCCGTCCTGGTCGATGCTGCCGCCCACACCCGTGATGCTGGTGAAGACATAGGGCACGATGTAGGGGGCGTTGCCCTCCTGACGCCTGGCCAGCTCCCGCATGACCTCGATGCCGCTGTAGGCGCGGTGCTCCATGCCCTCCAAGATTTCCCGCTGGAGGCGACGGCCGGCGGCGGCGAAACTGTCCGCGCTGTGGTTGCGCACGGCCACGAGCAGGATGGAGGTGAAGTCGCCCAGTATTTCCGTCACTTCCGGGTGCAGCCCATGGCGGTTGTACTGGGTCAGGTTCAGGGTGAAGCTGTCATGCCGGTTCCAGGCGCCTAGCACCTTGGCGTAGGCTGTGAGCAGGGCCGCGGACGGGGTCAGACCGGCCCGGGCGGCCTGTTCCTTGAAGCGGCGCCATTGTTCGGGCGAAAGGTCGCACTGGCGTCCAGAGAAATGGAAATCGGACACCGTGGCCATGTCCTTGACCATGGGCAACTCGGGCGGCTGGGGCATGGTCGGGAGCTTGTCCAGCCAATACTGCCGGGAACGTTGGTAGTGCTCGGTGGCGGGCAGGCCGGCCAGGCAGGTCACGTAGTCGCGAAAGGACAGGGACAGGGGCGCGGGCAGGGACTCGGGGTTCTCGTAGCAGCGCGCCAGGTCCCGAAACAGGATCTGGATGCTCTGGCCGTCGAAGACGAGCAGATCCAGGCTGATGTGAAAGCGGACCATGCCGTCGCCAAAACGGCTGGCTCGAAATTCGAACAGGGGCCAGGTGTCGCTTCGCGGCCCCGCTTCCGTCATCTCCCGCCTGATCGCCTCCAGGGCCTGGCGGGTTATTTTTCCGTCTGTGCCCCGCAGGTCGCGCACCTGCACGGCGTAGTCCGGGACGTGTTCGAGGATCTGCTGCTCCCCGCTTGGCAGAACCACGGCGCGCAGCATGTCGTGCCGCTTTATCACCTGCCGCAGGGCGCGGCTTAGCCGGTCGAAGTCCAGACCCTGGTCGGTCCTGTCAAACTCCGCGTAGGCGTGGCAGGGCACGTTGCCCCAGCCGATGGCGCCGCTTTGGCCGATCCAGTAGGCGTACTGGATGTCGGTGAGGGCAAAGGGCTTGTGGCGGTTGGCCGGGTCGGGGACGATGGGAGCGCCCAGGGCCTGGGCCATGCCCGTGGGACCGTCCTGCGGGCTTTGTGTCTCCAGAGCGCGTGCAAGCAGGGCGGCCAGGGTGTCGAGGGTCAGGTGCTGAAACGCTGTGATGGCCTCGCTTGGCGTTATGGCGATCCGCAACTGGGTGGCGATGCTTTCCAGCAGCCTGAAAAAGAGCAGCGAATCCATGCCGTAGAGCATCAGATGCGTGCTCTGCTCCAGCATGGCGCCGTCGATGTGCAGCACCGCGGCCACCTTCCGCCTGCCGTATTCGACCAGTTGGCCGTGGCGCGCTTCGCCCCCGGACGCGCCGGGTTCCTTGAGGATGGAAACGTCTTCGGGGCGCATTACGGCTGCTGCCGGAGCAACATTACCCATGGAACACACTCCGTTGTTGTGTGGTCTTGCTCGTGCCACCGTTGGAAGGATGTCGCCGGCCCCCGGGCCGTCCCCTGACGTGCCGCAAGAACCGGGCGGGCCGGCGACCGGCCATGGCGGTGTTCCCGGCCAAGGGCGCGGGGCGCGCCGATCTGGCCGCGCTGGTCATCCGGCCATGGCAGCGAGCTTTCGTTTGTCGATTTTTCCCACCGCGGTCAGCGGCCACATGGCGATGTGCTCCAACTGGTCGGGCATGCAGTGGCGGGCCACGCCGCGTTGCCGCAGAAAATCATGGATGTCGCGCAGGGAAAGCTCTCCCCCCGCCGGCATGAGAAAGGCGCAACTGCGTTCGCCGAGGTCCGCGTCCGGCAGTGGCACAAGGGCGGCATCCACCACCTGGGGATGGCAGCGCAGGTGGGTTTCGATCTCCACGGCGGAAATTTTTTCGCCCGCCCGGTTGATGTGGTCCTTGATGCGGCCCATGACCTGGATGTTGCCTTCCGGGGTGAAACGGACCCTGTCCCCGGATCGGTAGAAACCGTCGGGCGAAAACGAGCGGGCGTTGTGCTCCGGGGCCCGGTAGTAGCCGCGAATGGTGTAGGGGCCGCGCACCATGAGTTCGCCCACGGCGCCCGGGGGCACGTCCTGGCCGTCCTCGTCCACGACCCGGATCTCGTCGGCAGGGCAAAGCGGCTTTCCCTGGGTGAAAAGGACTTCGTCGTCGTCAGCGCCCGGCCGGGTGAAGCACAGCAGTCCCTCGGCCATGCCGAACACCTGCTGCAGGTCGCAGCCCAGGGTGGGCTTGACCCGTGCGGCAAGCTCCGGCTCCATCCTCGCGCCGCCGACCTGGAGCGTTTTGAGGCTGGACAGGTCGCTTTTGTCCCATTGCACGGCCGGCAGCCAGAGATTGACCAGGGGCGGCACCAGGGCGGTGACGTTGACCCGTTCCCTGGCGATGGCCGGGAAGGCTTCGTCCGTACTGGGCGTCTGGATGCACACGACCCGCCCGCCCTGGGACAGGGTGCCGAGGAGCCCGGGGCTGCAGAGCGGGAAATTGTGGGCCATGGGAAGCGCCGCCAGGTAGACGGTGTCCTTGGTGAAGCCGCAACGCGCCGCCGAGGCCCGGGCATTGAGCGAATAGTCGACGTGGGTGCGCGGAATGAGCTTGGGCGCGCCCGTGGTGCCGCCGGACAGGAGCAGGACCGCTATGTCGTCGGGGGCAGGGCCGGGCATGTCTTGCGTATCCAGGAAAAGGGCGTCCCAGGCCAGGGAGCCCTGCAGTCCCGCATCGGTAATGACATGGCGCAGGCAGGCATGCCGCCTGGCCGCGTTGCGGGCGAGCGTCCCGTGGTCGAAGCCCAGGAAATTTTCCACGGTAATGGCGGCCACGGGTTTTGCCAGGGAGCAAAAGGCGTGGATGTCCGATTCCCGGTTGGCCATCATGGACATGATGGGGATGGCGCCGAGGCGCAGCAGGGCAAAGACGCAGACGGCAAACCGCAGGCTGTTCGGCAACTGGACCAGGACACGGTCCCCTTTTTTAATACCCAGGCGGCGCAGGCCGTTGGCAAAGGATGTCGCCTTGATATCCAGCTCGGCATAGCTCAGACGACTGTTGCGTTCCACAATGGCAATGCGGCTGCCTTGGGCCATCGCCCACTCTCGCAAGTGGTCTGAGAGGGATTTTGGCAACCAGTAGCCTTTTTCTCGGTAGTGTTGTTTGAAATGATCCGGGTATTCACAAAAATCAGACAGCATATTTCACCATATCCATCAAAGAGTATGTTCGGATGCTGACGTACGATAGCAGGGCCCCTTTGGGACCACTAACTGTTCCAGAACAATAATTGATGGATAATGAATTTCATTTTCAATAACACGGAGAATCCTGTACAACCCGACAGCAAGGTGAACCCAGATTCGGTGTTTGGGTAATATGCCGATTTTGTTTTTTAAATGAGATCCTTGGGTTGCCAAGGTCAAAGGCAAGATGCTTCGGGCAAGTGCCCGGACGAAATCGGGAACGGGATGCCTGCCCGGGAGGGGGTTGCCTTCCCGGAACGTTGACGGCGCTCCCGGAACCGCGCGTCTTGGCTCGCCAGGGCAGTGCCACTTGGATCGCGGCCGAAAGGAGACGACATGATGCGATGTGAAAGCACGTCCTTTGCGAACGCATGCCCCGGCGCCGCCATGCCGGCAGCCCTGGAGGCGGCCGATATCCTGCGCGACAACATCGAAACGCCCCCCCGCCTGATGGATCTCGCCCGCAGGGTGGGCGTTTCCCCCCCACGGCTCAACCGGGAATTCCGGCATCACTTCGGGGCCACGGTTTTCGGCTATTTGCGCGTCCTGCGGCTGGAAGAGGCCCGACGCCTGTTGGAAAGCAGCGACATCAACATCACGGACGCCGCCTTCACCGTGGGCTACCAGAGCCTTCCCTCGTTCAGCCGGGCTTTTCGGGATCGATTCGGCGTGTGTCCGCGGCAATACCGCAACCGTCTTCGGCCTCGTTGCCGGCGATCGAAGGCAGCCGCGCCGGGCCGCCAGCGGATGGAATCGCCTGCGGCGGCCGGGGGGCAAGCCTTCCCCCGGACCCCTTGGCAGGGGGAACATTGGGGGTAGCGCGCCTCGCCCATCCGCTTTGAGGCAGCGTTGCGGAACCCCCTGAGAAACGCAGGCGGGCCGGCGTTTCCGAACGTCGGGCCGCCTGCGCGAGCAGCTTCAAGCATGACAGGATTCCAAAGGACGGAGTCCTTTGGCCGCCGGAGGCGTCTTTCCCCCCGTTGGCTGGAAGCAGGTCCTAGTCGTCCCGCAACGCCGCCACGATGTTGAGGCGGGCCGCCCGCACAGCCGGGAAAAAGCCGCCCGCCACGCCCATGATCGCCGCAAAGGCCAGGGACAGGCCGGTGATCCAGGGGGTCAGGGTGAACTTGAAGGAGAGTTCGGAGAAGGTTTGGAAATTGGTCGTGGAAAAGGTCAGAAACGACAGACAGGAGGCCAGGGCCACCCCGGAGATGCCCCCAAGCAGGCCCAGGAAGAGGGATTCCAGCAGAAAGGCGGTCAGGATGGCCCCGCGTCGGAAGCCGATGGCCCGCAAGGTGCCGATCTCGGGAACCCGGTTGGCCACGGCCGAATACATGGTGATGGTGGCCCCGATGACGGCGCCGAGGGAAAAGATCACCGTCAGGGTCACGCCGAGCACCGTGAGAAACTTGCGCATCCTGTCCGACTGCTTCTCGTAGTAGCGCGTTTCTCGCCAGGTCTCGGCCTGGAGCCGGGGATCGGTTTCGATGGCCTGCCTGTAGGCGGCAAAAAGCGCGGGGTCGCGCAATCCGGCCACCACCGTGGAATAGGCGTTGCGGCCGAAGGCCGGCATGAGCTGGTTGGCGTCGCCCCATATTTCCGATGAAAATCCCGTGGTTCCGGCGTCAAAGACGCCGACCACGGGCCATTCCCGCTTGCCGAAGTGCAGGCTTTGGCCAAGCCCGGCGCCCGTAAATCCCGAGGCCACGGCCTTGCCCACCATGACTTCCGGCGTCCCGGGCCGGGGCAGACGGCCCGCGATGAGGCGCACCTGGGGCCGCAGTTCCAGGGAAGCCGCGTCCGTGCCCCGGATGGTCACGTTGGCGACTTTGCCCGTGGATTTTTTGGGGAGGCCGATCAGGACCACGGTTTCCCTGGCGACCATGGTCCGGCCTTGGCCGTCAAAGGCGATCTCCGGCTGGGTGGCCATGGCCGAGGCGGTGGGACGTTCGATGCTGCTTTTGATTTCCGTATCCGAGCCTTTGCGCAGGACGATGGCGTTGCCCGGGGACCCAGTGGTCACGAGCGTCCGGCGCAGCCCCTCGGCCAGCATGAGGGTGGCCGTGAACACGAAGACCACCAGGGCCATGCCTCCGGCGGTGAGCAGGGTGGTCAGCCAGCGGGTGCGCAGATTGCGCCAGGAATAGGCCAGGGGCACGGGCATCAGCCGATCCTCCGGAACGCCTCGGCAATGCGTACCGATGAGACCCGCCAGGCCGGCACGATGGCAGCGCACACGCCGACCAGCAGCCCGAAGGCGAATACCAAGGCGATGGTTTGGGGTGAGACGAGAAAGACGGGAAAGTATTGGGCCAGGCTGGCGCCGAAGGCCCGGGCCAGGGGCGGCAGCATGGCCATGCCCAGGGCGGCGCCGGTAAGGGACAGGAGAAGGGATTCGGCCAGGAGCATGAGTCCGAGGGGCCGGCCGCGAAAGCCGAGGGTCTTGAGGGCCGCGAATTCTCCCAGACGTTCCCGGGCCGACATGGTCATGGTGTTGGCCGCCACGGCCAGGATGATGAGGATGATCATGAAGGACACCATTTTGACGGCCAGGAGGATGGTTTCGCTCATGGACAGGAAACCGAGCTGGAAGGCGCGTTCGGTCTCGGTCAGGGTTTCGGCCTGGGAATTGACGAACAGGGCGTCGATGGTCTTGGAGACTTCCGCCGCCCGATTGGGGTCGGCGATGCCGATGATGAAAAAGCCCGCTTGGCCGGCCCGGCTCGGACTGCGCTGCTTCATGGTTTCGTTGAGATAGGCCCACTGGAAATACAGCACGGACTCGTTGGTGTCCGGTCGTCCCCCGGTATAGATCCCCCGGATGGTCAGCGGCCAGTCGCCGGGAAAAAGGGTGCCGCGCAGGGTGATGGTGTCGCCCACGCGCCAGTGGAAGCGTTCGGCCAGTTTGCGGCCGATGATGGCGCCCTTGCGGTCCGTGACAAAGGCCTTGCGCTCGGCCGGTGTGACCTGAATCTCCGGGTAGAGGCGGAAAAAGCCGTCCGATTCCACCGCCAGGTTGGCGAAAAAGTTTTTCTTGTCCTTGTAGACGCCGCTGAACCAGTTGCCGGCGATGACCACATCCGCCCCGGATGTCCGGCGGATGCGTTCCTTGTAGGGATAGGGCAGGGGCTGGGCCAGGGACACGGCGTTTCGGGTCACCAGCCGGTTGGCCGCCGCGGCCGAGGAGCCGGCATTCCAGGCGTCGAGCACCGTGCGCATGAGGCCGAAGGCGAGCAGAGCCACGGCCACGCCCACAATGGTCAGGATCGAGCGCAAACGGTGCCGGAAGGCGTTTTTGAGAATCAGCTTAAGGAGCAACACGCAGTTCACCCTTTTCGAATGTGCGCACCAGATGTGCGGCCGCGGCGGCCCGCTGGTCGTGGGTCACCATGATGATGGTCTTGCCAAGCTCCCTGTTGAGGCGGCCGAGCAGATGCATGATGTCGGTCGCGGAGGTGCGGTCCAGATCGCCCGTGGGTTCGTCGGCCACGATGATGTCCGGATCGGTGACGATGGCCCGGGCGATGGCCACGCGTTGCTGCTGGCCGCCGGAGAGCTGGGAGGGCTTGTGGTCGCTGCGGTCGGGAAGGCCCACGGCCTCGAGGGCGGCCCGGGCGTGGTCCCGGCGCTGGCGGGCGGGGAGCGTGGTGAGCAGGAGCGGCAGCTCCACGTTTTCCAGGGCCGACAGCACGGGAATGAGATTGTAGAACTGGAAGATGAATCCCACGTGCCGGCTGCGCCATTCGGCCAGCTCGCCTTCGCTTAGGGTGGTAATGTCCGTGCCGTTGATGACGATGCTGCCGCCATTGACGCCGTCGATGCCGGCGATGCAGTTGAGCAGGGTCGATTTGCCCGATCCCGAGGGACCGATGAGGGCCAGGAATTCTCCGGCCGCGATGTCGAAGGTGATATCGGTCAGCACCGGCAGGATCTGGTCACCGCGCCGGTAGGATTTGGAGAGTCGGTCGATGGCGATAAGCGGGGTGTTCATGCTGCCTGCCGGGGGTACAGGGTGAACCCGGCCCGGGCGTTTTCACGCGCTTTGATGGCGGGACGGGAAAAGGCGTTGTCCTTGGGGGGAGGTGTCATTCCGGGATGGATGGGCATGGCGGGCTCCGGCTATCCTTCGGCCAGGGTCACGGCGTCCCCGCTTTGCAGCTTGTCCGGAGGCGAGAGGATCAGCCGCTGGCCGGTGGCCAGGCCCGAGGTCACGACCCGCATGTCGCCCAGGGCCTCGCCCAGGGCCACGCCGGTGCGCACCGCCTTGCCGTCCTGGATGACGAAGACTTCCGGCTTTCCGTTCCGCGTGACCACGGCCGTGTCCGGAATGGCCACCCGGGGGGTGGTTTCGGCGGCGGTCAGGGGACGGGAGAGAAAGGCCACCTTGGCGCTCATTTCCGGCAGCACGCGCGGGTCCAGTTTGTCGAAGGTCACCTTGACCAGCACGGTCGCCTTGGTGCGATCGGCCGTGGGCACGATCATGTGCACCTTGCCGGGAAAGCGTTCGCTCGGGATGGCGTCGAGGGTGATCTCGCACGGCTCGCCCACTTTCACGAGGTGCAGGCTGGACTCGGCCACATCGACCTCGGCGGCCAGGGATCCCATGTCCGCGATGGTGACCACGGCCGCCTTGGACGTGGTGGACGCGCCAAGGGGCGAGATGATGTCGCCCACGTCGGCGTTTTTGGTCAGCACCACGGCGTCGAAGGGCGCTTCGAGGTCGGTGTAGGCCAGGGTGGCCTCGGCCTGGTTGAAGGCCTCGATGCGAGAGGCCAGGGTGGCTTTGGCCTGGTCCAGGGTGGCGATGGCCTTGTCCAGGCGGGCCTTGGCCGTATCGTACTCGGAGTGGGCCACATAGTCGCCGGCCACAAGCTTTCCCATGCGGGTGAAGTGCAGCCGGGCGTCGGTCAGTTCGGCCGTGTTTGCGGCGATCTGGTATTGGGCCGCCTCCAGGTCATGGCGGGCCAGATCGCGGGCCGCTTGCAGATCGGCGCTCTCCAGGCGGGCCAGGATTTGCCCTTTTTGCACTCGGTTGCCTTCCTCCACCCCGAGCCAGACGAGTTGGGCCGTGGCCTTGGTGGCCAGGGCGGCCTTGCGCTGGGCCACAATATAGCCGCTGGCGGTCAGGGTGGTGATGGTGCGGGAAGGATAGGCCAGGGCCACGGTTACGGCCTGTACCGCAACGGTTCGCGGCGACAGTGTCCAGACGACAAGACAAAAAATGATCAGTAGCGCCAAAATTGCTGGCCAGAATTTGCGTTTATTTTGTCGTCTATGGTTGGAGTTAGGTCGAAACTTATCTGATTTGTCGATGCGTAGTGCATCCAGTGTGTCGTTCATACAACCCCCAATGAAGCATTTCTCTGGATAATGTCCACCTCGTGCTCCGTCGTCAAGCTGTGGTAGCCCTTATTACTCAAGAGAGCTTTCTTTAGTAAAAAGGTTATCCCAAATGTAACAACAGTAGGGCCCCAAAGGCTCTTGGGTAATCCCCTTGCCCGAGACGGCCGGCATGAAGTCCATCCAGGCCGACACCATCAAGATCGAGGTGGACCCGGGTAGAAGGCGAGTTTTGGCGAGACGAATGGATCGATCATCAAGGGCGTAGCGTGCGTGTTCGAGGAGATGTGTCTACCAGCATGGAATATTGACCCCCTTGAGGGCAAAATCAGCGCCGAAAATTGACCCCTCGGCAGCCCCCTTAAATGTCTCGGATCACGAGAGGCACAAGGGGTACCGCGAGGAGATGCTAATTTGAGACCGATGCACGGAAAATTTCAATAAAATATTGTAAATTTAAGTGGTTGATGTATATTTTTTCCATCCAAAGAGATGGAGGCGACCATGAGCGACCGTACTTCCAAGAAGCCCGGTATTGCCGATTATGTTGCCGCTCGCCGCAAGC
>JAWRKJ010000237.1:0-41336 GCA_040307025.1 Desulfovibrionaceae bacterium | reverse complement strand
GAGGCCAGCGGCCGCCACGTCTACGCCGTGGATTTGGACGTGGAAGAACCGAATCTCCATTTGTTCTTACGGCCGGTTGTCGCGCGCACGCAGACCGCCAGTCTGGAAATACCCGTCATCGACGAAAACGTGTGCACGCGTTGCGGCGAATGCCGCAGCCTGTGCCAGTTCGGCGCCATCACCATCCTTGGCGACACGCCCATGGTCTTTGCCGAGATGTGCCATGGTTGCGGCGGATGCATGGCCGTATGCCCGGTGCAAGCCATCACGCCGGGCTCCCGCGAGTTGGGGCGGATCGAGGAGGGTACGGCCGGAGCCGTAGCGTTTCTCAATGGCCGGCTGCGGGTCGGGGAAGCCATGAGCCCGCCGTTGATCCGGGCCGTCACCCACAGGCTTGCGGAACTCCGGTCGCAGTGCCCTTGTGACGCCGAGGCCGATGTCCTTTTCGACGCGCCGCCCGGAGTGAGTTGTCCTGCTTTGGCTGCCGTGGCCGGGGCCGACTGCATCGTGCTGGTCACCGAACCCACCCCGTTCGGTATCCATGACTTCAGGCTCGCCGTCGAAGCTTTTTCTCCCCTCGGCAAACCCATGGCCGTGGTGATCAATCGGGCAGGAATCCGCTGTGACGAGCTTTATGGATTTTGCCGTCAGGCAAACCTTCCCATCCTGGCGGAAATTCCCGACGATCGGGCCGTGGCTGAAGCCTACGCCCGAGGGGAGTTGCTGTCCGATGTGAACGCATCCTACCATGCCGTGTGTCTGAGCTTGGCCAAACGCGTGGCCAAGCTGGCCGAGGAGGCCCCCCATGCGTGAGATCGTAATTCTCAGCGGCAAGGGAGGGGCCGGCAAAACGTCCCTGACCGCCGCTTTCGCAGCCCTGGCCAAGGGGAAGATCCTTTGCGACCTCGACGTGGATGCCCCGGACCTGCATATCCTCCTCGATCCTCAACACACCGTCAGCGAGGATTTTGTTTCGGGTCATCTGGCGCAGATCGATTCGGTCGCCTGCGATGGCTGTGGCATCTGCCACGAAGTATGCCGCTTCGACGCGGTGGAGCAGACTGCGGATGGGGCGTGGCGTATCAACCCACACCGGTGCGAAGGATGCAAAACCTGCGTGGTCATGTGCCCGAAGCGGGCCATCGCCTTCCCTGACCGCACCTGTGGCTTCCATGCCGTTTCTGAGACCCGTTTTGGTCCGCTTGTCCATGCGCGTCTGGATCCAGGCGCGGAGAATTCCGGCCGGCTCGTGACGCTTCTCAAGAACAAGGCCAGGGAGCTGGCCAAGAAGTACGGCCTGGATCTTATCTTGTGCGATGGCGCCCCCGGCATCGCCTGCCCGGTCATAAGCTCCCTGTCCGGCGCGACACTGGCCGTGCTCGTCACCGAGCCGACCCCCTCCGGCACGCACGATCTCATGCGCGTGGCGGGCCTGTGCGATCAGTTCCATCTGCCGGCCGCCGTCATCATCAACAAGGCCGACCTCAACCAAGAACAGTCCACCCGGATCGAGTCGTTTTGTGCCGAGCACGGCTATGCGCTGCTCGGCCGGTTGCCGCACCACCCGGATGTGACACGGGCCATGGTGGCCAAAAAAACATTGCCCGAATACGGTGGTCCCCTGGCTGGCATCGTCGCCGACCTCTGGGAGGCCATTGATAAACTGGCCAGCGAATACGCGCGGCCCGAACAATAGGATCATGACCATGGAAAATTATCGCATCGCCGTTCCATCCTCCCAGCCAGGAGGAATGCAAAGCGCTCTCGGGGCTCACTTCGGCCACTGCGACTGCTATACGGTCGTCGAAGTGGAAGAGGGACAGATCGCCCAGGTCAGCACGCTGCCCAATGTCCCGCATGTGCAAGGCGGGTGTATGGCTCCGGTCAATTACTTGTCCGAAAACGGCATTACCGTCCTTTTGGCCGGAGGCATGGGGATGCGCCCTCTTATGGGCTTTCAGCAGGTCGGCATCCAGGTCTACCATGGAGGGGAAGCCACTTCCGTTCAGGAGGCCATCGAAGCTTTCCTGCACGGTCACCTTCAGGTTTTTTCGCAGAACAATACCTGCGGCGGCGGCCTGGGTTAGTCGCTTGGAGGGGGCTTCCCCTCCAAGCGTGCTTCAAGGTGGAAATTGTCGTCGGAGCAGCGACAGCCGCGAGAAGTCTTGCGCATCGCAGCAAGCTCTCTCTCCAGGGGCGAACTGACCCGCATTGCTCAAGAAGAAAAATACGGGAGCGTTTTTCCACGGAGGCCCGGGGATGACCGCCAGCCAGTCTGTTGTTTCCGACGGCCGGGGGCGTACGGTAAATTACCTGCGCCTTTCCGTCACCGACCGCTGCAACCTCTCCTGTCTGTACTGCCGCCCTGGCAGCCAGATCCCTTTTATCCCCCACGCAGACATCCTGCGTTACGAGGAACTGCTCGATCTGGTGGCGCTTGCCCGGGAAATGGGCATCACCAAGGTTCGTCTCACCGGCGGCGAACCTTTTGCCCGCAAGAGCCTCCTGGTTCTCGTGGAAGCCATTCGCCGCCGGTTCCCGGACACAGACTTGCGGTTGACCACCAATGGCACCATGCTGGCCGGGTACGCCGAGCCACTGGCTGCCTGCGGCGTTTCGGCGGTCAACATCTCCCTCGACAGCTTGGACCGGGCGACCTACGCCCGCATCACCGGGAGCGATCACCTCGACGCCGTCCGGCAGGCCATCGACGCTTGTCTCCGCGCCTCCCTGCGAGTCAAGCTGAACGTGGTGGCCTTGCGCGGCATCAACGACGCCGAAATTCCCGCTTTTGTCCGCTTGGCTGAAAAGCTCCCCCTGGACGTGCGTGTCATCGAATTCATGCCCATTGGCAGCGCCCGTTCCTGGCGACCTGAGCTTTTCGTCTCCGCGCGCGACGCGCTGCTTCTGGCTTCCCGCCAAGTAGAACTTATTCCCGAAGCGCAGCGGCACGACACCGCCGGTCCTGCCCGGATGTACCGAATCGCCGGAGGACAGGGACGATTTGGCGTCATTTCTCCCCTTACTGACCATTTCTGCAAAAGCTGCAACCGGATACGCATAACGGCGGATGGGAAGCTGCGGACCTGTCTTTTCGCCGGATGTGAGTATCGGCTGCGACCGCTGCTACGCAATCCGAGACTCGGTCTGCCAACAGTACGGCGTGTCATCGCCATGGCCTTGCGCCATAAGCCACTGGGCTTCGAGGTGTTGGCCGCCGAGGGGGATCGCGGCGAGAGGGGGATGTCGGCCATTGGCGGCTAACCGATGCGAGCAAGCGGACCGGACCGTGTTATGCTCAAATGGGAAAAAAAGATGCCGGACCCCTTGACCTCGTCCTTTTGAGCATTATTTGCTCTTTTGAGCAAAACAAAGGAGTCCTGCATGCCACGTCCTCGTCTGCGCCGGTGGGTGGCCGGTATCCCCAAGGCAACCTATTTTAAGCCGCAAGGCATTCCACTGTGCGAACTCGTGGAAATCCGGCTTTCCATAGAGGGCCTGGAGGCTTTGCGCTTGGCCGACATGGAAGGTCTGACCACTGAAGCGGCCGCCGTGGGCATGGGGGTTTCCCGGCATACGTTTGGCCGGGTGCTGGCCGAAGCCAGGACCCGTGTGGCTCGGGCCCTGGTTGGCGGCGCGGCGCTTCGCATCGAGGGGGGGCATTACGAAGTAGCGCAAGGTCAGGATGCGGCAAGGCTTCGGGCGGCCCAGCCTGTCGACGGAGGGTATGTCGTGGCCGTGCCAAGCCAAGGGCCGACGCTGGATTCCCTGGTCGATCCCCGCTTCGACCGGGCCACTGGATTCACGTTGGTGAATTTGGCGGACATGTCGTTCCATTACCTGGAAAATACCCGACAGGCCGGTCGCGGAAGGGGTGCCATGATGCACTTTCTGCGCAACCTGCGAGACGCCGGGGCCCAGGCGCTGCTGGCCAGTTCTCCCCATCCTGGATTTCTCAATGCAGTATCCCGGGCCGGCCTTGATTTCATTGAGCACATGCCCTTGTCCAGGGAGGAAACGGTCGGAGAAGCGGCGGGACGACTGGCTGCCGATGCAACCAACAACGGATCGGGGCCTTGTGATGGGCAATAGGCATCATGAGCCTTCATGGCGGGAAAAACAGACGCGAGCAAAGGGATTCCCCTTTTAACTGGAGGATATTTTTATGCGGCAAGGTTGTGCGACGCAAGGTGGAAGAGGTGGCCAGGGCCGGTGCGGTCAGGGTCAGGGCAAAGGACAAGGTGGCCAGGGTGGCGGCCGGTGCGGCCAAGGACAGGGCCGCGGCCTCGGGCAAGCCGGCCGCGCGGGCGGTATGCCCGGCAATGCCGGCTCCATGCAAACGGGGGCAGACCTGTGCGTATGCCCGCAGTGCGGCCAAACAGCACCGCATACGCCGGGAGTCGCCTGCACCACCATGCGTTGCCCCGCCTGCGGGGCGGCCATGGCGAGGCAATAACCCTCTAACCGAAAGGAGATGCATCATGCCACGCGGTGATGGAACAGGACCTAACGGAATGGGGTCCGGGACGGGACGCTCTATGGGCTATTGCTCGGGGGCGAATACGCCCGGGTTTGCCAGTGCTCCGGGTTGGGGCGGACAACGGCTCGGCTTCGGCCAGGGCGGCTTTGGCCGGGGATGTCGCGGCGGCTTCAGCCGGGGTGGCTTTCGCGGTGTTTGGCGTTCGAATTTCATGGGCGCCGCACCGGTCGGGCCCGTCGCAGGCTCGGCCACGCCGGAGATGGAACGACAATATCTGCGGCAGCAGGCCGCGGCCATGGAAAATTCCCTGGCGGCCATCAAGGCACGTCTGGCCAAGATGGATGAGGCAACCACGCAGGGCTGATGGCGTACGGCCATGACGCGAGACTCCCGCCACCCGTTCCGGGTGACGGGAGTTCCGTCGAGAAGGAAAAACACATGGTCAACATTGGCATCATCATCTGCGCCCGGTACGGAAATTGTGGGGCCGGCAAGTGTTTTCGGGCGCTGCGGGAACGCCGGGGCGGATTCGCCCGTTACGCCGAGGAACAAAGCGTATCCATTGTCGGTTTCGCTTCCTGCGGCGGCTGCCCTGGAGGAAACGTAGAATATGTTCCGGCGGAATTTATCAAAAATGGCGCAACAGTTGTCCATCTGGCCACAGGCTTGGTCGTCGGCTACCCGCCATGCCCCCATCTGAGTCATTTCAAGACGTTTATCGAATCCCAATACAAAGTTCCCGTGGTGGTCGGGACCCATCCCATCCCCCGCAATTATTTTAACGCGCATCGAAAACTGCCGTTTTGGGCGGACAGCAACATGGCGGCGACAGCCGAAACCCTCCTGCATGAGTCTCCGGATGTCATGGCCGCTTACGACTGAATGCGTATTGTACTCGAACATTGAATGTTGCCTTCCCGTACACACCAAAGGAGTGAGGCCATGCAACCTGGAACGCTTGAACTTGTCCGACGCAAGGCCCTGGCCTTGTGGGAGGAACACGACCTGCTTCGCGAACCCATCGCGGTGAAGGCCAGAACGCTGACCGTCCATGAGGCCATAGGCGATCCCGAGGGTGAGGATTTCCCCCTGCAAAAGGGCAAGGAACGACTCATGGAAGCCGAGTTCCGGGGCGCCAAGGGACAGGCCTTCACCGACCGCTTCGGGGATTTTTCCGGAACCTTGGCCGATGTCGCCGCGATGCCGCTGGAAAACAACTTCCGCCGGGCGGTGTTCGTGGCTTCGGTCAACGCCACGGTGCGGGGATTGGGACTGTGCGATCGCACCATTCATTGCCGCGACAAGGAACCCAATGAATGCGCCGCGAAATTCAGCAGCTACATCGGCGAGCGCTTTGGCGACGTCCGCATCACGCAGGTCGGATTCCAGCCCAAGATCATCCAGGCCCTGAGCGAACGGTTTGCCCTGCAGGTGCTCGATCTCGACCCGGACAATATCGGCACGGTCCAATACAACACCGAAATTTTAGGGCCGGATCAGAAGGACGATGCCTTGGCTCGGGCCGATCTGCTCGTGGTTACGGGGTCCACCCTGGCCAACGATACCGTGGGCGCATTTCTCGATGACCGCCCGATCATTTTTTACGGCACGACCATCGCCGGCGCGGCGGCACTCATGGGCTGGGAACGGTTTTGCGCCAAGGCCCTTTGAGCTTTTGCCCTCCTCCGGGAACAAACAAGCACAAGGAACGTTCATGACATTGCTTGAAGAACTCACATGCGTGCTCGACTACGATTGTCCGGTCATGGATATTCGCCAGGGCGTATTTCATACCGCAGTGGTCACCCGGCGTTGCGGGCTGGCCGCGACGTTGCCCAAGGATGCCTTGCGCCAGTCACCGCCCCTTGTGGCGGAACCAGGTTTCCTTCTGGAAAAAAACGCCGAGGAACTTGTCTCCTTGGTGCATTCGCAAAGCCTGCTGGAAGCGGCCATTGGCATGGCCACCATCAATTCCCTCTTGCCCGTGGACGAGTCCGTCATGGTGGAGCGCAATGCCGGAGACATCCTCCTGGAAAAGGGGACCGGAAAAAACGTGGCGGTCATCGGCCACTTTCCCTTCCTTCCCAAGGTCCGACAACAGGCCGCCAACCTCTGGGTTCTGGAAAACAATCCCCATGAAGGCGATTTCGGCCCCGAACAGGCTGAAGAGTTCCTGCCACAGGCCGATGTCGTAGCCATTACCGGCACCTCCATCACCAACCATACGTTTGACGGGCTCATCCGCCTGTGCCGGCCCGACGCATTCGTGCTCATGCTGGGAGATTCGGTGCCGTTCACGCCGCTGCTGTTCGATCACAGGGTGGATGCCTTGTGCGGAACCGTGGTTTCTGACCCAGACAAGGTGCTTCGCTGCGTCAGCCAGGGTGGGAATTACAGACAGATACAAGGCGTCAAGCGGCTGACTATTTTCAAACATCAACAATGACCCTGGAGCATTACATCGACAATCGATGATTGTCGCAAGGAGTGTGGCATGACCAAAATTGGATTGATCCGTTGCGAAAAGAATGAAACGACGTGCCCCCTCACCGGCTGTCTTTCCTGCCTTGCCAGTGGTTCCCAAGGTTTTGCGGGGACCAACCATCCTGAACTTGTCGGCGTCATGACTTGTCACTGCCCCGGGGATCGTTGTGTCGCGTTGGCAAAAATATTGAAATCAAAAGGCGCGGAAGTTGTTCATTGGTGTACATGTACGTTTGCGCACAAGGAAGAAGGGAAATGGGTCAACCTAAACGGTTATTGTGACAACATAGACAATTTGCTGTCTCACATCTCCCGCGAAGCCGGTATCCCTTGTGTAAAAGGCACGGCGCACCTCCCGGACGAATACCGTCCTGAACAATTTTTTGTAGGGAATACATGCAATGATAAAACGTGATAGAGCAACACCGTCCTCACATATAGTGCAAAAGCACTACCAGGGCATCGGTGAAGCTGATGTCCAGACAACAATTTCAAAACAAGGAGATTTTTCGTGGAACGTCTGAACAAGCACTCGCGACAAGGCCCGGCTTTTTTTCGGCCCAAGCCAGACGCATGGTTGCCCCTGTCCGACTGGAGGGCGCGATGAATGGCGGACAGGGCAAACGCGGCGGTGGGCGGCGGGGAATGCAATCCCGAACTGGGCTCCGGTCCCGGCCCGGGGGAGGAATTTGCCGCAGAGGCGTCACTTTCGCGCGGGACTTCATCCCCGGCCGGCAACCTTACCTTGAATCGAAAAGCAACGGGCAGACCGGATCCGCAGTGGACGCCCCTGTTGCCGATCAGAAACGGCAAGGAAAGAAAAGACCAATGGTCAACAAGGAAATGTGCTGTGGTTGCGGAACGTGCGTCGACGCATGCCCCATGGGTGCGATTTCCTTGTCCGACGGAAAAGCGGTGATCGACACCAAACACTGCGTCAAGTGCGGGGTTTGTGTCTTTTCTTGTCCTCAAAAAGCAATCACGCTTAGTGAGTAAAAAACGCCCCTGATGCATTTATCACTTTACGCAACCAGAGAAACGCACATGAGCACTGCCAAAACGACCTATGTTTATGGGCCAGTCCCCTCGCGTCGCTTAGGCCGATCGCTAGGGGTTGATCTTGTTCCGTATAAAACATGCAGCTATGACTGCATATATTGCCAACTCGGGCGGACGACAAAAAAGACTGTTGCCAGAAAAGAATACACCCCGATTGAAAACATCATTAAATCTGTCAAGGAACGATTGGCTGAATCGGTAAAGCCTGATTACATAACGCTTGCCGGATCAGGAGAGCCAACGCTACATAACGGACTTGGCGAGATAATTAAAAGACTTAAAGAAATCACCGACATTCCTCTCGCTGTCATTACAAACGGCTCGTTACTTTGGGATCATACAGTACGCCAAGCCCTTCAAGATGCGGATTTCGTATTGCCATCATTGGATGCGGGGGACGAGGTTGTTTTTGAACTGATCAACCGCCCCCACCGATCCATTTCATTTTCCCAGATGGTCGATGGCATCACAACCTTTGTACGGGAATTTCAAGGACAGGTCTGGCTTGAAATAATGCTTCTCGCTGAAATCAACAGCACAGAGCGAGCAATCGAAAACATTGCAGCACTCACTCGGCAAATCAACCCAGCCAGGTTGCAGCTCAATAGTGTTTTCCGTCCTGGAGCCGAAACATATGCCACCTGCCTGCCACGCAAACGCCTTGAGGAAATAGCGTCTTTTTTCTCTGGTGAAGTTGATATTGTCAGCGAACCAATTCAGAACAATGAAGTAACATCTTCTGTTCAATATGAAAATACTACGGCTATTCTTTCTCTTCTTGAACGTCGCCCCTGTACAGTTGCTGATATTGCGACCGGACTTAGCCTTCATCCCACGGAAGTCGTAAAATTAATCGATAAGCTCCTGCATGAGAATAAAGTATGCACAACGACAAAAGGTGATCTACTTTTTTATAAGCCACAGAGAGATGCAAATAATGTGTAATGAAAATACACACCACAGTTGTAAAATCGCCATCCTCGTCAACGACAAGGCACACACTGGTTTTCTGGCCGAACATGGCTTGTCATTTTGGATCAAGGCCGATGGGAAGCGCATCCTCTTCGACACAGGACAGGGAGATGCCTTGCCCCAAAATGCGAAACGCCTGGGTATCGATTTACAATCGACTGATATCCTTGTCCTTAGCCACGGCCATTATGACCACACAGGGGGAATTCCCTCTGTGACGGCTCAGGCAAAGTACCTCAAAATATTTTGTCATCCCGAGGCGATTTGTCCAAAGTATTGCCAAAAGCAAAATACAATTAACCCAATCGGAATACCACATCAATCAAAGGAATCACTTTCCAAAATTCATCCTGATGCTCTCCATTGGGTTCAAAACCCTGTTCTGCTCACTGAGTCCATAGGCCTATCTGGAACAATCCCTCGTCTTGCGACATTTGAGGGCGGAAACGGGAATTTTTTCCTTGATCCAGACAGGAAACATATCGATCCTATCGAAGATGACTTGGCCTTATGGATATCAACCAAGGATGGACTTGTTATTGTTGTGGGTTGTGCACACGCTGGCTTGATCAATACAATAAATTACATTGTAAAAACTACAAAAATAAAACAAATAAAGGCGATAATTGGTGGATTCCACCTGCTCGAATCAGAGGAATATTGTCTGAATCAAACCATGGTTGCGCTACGAGAGTTGAATCCTACAAAAGTCATCCCCTGTCACTGCACAGGTGCTATTGCTGTTAATCGGCTTGTGCAAGCACTCCCGGGGCGCGTTGAAAGCGGCATTGCAGGGAGCCGGTATGATTTTTAAAATGAATATTTCCGGCGGCAATGTTTTGGGAGCGCTGGGTAGCACTATTTTATTATTTTTATTTTATTATTCATATTAATAGAATTATATGTACCACCCGCGTTTCTATTTTCGCAGCACGCACAGTACCGGGATGTGGTTTAAGTTTTAACCGTTCAATGCTGTTCTGCTTACGATAGTTGTTGACGTTGCCAGGCGTCGAGTGTTTTTGCGATCTTGGCAAATGGTGGATTCAATGTGCTTAGAACTAAGCAAATTCTAATAGAAATTGAATGCTCACAAATCAGCCATGAAATATAGCATTAAAAACGACTTACAAACTACGGTTTATGAAGAAAATAAATTTATTGTTTGCGTTGATATTTCAAAAAACCGAGTTAAAGATGCCTGGATCACAGGCAAAATGATTGGCAAAATTGATTTACTTTTCGGTTCAACAAATTTATCAAATATAATATGCAACATTAAACATGAATACTCTCTTTGCAGTTCCGGTCACGTGCTGGCGGCAACACGAGCTCTGGAACAAGCCATAGGCCTTGAAATTCCAAAATCTATCCGCTTGCTACGTAATATCGTGCACTGTCTACAATCCCTCATTGATCATCTTACTTCTTTTTATTTGTTTTATGTCAACGACTGGATCAATGTTGGCCGCGCATTGCGGGCCAGTCCCGGTGCAACTGCCCAATACGCCCGTGCAGTCACTGCGCACCTCCCAGTCGAAAATCGCTTTTACCGGGAAGCCCTCCAACGCCTTGCCGCCCAGGCCACGGGAGAAGGTGGGAAGTTTTTTTCCGTGGGAAACAGGGATCATCCGGCATACACCGCATCTCCAGAAGCCTGTCTGCTCATCCTGAGTCATATCCCAAACGCCGTGGCGGTCCGCGCCAACTTGTCCCGAATCCAAGGAATGCTTCGCGGCTTCATGGCGATAGATCCGACCTGGAATAGTGGCGAATGGGGCAGAATCGACGGCGTTACGGCCAGAAACTCCTTGGACCTTGCGCTATCGGTGCGTGCGCAATGTTCAGAATCACTGCGGGAGTGCCGGCAATTCATGCTGGAAACTTTTTTGCCCGATGCCCTTCTTCTGGGAGAAATATACCGGGATTGGGATGTGACCGGCCAGACCGACGCCTTCCTGTGCTGGGGGGAGTTCCCGGCGTCGGATGGAGACGCCCCCTTTTATCCTTGTGGCGTCTTCACGGCGCAAGAGGCCGGCCGGCGACAAACAGCCGACCCGAAGCTTGTGTCCGAGGAGAAGGAACCGGCTTGGACCGCCCGGGATGCGGAACACTATCGTCTGCGCTTCGGTGCGGAGAGATCGGTTTATCAATGGAACAACGAAGACTTTCACTGGATCGGTATCCTCCGCCATGCCGGGCGAGCCTGCGAGGTGGGTCCTCTGGCGCGTCTTGTCGGTGCTTACGCGCAAGGGAATCCGTTGATCCGGCCCTTGGTGGACGGGGCCCTCAAGAAGCTGCGTCTGCCCCTGGCGGGCCTCAATTCGACGATTGGCCGCGTCGTGGCCAGAGGGCTCGAGGCCGCAGCCTGTGTCCAGGCCGCCGAAACATGGCTGCAAGAACTCGATCAGTGCCTGGAGCAGGAAAACACCGTGTCACAGGGGGCCTGGGACATGCCCGAGAACGGCGAAGGCTTCGGAACGGCGGAACTTGCGCGGGGCGCCCTTGTCCACCACATTCGATTCGAGAATCGGCGGATTGTCCTGCATGAAACGTTTGTACCGTCCCTCTGGAATTTTTCCCCCCGCAGCAGCGATGGAACGCCAGGGCCTCTCGAACAGGCCCTGCAAGCTACAGCGGTGGCGGACCCGGCCAATCCGCTGGAACTCATTCGCGTCATCCACGCCTTCGATCCCTGTAACGCCTGTGTCTTGCACATAGAGGACCATGACGCCGGACGGGTTTTAAGACGAGATGTGAAATAGCGGTTAATAAGGACGCGGCCATGAACAGAGTAGAGATTGTCGAGGCCCTCCGTGACCAAGCGGCCCAGGAAACGCTTTTTCGGGAAGCCGATCTTGTCCGCAGGCGATATTGCGGCGATGCGGCGCAGTTGCGGGGCGTGGTGCACTTTTCCAACTACTGCTGTTGCGATGATCTTTATTGCGGTTTGCGTAAAAGCAATCGCGCCATCAAGCGGTTTCGCATGTCCGAGGACCAGATCGTGGACACGGCCTTGTCTATTGCCTCGGCCGGCTTGCGCACCGTGGTCCTCCAGTCCGGTGAGGACGGTTATTACACGCGGAAGCGCATGTGCTCCATATTGCGCCGAATTTTGGACCAGACGGAGGTCGCCGTCACGTTGAGCCTGGGCGAGCGTTCGATAGAGGATCTGCGCGCCTTCAGGGATGCCGGGGCCAGCCGCTATCTCATGAAACAGGAGACCATGAACCCCGAGCTCTATGCCCGGATGCGCCCCGGCCGCACGCTGGCCAACCGGGTGCGCGCCCTCGGCGAAATACGCGCCCTGGGCTATCAGACCGGCGTGGGCAATATCGTGGGCCTGCCGGGGCAGACATTGGAAGACCTGGCGGACGATATCGTCTTTTTTCAGGAATTTCAGCCAGATATGATCAATATTGGCCCCTTCATCCCGGACAAAGACACCCCTCTGGGCGATGCCTCTGCCGGGGACATGGAACGCATGTTGCGAGTGTTCGCCCTGACGCGCATCGTGACCCAAAATACCCATCTGGCGGCAGCCAACACCGTGGCGACCTTGGACCCCGAGCAGGGACAGTATCGGGCGCTGACCCAGGGCGGCGCCAATGTCATCATGCCGAACTGCAATCCCTTCAGGCAAAGCAAGCAAGACAAGATCGAATACGAATTCCAGATCACTGCAAAAAAGCGGTATGTTTCCATCACCGAGGCAAAAAACGTATTGCAACGCGCGGGGCGTACCATTGCCGCCGGCCGGGGGGATTCCCTGAAGATGCAAGGAGCAGCGCATGATTAAGATCGCCATCTACGGCAAGGGTGGCATCGGGAAGTCGACCGTGACATCGAGCCTGTCCGCCGCTTTGAGTCTCGAAGGCTATAAGGTCATGCAGATCGGCTGCGATCCGAAAACGGACTCCACCATCAATTTGCTGGGCGGCAAAACGCCGCCTCCCATTTTGCAACACTTGCAGGAACAGGGCCGTCCGGAGCAGCTAAGCGACATCATTCGGACGGGATTTGGCGGGACAGCCTGCCTGGAGGTCGGCGGCCCCACGCCCGGCGTCGGCTGTTTCGGCCGGGGCATGCTGACCGCTTTCGAGCTGCTGGAAGAAATGAACGCGTACGAGACATATGCCCCGGATGTCGTGCTGTACGATATTTTGGCGGACGTCGTTTGCGGCGGCATCGCCGTCCCCATGCGCGAGGGCTTTGCCGACAAGGTGGTCATCGTGACTTCGGGGGAAAAGATGGCCCTGCTGGCCGCCCGCAACATCATTCTGGCCCTGCGCCACTTCGCGGACCGCCACTATGCCGAACTGGGCGGCCTGGTGCTCAACTGCCGCGACATGCCGGACGAACAGGCCCGGGTGGAAGCCTTTGCCCGAGAGATGGACACCACCATCCTCGGCATCATCCCCCGCGACCGGGCTATTCATGCCTTTGAGGAAGAAGGCAAGACCATCGTGGAGGGCGACCGCACCCTCGCCACCTCGCTTCAATTTTTCCGTCTGGCCCGCACCCTGGCCGCCTTCGGGGCCAAACGGATGCCGGCCTGACCCGGCAAAGCGGCCCGTATCCCAAGCCGGACCGCAGGAGAATCGACATGCGCGCATCACACGCCTGCATCGAAATGGAGCGGCTCACGTGCCGGGAGGATTTTCCCTTCGCGCCCCTTGAAGGCGTCGGACCCAACCTCGCCGGCTGGGGGGTGATCGAGACATCCCTGCTGTTGCCCGAATCCCTGTGCATCATGGTCGGCCCGTCGGCCTGCCTGCGCCATTCGGCCTTCATGGCCCATGCCCGGGGATTTGGCGATCGCTTCTACATGCTGTGCCTCACGGAAGTGGACATGACCCTGGGCAAGCATCTGGAAAAGATCGAACAGGGCGTGCGGGATATCCTGGCCACACGCATGGAAAAGGCCGTTTTCCTCATTGTCGGCTGCCCGGATTACATCCTGGGCACGGATTTCACCGGCGTCATCGAACGCCTGGAAGCCGCCACCGGACGCCGTATCATCCTGGGCGCCATGGCCCCGATCACCATCGGCCTCAAGGAATCCCCTTTCACCTCGGCCTACACCTCGTTTTACGAATTCCTCAAGCACGCGCCCCGCCATTCCGACCCGGACGCCGTCAACCTGCTCGGTACCTTCGTGCCGCTTGGGCCGGACGGGGAACTCTATGCCGTGCTCCAGGCGTCCGGCGTGTCGCGCATCACGCAAATTCCGCTGTGCGCGGACCTGGAGGAATTTTCCCGTCTGGCCTCGGCCGGCCGCTCCCTGGTCCTGCACCCGCTGGCCAATGGCCTGGCCGGACGCATGGCCAAGGAGATGGGCATTCCGTCCCTGTTCGTACCCACGGCCTATGGGTTCGGGACCATCGCCGACCAATACCGCCAGATCGGAGAAACGTTGGGCCGGACCTTGGACACGACCGAGGCCGAGGCGGTCGCCCGCCAGACCGCCGCGCCCCTCTTCGAGGCCCTGCGCGGCAAAACCCTCGCCATCGGCTGCTCCATCAACGGCAGTCCCTACGAACTGGCCCTGGCCTTCGTGGAAGCGGGCCTTGCCGTGGACAGCATTTTCGGGCGCGGCACCTTCAAGCCCTACGAGTGGACGCTGATCGAACACCTGCGGGAACGTGCGCCCCATATCCGGGTGTATAACGTCTCCCATCCCAACCTGTGCGGGGAAACCGCCGCCTTTGACCATGTGGACGTGGCCTACGGTGTGGATGCCGGCATGTTTTGCGCCAAGGCGGTCAATGTGCCCCTCTCGCGTTACCAGGAGCAGCACTACGGCTACGAAAACGCCGTCTGGATGCTCACGGAGACCCGGGATGCCTTGGCGCATCCGGTCAGCAACCAGGATTGGATTTATCGACACCAGTTTCTCATCTGAGGCCGGCCCGCGCGTCGCCGCCACGGTCTTTGTCCGCAGACAACCGCGCAAGGATGGAGAGCATGAAAATTTTCCATAAACTTTTGCCCTTGGCCACGGGGTATTTCGGCGTCAGCTCGGCCCTGTACGAGTTTGACGGGCTGGTGGTGATCTACGGCCCGGCCGGCGGGGCCTGGCATATCAATATCGAAGACGAACCGCGCTGGTACCGGGGGCCGGCCACAGTGGTCGGGGCCGGACTTTTGGAAATGGATGTCATCCTCGGCAACGAGGACAAATTCATCGGCAATATCGCCACGGTGGCCACGGGACTGAACCGACGCTTCGTGGCCCTGGCCGGCACGCCCATCTCCGAGATCATCGGCACCGATCTCAAGGGCTTTGCCCGAACCCTCGAAGCCCGCACCGGTTTGCCGACCTTCATGGTGCCCACCGCCGGCTCCGAACCCTATCCCGAAGGAGCGGCCAAGGCGTTTTTGGCCTTGGCCCGCAAGTTTATGGGGGCGCCGGTCGCCAAGCGGCCAAAGAGCCTCAACGTATTGGGAGCCATCCACCTGTCCACGGGCAAGCAGGCCCACATCGAGCCGTTGCTGGGCGCCCTGGAGCAGGCCGGCCATTCCCTGATCGGTGTTTTTTCCTGTCATCGCCCCGGTCAGGCCGACCCGGTCCAGGCCATCCGAGACGCCCCGGCCGCCGCCTGCAACCTGGTGGTCTCCACCAGCGGTCTGGCGTTGGCCGATTTCATGTATGCAACCTATCAGATCCCCTATGTCGTAGGGCTGCCGGTCGGTCGGCAGGGCTTGGCCGATGTCCTGGCCTTGCTGGAAGGCCGCCCCGGCACGGCGGCGAGCCAACCTGCGCGTCCGGCGCCGTTCCGGCACGCCCTGGTCATTGGCGAGCCGGTCCTGAGCTACGGCCTCAAGCACTGTTTGTGCCAGGAGTTTGGCCTGCCCGAGGTGGATGTGGTGTCCGTGACGCCAAGCGAGGCGCTGTTTCACGCTGCTCCGGGCTGTCTGGGGAAGCTCGCGGCACGCGGTCCCCAGGACCTGGACACGGACGGCGAACAGGCCATTGCCGCGCGCCTGGACGATCCGGCCGTGGACCTCATTGTCGCAGACCCCTGCTATAAAGCGCTGTTGACACGGGACATCCGCTTCGTCCCCTTGCCGCATATCGCCATGAGCGCCCGGTTCCATTGGGATATGCCTTATGCATACGCTGTGGAAAAGGGGTCTGCCTACCTGGCCGAGGCCCTGTTCGCCACGGCGCAACCCTAGGCGGCTACGGGCAACGCCCCTCCGCGACAAGCCGCCGCCCCAAGGAGAAAAACCATGTGCCTTGCCGTACCGGCTCAAATCATCCGCATGGCGGATGGCGTTGCGATCTGCCGCCTGGGTTGCGGGCAAACAACCCTCCAGGCTTCTTTGCTGCTGCTGCCCGACCCGCCGTCCAGCGGCGACTATTTGATCGTGCATGCGGGCTTTGCCCTGCGCGTCATGGACGCCGCCGAGGCCGAAGAGACGCTGTGCCGCCTGCGCGTCGGCCAGGAAAATGCGGGGACGGCCGTGTCCTCGGCGGCAGCCCCGGACCTCACGGCCGGCATCTTCCGGAGGGACTGACGCTGATGGATGACAAATTTTTTCAACAATTCCGAGATCCTGTCCGATGTCTGGAGTTGTTGCGACGCCTCAAGGACGAGCTGACCGGCGAACTGCGGTTCATGGAAGTCTGCGGCACGCACACCGTGGCCATTTTTCAAAGCGGCCTGCGTTCGCTGTTGCCCGAAAATGTCGTGCATTTGTCCGGCCCGGGTTGCCCGGTCTGCGTCACCCATGAAGCCGAAGTCAACGCCTTTTTGGATCTTGCCGGCAAACCAGGCGTGATCCTCGCCACGTTCGGCGATCTCATGCGTGTCCCCGGCCAGGGCGGGCGCAATCTGAAAACGGCCCAGGCCGAAGGCGCCCGCGTGGCTGTAGTCTATTCCCCCATTGACGCCCTGGCACTGGCCCGTAAGCATCCTGACGACACGGTGGTATTTCTCGGGGTAGGCTTCGAAACGACCGCGCCCACCGTGGCCGGTACGGTGCTCATGGCCAAGGAGCAGTGCATCGACAATTTCAAGGTGCTTTCTTTCCATAAGTTGGTGCCCCCGGCGCTGGAAGTCCTGCTCGCCGACGACGGTGCGCGGATCGACGCTTTTCTCCTGCCCGGACATGTTTCGACCATCATTGGCATCGAGCCCTACAGATTTATAGCTTCCCGCTTCGGCAAACCGGCGGTCATCACCGGCTTCGAGCCGATGGACATTCTCGGTTCCCTGCTTTTCCTGGCCCATTGCCAAAGGGAGGGCCGGGTCGAAGTGAAAAACTGCTATCGCCGGGCCGTTGCCGACGAGGGCAACAAACACGCCCGCGACATCATGTACCAGGTCTTCCGGCCATCCGACGCGCTGTGGCGCGGCATCGGGTCCATTCCCGCTTCCGGTCTGGAACTTGCCGACGCCTTCGAGGCGTTCGATGCGAAAAAACAATTTGACCTGCACATCGAGGAATGCCCGCCATTGCCGGGGTGTAAATGCGGCGAAGTGCTGCGGGGCCGTCTCCGTCCGGACCAATGTCCGCTCTTTAAAGTGGTCTGCACGCCGTCGCATCCCGTCGGGCCTTGCATGGTGTCCACCGAGGGTTCCTGCGCGGCATATTACAAATATCAGGTGGAGTGACATGGCAGAGAAAATTCTTCTGGATTGCGGCAGTGGCGGCCGGGCTTCCCATCGATTGATCACCGGACTGTTTTTGAAATATCTCGGCAACCCGGAGCTTAATCGCCTCAATGACGCGGCACGGCTGGATCTTACGGGCCCCCTGGCCATGAGTACGGACACCTTCACCGTGGACCCGATCTTCTTTCCAGGGGGCAACATCGGTTCGCTAGCCGTGCATGGCACGGTCAACGACGTCTCCATGCTCGGCGCAATTCCGCGTTGTCTGGCCTGCGGCTTTGTCATCGAGGAGGGACTCGAATTCGATGTCCTCGAAAAGATAGTGGCCTCCATGGGCGCGGCGGCCAACGAGGCCGGCGTCCAGATTGTGACCGGCGACACCAAGGTCATGCCTCGGGGAACGGTGGACAAGATTTTCATCAATACCACTGGCATTGGGGAAATATTCCTGGATCCCACCCCTGCTGGCGAGCGGGCTTGCCCCGGAGACGCCATCCTGCTTACGGGAACCATGGGAGATCACGGTCTGGCCATCCTCTCGACTCGCGAAGGGCTGTCGTTGGACTGCCCGGTGATTTCCGACGCGGCCTCCCTCAACCACGCGATCGTTCGGTTGCTTCGTGCCGTCCCAGAGGTCCATGTTTTGCGCGACCCCACACGTGGAGGTTTGGCCACGACAGTCAACGAGATCGCGGCCGCCTCCAATGTTGGCTGTGAACTCATTGAAGAGTCCATCCCAGTCCGGCCGGAGGTGCGCGGCGCCTGTTCCATACTGGGACTGGATCCGCTCTACTTGGCCAATGAGGGAAAATTTTTGTGCTTCGTCCCTGAAGCAAAGGTCGCTGCCGCGTTGGACATCCTGCGTGAAGATCCACTCTGTTCTGGCGCAGTCCGTATCGGAGCGGTCACAGACGCTCATCCTGGGAAAGTGGTGCTCAAAACAGGTCTTGGAGGACGCCGGCTTCTTGGAATGCTCGAAGGGGAACAACTGCCACGCATTTGCTGAACAGAAGTGGATCCTTCGAATCCGGCATCCTCGAATTTACTGACAAAAGGGCGCAACTATACGTCTAACTTCATCCCTAGAGGAGGGAAAGTGCATAACACGCCGACATTGATCGACTATTTCCAACAAGAGAAAAAGGTCATATTCGATCAATGGTTTAATTTGATTATGGCGACATACTCTGAACTGACAGCAAAATTATGGAAAACAAATAACGATCCATTTACCAACCCAGTTCGGTATCATTTTGAAATTGGCATGCACGGCATATTGAACGCCCTTGCTGGCGGGAATTCTGTCCCTGAAATGAATGAAATTGTACCTCTGCTCGACGAAATCGTTCGGATACGCGCAATACAGGATTTTACACCATCACAGGCTACAGCTTTTATTTATTTACTTAAAAAAGCTATTCGTGAATCGCTTTGGATAACCATCAAAGAAAACAATTTATTCAAGGATCTTTTTGCGCTTGAACCAAATATTGATTGTATTGCACAAAAAATTTTCGATATATACAGTGAATGCAGGGAAAAAATCTTTGATCTCCGTATTAATCAGATCAAAAAACAATATGATCGCCTTCTGTTAAGAGCGAATATCCCTTTCCCTGGGGCCATGTTGCATCTATCATAGTATATGCCTTGAGCCCTATACAGGAAGCAGTATGCGTATCATTTTTGTCGGCGATTCGTTGACGCTTGGCGTTGGCGACCCGGCCTATCTTGGCTGGGTGGGACGTCTTTGCTCCAGCACGCCATTGGCTGGTCTGGCATTGATCGTCTATAATCTTGGGGTCTGTTCGGAAAATAGTCTCAATATCAAGGCCCGCCTGCATCGGGAACTACCGATGCGCCTACTCCCACGTCATGAGGCAAAACTTGTACTTTCATTTGGGGTCAATGATGCCAAGATGGAAAATGGTCGCCGGAAGCTTTCCCTGACTCAGTCTTTGGAAGCCTGTCGTGCTATTCTTGCGAAGGCCACATCTTTAGTTCCGGTGCTGTTCATAGGCCCGCCCCCCGTACTCGACTACGCCCATCTGGCGCGAGTGGAAGAGCTTTCCGATGCTTTCGCTCAGATTTCTCAGGAAATGTGTGTCCCGTATTTAGAGATGTGCCGCGCGTTAACTCGCGAACACGTGTATTTTGACAGCTTGAACGACGTCGGAGACGGTTATCATCCAGGGGCAACCGGTTATGAGACTATCGCACAACGTGTGCTCAGTTGGGACGCTTGGCAGGCGTTGTTTCGACATTAAAGCCAGATACCCCCGGCAAAGTCGGGGGTATCTGGCTTGCGGTGCGTGTTGCCCCGGTGGCAAAAACGTCTGATCCTGTGGCTGACCCTGGCTTGGCGTTGACCGGCATGGGACAAATGCCCATCTTCGCGCGTTACGGCATTGCATCCCCGCCGGGCCTGCACTGGCTGGGCGATTACCGCGGCTGACCGCAGCGTTGCATCTGGCCCTGGGCGTGGCCGCGTTGATCCTGGTGCGGCCACGGGCCGGGCGGACTTTCCGGTCAAGATGGCCGGAAGCAAGGCCTGAAGCTCCTCCCTTGCTGACTTTTCGGGCTGCCGAGAGACATCTTAAGCCACTCGGCGCGATCATTCATCAGGCAATGGGACCACGAGAACCGGAATCCTGCTGCTCCTGATCGTCTGCTGGGCGACGCTGCCAAGGACCATGCCGAGCAGCCGGCCATGGCCGTGCGTCCCCATGACGACAAGCTCGTATCCGCCTTTTTGGGCTTCCTGAAGAATTTGCTCCGCAGGGTCGCCGCAGACGATCTTGACTTCAGCTTCGGCGAAATGGCGCGCTGAGCGCTCGGAAGAAAAGTCCTCTGCGGCCAGAGCTTCCAGCCGCTGTCGCATCGCCTTGCCTGCGTTGATGTACTCGCCTTGGTTGATCCAATGCGCGCCGTCTTCGCCAAAGGCCTGCTCGAGATCCATGCCCGCCTGTTCGCTGAAAAGCTCCAGCGGATCGGGGAGGACATGCAACACGGTCACGGCAGCGTCGAAACGTTCCTCGAACGCCGCCACGTGGCGCAGCGCTTGGCGGGCCGTTGCGGACAAATCCGTCGCATACAATATTTTTCGGTATTGCGGCAGCATGGCTTCCTCCATACGGATTGATGTTTTAGGCGGTCACGGGCTTCCCGGCGGACGCGCCGAAAAACCGGTCGGTCAAACGCACATACCACGCTGCGGACTGCACCTGAATGATGTAGGCCGCCGCCACCACGAGCGCGGCGTCAGCCCCCTGCTCCCCGAAAGCGTTCATGGCGACGGCGAGCGCGATGGAGAGGTTGCGCATCACGGAACCGTACACCATGGCGATGGCGTCGCCGCGAGCCAGAAAGCGCCTGCCCACCAAGGTGCTCAAGATAAAATTGACGGCGTACAGCAGCACGAGCGGGGCGAGGATGGCCAGCAACACTTCCGGGGACTGCATGATGGTCCTGGCCTTGAGCGCCAGGGCCACGAACACGATGCCAAGGACCCCGAGGGTGGAAAGCGGGGGAAAACGCGGTCCGAACCGTTTCTGAAACATCTCCTGGCCATACTTGCGCACGAGCAGGCGCTGGGTCGCGTACCCCAAGGCCATGGGCAGAAACACGATAATGCCTATCTGCTGGAACACCGCCGCCATATCGACCTCAATGGCCGTTCCCATCAGCGCCCGCACATAAAGCGGCGTGGCCAGCGAACCCACGACAAGGCCGATAACCGTCATCTTCACGGCTGCGGCGACGTTTCCCTTGGCAAAGCCGGTCCAGGAAATGGTCATGCCGCTGGTGGGCAAAAGCCCGGCCAGCAACAGGCCGAGCGCCATAAACGGCCGTTGCGCGAAAAAGACTTGGCCGATGCCCCAGGCAAGGAAGGGGATGACGGCGAAATTCACGGTCTGGGCGAGAGCCTGCGCTTTGACGTCGCCGCCCTGGAAGACCTGTCGCACCTTGAGCGTCACCATCATGGGGTACACCATGAGGAAGGTGAACGGGATGATCAGGTCGCGCAGCCAGCGAACGTCGGCGGACAGGCCGAAAAGAAACCCCAACACCATGGTGGCCGGGATGGCCAGAATGAGATTCTTAGTGATTGTTTGCAAGATATGCGCCATGCGACACCTCCATGAGCGCTGTACAGTGTTGAATGCTGGAACATTGTGGCCTGCAGCTAGGCCTGTGAAGATTTTTTTGTCTACGTCCACACAAGACGGACAGTGCCTTTTTGCCGGCCATGTAGCTGCTAGTCATTCTCCGAGGCGGCAAGCTCGGTTTCAAGGCAATCCGGGTCGGAACAGCACGGCGCATCTTCGATTTTGTAGACGGCGACGCCATGCCGTTCGGGTTCCATGATAAACAGCTTGCCGCACGACGTGCACTCGGCATAGATTGGAGCATAGCCGCCGGGATGGGCAACAGTTTGATTTTCATGGCAATATGGGCATAGGATTTCGTATCTCATAGCTGGAAACCTCCTTGCTTGTTGACCGCACTATGCACCACGCGCGGCTGCCGGACATTGACCGCGATCAACGCGGAGGGGAAAAACCTGTTCTCGTCGATGCCATGACCGCCTTCTTCGCCGGAAGCTGTCCCGAAACCGCCTGGATTCAAGAGGTCAAAAACTGCCCCTGTGCGCGGTTACCCCAGTCCAGGGCCTCGGCCTTGGCTGCATTTCATCAGGAAAAAATGTGGACGGGCGGCATCGGCGTGTGACCACCCTTGGCCATGGAGGATGCTGGCAGGGGGGCACTGTCTGCATTCCTCGGGTGTTCAAGGCGCTCGTGACAGTCTGGCCGGCTTTGGGAGGGGCCGGGCCTCGACCGGGACTATCGCTTCTGGTTACGCCGCATGGCGGCCGACACGTTCCCTCCTGTCCATGGCTTGCCCGTCAAGGTCATTGGCCTTTCCTTGTTCAGGACCTCGGCGATGTCCGTTGCCAAAAGCGGTTTCATATCGCGGCGCTAACCTTCCGTCCGGCCTGCTCCACTTCTGGCACGTCGGGCCAAGTTGCCGCCCCCCTCATTTCTAGCCGCGACGGAGCCCAACACGCTTTTTACAACGGGCTGCAAGGATAATCTCCACTTTGAATTTATTTTGGGGCCAACCCTTTACATCCGCCGCGATGAGCGTATTTGTCTTTCGTTGAGTCCATTTTAACAAGCATGGATTTTTTGGATCTTGGGCGTTCTGATGTACAGCTCCAATTGATACGAAAAGAAGTGCTAAAAACAGGAGCTACCCATGTCCAAGAAACTCTATGTCGGTAATTTGTCTTTCAATTCCAGCGAAGACGACATCCGCACCCAGTTCTCCAACTTCGGCGAAGTCATCAGTGTCAATCTCATTACCGATCGTGAAACCGGCCGCCTTCGCGGTTTTGGTTTCGTAGAGATGGACGATGAAGGCGCCCGGGCGGCCATCGCCGGCATGGACGGCCAGGAGTTCGGCGGCCGCAATCTGAAAGTCAACGAAGCCGAAGACAAGCCCCGCTCCGGCGGCGGCAAGCGTAGCGGCAGCCGCTGGTAGTCACCGAAGACTCGGGTCTGACATCCCAACGACGAAGGGCCAGGACATGTTCCTGGCCCTTTTTGCGTGGCATGATTGTATAATCAATACGATTCATTACATGCCGCTGTAAGATTAATGGCGTCAGGTCCACTATTCCAACCGGTATCCCACACCAGTTTCCGTCTTCACATGAACCGGCCTAGCCGGTTCGCGCTCGATCTTGTGGCGCAGTTGGTGCACGTAGACCCGCACGTAATGGCCTTGCTCCGTGGCTGATCGGCCCCAGACCTCGCGCAGGAGCTGGGCCTGGGTGATCACCTTGCCGGCATGGCGGGCCATGACCGCCAGCAGCTTGAACTCGATGGGCGTCAGATGCGCCTCGCGATCCCCCACCATGACCTTGTGGGCCGCGAAATCCACACGCAGGTCGCCGGAGGTGAACACCGCCTCCTCTTCACCCGCGCCTTGCCTGGCGGCATGGCGCAAGGCCACCCGAATGCGGGCCTCAAGCTCGCCCACGCTAAACGGCTTGACCAAGTAATCGTCGGCCCCGGCATTAAGCCCGGCGATCTTGTCGGTCTCCTGGCCCCTGGCCGACAGGATGATGATGGGCGTTTGCGTCCACTCCCGAAGCCTCGCCAGAACCGTCAGCCCGTCCATATCCGGCAGGCCCAGATCCAGGAGAATGACGGCCGGATTGTGGGAGGCGGCCATGGACAGCCCTTGGGCGCCGGTTGTCGCTTCGAGCAAAGAAAAGCCACGCCCTTCGAAATAGGCCCGTAAAAAACGCAGGATGGGCGTTTCATCCTCAATGGCCAGAATCATTGCGGACAGCTGTGTCATCGGGGAACGCTTCCTTGGGATGGAGCGGATTCCAGCGGCAGACTGACAATGAACCGGGCTCCTCCCTGGGGGCGGTTCTCGGCCCGGATGCTTCCCCCATGGGCCACGGCCACGGCCCGGCTGATGGCCAGGCCCAGGCCATAGCCCCGGGGGCATTTTTCGCCGGGAACCCGGTAGAAGCTGTCGAAGACCCGTTCCAGGGCCTCGGGCGGGATGCCCGGGCCCCGGTCGGCCACGATGAGTTCCACATGATCCTGGGCTTTTCTGGCCCCTATGTGCACTGGCGAGCCGGGCGGCGTGTACTTGGCGACGTTTTCCAGGAGATTGACGAGCAATTGCTCCATGAGCAGCCCGTCCAGGGGCGGCATGGGCAGGTCCTCGGGCAGGGAGATGGTCACGGGCCGCTCACCCAGGCTTTTTTCCAGGCGCGACAAGGCGGTCCCCACCACCTCCTCCAAAGGGATTGGCTCCTTGCGCAGGTGCACCGTACCCGATTCCAGGCGGGTCAGCCGCAACAGGTTGTCCAGCAACCGGCTTAAGCGAGCGGCCTCGTCGCGGATGTTCTGGGCCAGCATGGCATGGGTGGCCGGCGCCATGGCATCGTCGGCCAGAAGCAGGCTTTCAGCCGAACCCGAGATGGCAGCCAATGGCGTTTGCAGGTCGTGGGTCACGGCGCTTAAAAGCGATGTCTTGAGCCGCTCGGTTTCGGATTCGAGCTGGGCGAGCCGCGTCGATTCCTGAAGGCGCTCCACTTCCAAGGCCAGGCCCACCTGTCGGGCAAAGGAGTCCAACACCCGCAAGGATTCCGGGGAGAACGCCTCCGGCCCGTTCGGCGCCACCGCCAGGACACCCATGCTTTCGTTGCGGCCAGGCAGCGGCAAAAAAAGGGCTCGGACATCCGGGAGAGTGTCCGTCCCGAGACCGGCGGCATGGCCGTTTGCGAAAACCCAGTGCGCCGCTCCGAGGCTCTTGGCGTCGAGAAAGGCCGGGGCCTGGTCCCCGGGTGGGCGCAGGTCGCCGCTGCCGTCCGGCACGAGCACGGCCGCGCCGCAGCCGAGCAGCTCCGCCACGGCCCGGCCGGCCGACTCGACCACCACATCCACGCCCCGGGCCTCGGCCAGGCGCTGGGTCAGCACCAGCATGAGGCCGGCGCGGCGCTCCAGATCCCGGGCCAGCATGGCGTTATCGCGCATACGCGTGGTCAGCCGGCTGATGGCCAGGGCGACCGCCCACATGATGGCGAAGGTGACGAGATACTGGGTGTCGCTGACGGCGAAGGTGAAACGCGGGGGCACGAAGAAGAAATCGAAGGAAAGAACGCTGGCCAGGGCGGCGAGGACCGATGGCCCCCGACCGCAGGTCATGGCCGCCACCACCACCCCGAGCAGGTAGACCATGATGAGGTTGCTGCGCTGAAAATCCGGGAACATGGCGAAGCACACGGCCGTGGCCCCAGCCCAGATGGTCAGGGCCCCGGCGTAGGGAGGCCAAGCCAGGCGGGATCGCCCGGCCCCCATGATACGTTCCCGCTCGCCGCCGGCATCCCCACGGATGACGTGGACATCGATCTCGCCGGATTTGCGCACGAGGTCGTCCACCGGACTGCCGAGAAGGAAATCCTTCCAGCGCGGCCGCACCGGCTTACCGATGATGATGGTGGAGACGTTTTTTTGCCGGGCCAGGGCCACGATCTCCTCGGAGATGCGCGGGCCGGCGATGGTCGCCACCTCCGCCCCGAGCTTCTCGGCCAGACGAAGGTTTTCGGCGGCGGACCGGCGCTGGGATTCGGAGAGGCGCGGCGATTCCACATAGGCCGCGATCCAGGGCACGTGCCGGGCCGTGGAGGCCCGTTTGGCCGCCCGGATGAGCTTGGCCGAAGTGGGGCTCGGGCCCACGCAGACAAGGAGCCGCTCGGCCGTGGGCCAGGTGGCCTCTATGGCATGGCCCTGGCGATAGACGAGGACCTGGGCGCTGAGGCGCTCGGCCGTGAAGCGCAGGGCCAGTTCCCGCAGGGCGATCAAGTTCCCGGACCGGAAAAAGTGTCCGGCCGCCCATTCGGCCCGCTCGGGCACGTAGACCTTGCCCTCGCGCAAACGCCGCAGCAGGTCCTCCACGGGCAGATCCACCAGCACGATGGCGTCGGCCTCCTCCAGCACCGAATCCGGCACGGTCTCGCGCACCCGCACCCCGGTGATCTGGGCCACCACGTCGTTGATGCTTTCGATGTGCTGAACGTTGACCGTGGTATAGACGTCGATGCCGGCGTCGAGCAACTCGCGCGCGTCCTGCCAGCGCTTGGCGTGACGGCTGCCCGGGGCGTTGGTGTGGGCCAGCTCGTCCACGAGCAGCAGGCCCGGCCGGCGGGCCAGGGCGGCGTCCAGGTCGAATTCGGCCAGTTCGTGGCCCTTGTAGGCGATACGCCGCCGGGGCAGCCGGGGAAGCCCCGAAAGCAGGGCTTCGGTTTCGGCCCGGCCATGGGTCTCCACCACGCCCACCACCACGTCCAGGTCTTCCCCCTGGGCCATCCTGGCCGCTTCGAGCATGGAATAGGTCTTGCCCACGCCCGGGGCCGCGCCGAAAAAAACGCGCAGTTTGCCTTGCCTGCCTTCCGCTTCCGCCTTGTGGACCAGGGTCAGCAGGGCGTCGGGATCGGGACGGCCATCGGTTCCATTGGCCATGACGGCTCCTACGGGGTGACAGCCTTGGTAGTATCCGACTTCCCCGCCGCCGCGTCCAGGGCCAGATTGAGTGCCAGGACATTGACCCGGGGCTCGCCCAGGACGCCGAACTGGCGTCCCTCGATATGCCTTTCCACCAGGGCGCGCACGGTCTCCTCGGGCAAGCCCCGGGCCTTGGCCACCCGGGCAATCTGGTAGAAGGCCGCCGCCGGACTGATATGCGGGTCCAGGCCCGAGCCCGCGGCCGTGACCAGATCGACCGGCACGGGAGCGGCCTGGTCCGGATCGACCTCGCGCAGGGCCGAAATCCGCGCGGCGACCGCCTCGGCCAGGGCCGGATTGGTCGGACCGAGGTTGGAGCCGGCCGAGGCCATGGCATTGTAGGCCATGGGCGCGGTGGCCGAGGGACGGCCCCAGAAGTATCCCGGCGTCGTGAATGTCTGGCCGATCAGGGCGCAGCCCACCACGCGCCCCTCCCGGGTAAGGGGGCTGCCCGAGGCCTGCCAGGGAAAAAACGCCTGGCCCAGGGCCGTCACGGCCAGGGGATAGGCCAGCCCGAGAAGAACGGTCATGCAGGCCAGAAAGCCGAAACCGGTCCGCAGTTCCTTGCGAATCGTCATCCACATCGACGCAACCTCCTAGGCCAGATGCAGGGCGACAAGCAGCATGTCGATGGCTTTGATGCCGAGAAACGGCGTTACCAAACCTCCCAGGCCGTAGAAAAGCAGGTTGTCGCGAAGGGCCCTCGCCGCGCCAACGGCCCGGTAGCGCACCCCCCGCAGTGCCAGAGGGATGAGACAGACGATGATGAGGGCGTTGAAGATGACGGCCGAGAGGATGGCGCTCTGGGGTGTTTTGAGGCCCATGATGTTGAGCGCCGCCAGGGCCGGATAGGTGCCGACAAAGGCGGCCGGGATGATGGCGAAGTATTTCGCCACGTCGTTGGCGATGGAAAAGGTGGTCAGCGCCCCCCGGGTCATGAGGAGCTGCTTGCCGATGGCCACGATCTCCAGGAGCTTGGTGGGGCTCGAATCGAGGTCCACCATGTTGCCGGCCTCCTTGGCGGCCTGGGTGCCGGTGTTCATGGCCACGCCCACGTCGGCCTGGGCCAGGGCCGGGGCGTCGTTGGTGCCGTCGCCGGTCATGGCCACGAGCCGGCCCTCGGCCTGGATGTCCCGGATGCGCTGGAGTTTGGTTTCGGGCCGGGCCTCGGCCAGGAAGTCGTCCACTCCGGCCTCGGCGGCGATGGCGGCGGCGGTCAGCGCATTGTCCCCGGTGACCATGACGGTTTTTATGCCCATGCGCCGCAGCTCGGCGAAGCGCTCCTTGATGCCGCCCTTGACGATGTCCTTGAGCCAGACCGTGCCGAGAATCCGGCCTCCCTCGGCCACCAGAAGCGGCGTGCCACCGTCCTTGGCCACGGTCCGCACGGCCTCCCGCATCGCCTGGGGGAACGCCCCGCCGGCTTCGGCCACGTAGGCTTCGATGGCGTCCGGGGAGCCTTTGCGGATTTCCCGGCCGAGCAGGTCCACCCCGCTCATGCGGGTGGCGGCGGTAAAAGGCACGAAGCGCGCGCCCAGTTCGTTCAGGTCCCGGCCGCGCAAGCCGAAACGCTCCTTGGCCAACACCACGATGGAGCGGCCCTCGGGCGTCTCATCGGCCAGGGAGGCCAGCTGGGCAGCGTCGGCCAGCTCGGCCGGATCGACATCCGGCGCGGGCAGGAAGGCCGTGGCTTGGCGGTTGCCCAGGGTGATGGTGCCGGTCTTGTCCAGAAGCAGCACGTCCACATCGCCGGCGGCCTCCACGGCCCGGCCGGACATGGCGATGACGTTGGCCGCAATCAGCCGGTCCATGCCGGCGATGCCGATGGCCGACAGCAGCCCGCCGATGGTGGTGGGGGCCAGACAGACGAAAAGCGCCGCCAGCACCGTGACCGTGATGACCGCGCCTTGGCCGGCCTGGTCCACGGCAAAGGCGGAGTACGGATAAAGCGTCACGCACACCACGAGGAAAACAAGCGTCAGGGCGGCGAGCAGGATGTTGAGCGCGATCTCGTTGGGGGTCTTGCGGCGCTTGGCGCCCTCCACCAGGGCGATCATGCGGTCGAGGAAGGTCTGGCCGGGTTCGGCCGTGACCCGGACCACCAGCCAGTCCGAGAGCACGCGGGTGCCGCCGGTGACGGCCGAGCGGTCGCCGCCGGCCTCCCGGATGACCGGAGCCGATTCGCCGGTGATGGCCGATTCGTCCACCGAGGCGATGCCGTCCAGGATCTCGCCGTCGCAGGGGATGGCATCCCCGGCTTCCACAAAAAACAGGTCCCCCCGTTGCAAGGCGGCCGAGGACACGACGGTGGCCGCCGCCTCGCGGGAGGCGGCGGCCAGCTTTTTGGCCGGGATGTCCCGCTTGGCCCGGCGCAAGGAATCGGCTTGGGCCTTGCCCCGGCCCTCGGCCATGGCCTCGGCGAAGTTGGCGAAAAGCACCGTGAACCACAGCCAGCAGGCAATGGCCCCGGTAAAACCCGGCGAGGCCTCGCCGTGTCCCAAAAGGGACTGGAGGAAAAGGACCGTGGTCAGGAGACTGCCCACGTAGACCGTGAACATGACCGGGTTTCGCACCTGCCGGGCCGGGGCGAGCTTGCGCACGGCATCGAACACGGCCCGGCGGACGAGCGGCGGATCAAAGAGGGGACGGGAACGGGGTTTGGCACTCATGGCGATATCCTTCTTATTGCGGCAGCATGAGCTGCTCGACGACAGGACCCAGGGCCAGGGCGGGAATGAAGGTGAGCGCCCCCACGGTCAGGACCACGGCCACGAGCAGGCCCACGAAAAGCGGCGTGTGGGTGGCCAGGGTGCCGGCGCCGGCCGGAATGCGCTTTTTCCCGGCCAGGGCGCCGGCCAGGGCCAGGGCGGGCACGATGAGCCAGTAGCGGGCAAGAAACATGGCCAGCCCCCCGGCAAAGGCGTAATACGGCCCGTCGGCGGCAAGCCCGGCAAAGGCGCTGCCGTTGTTGTTGCCCATGGAGGAAAAGGCATAGAGGATCTCCGAGAACCCGTGGGCCCCGGGATTGGCGATGGCCGCCCTGGCCCCGGTGGCCACGGCCACGGCCGTGCCGCCAAGGACCAGGAAGGGCGGGATGAGGATGACCAGGGCCGCCATCTGCATCTCGTAGGCCTCGATCTTCTTGCCCAGGTATTCGGGCGTGCGCCCCACCATGAGCCCGGCCACGAACACGGCCACCACGACAAAGACCAGCATGCCGTACAGCCCGGACCCCGCGCCACCGAAGACCACCTCGCCAAGCTGCATGAGCAGCATGGGAAAAAGCCCACCCAGGGGCGTAAAGCTGTCGTGCATGGCATTGACCGAGCCGTTGGAAGCGGCGGTGGTGGCCGTGGCCCAGAGGGCCGAGTCCACCACGCCGAAGCGGACCTCCTTGCCTTCCATGTTGCCGCCGGGGCTGGCCGCCGTCAGCGGCGCGGTGACGGCTACGTCGTCCACGCCCAGGGCGGCCAGGCGGGGATTGCCGGTCTTCTCGGCCAGCAGGCAGGGGAAAAGGAACAGGGCAAACAGCACGGTCATGGCCGCCAGCACGGCCAGCCCCTGGCGCATGTCCCCCACCATGCGGCCGAACGTGAAGCACAAGGCGGCCGGAATGAGCAGGATGGCCAGCATCTCCAGGAAATTGGACAATGGTGTCGGGTTTTCCAGGGGATGGGCGGCATTGACGTTGAAAAAGCCGCCGCCGTTGGTGCCAAGTTGTTTGATGGCCTCCTGGGAGGCGACCGGGCCCAGGGCCACGGACTGCTCCCCGACCACCTCCGTCCTGGTCACGGCCTGGCCGGTGCGCGCGCCCGAGGCGTCGGTCAGCGGCGTGTCCACGCTGGCGGGCACCAAGAGCCGGGCCGAAAACGCCCCCCGGAAGGTCTGGGGCACGCCCTGGGCCACCAGCACCACGGCCAGAACCAGGGACAGGGGCAAAAGGACATGGGTGACGCTCCGGGTGCAATCCACCCAGAAGTTCCCCAGATGGCGCGCTTCCCGTCGCGTCAGGCCACGGATGAACGCGGCCAGCACGGCCAGGCCCGTGGCGGCCGACAGGAAGTTCTGGACGGTGAGCCCCAGCATCTGGGTGGCGAAACTCATGGTGGATTCGCCGGCGTAGGCCTGCCAATTGGTGTTGGAAGCGAAGCTTATGGCCGTATTGAGGGCCACGCCCGTCGGGACACCTCCCAGATCCAGGGGGTTGAGCGGCAGCAGGCCTTGCAGACGCTCCAAACCGTAGACAGCCAGCATACCCAGGGCATTGGCGACCATGACCGCCAGGGCGTAGCCCTTCCAGTCCATTTCCGCCTCGGGCGAAATCCCGCTGAGGCGGTAGACCAGCCGTTCCACGGGGCGGGCCACGCGGTCCCAGAACACGGGCCGGCCCTCGTACACCCTGGCCATGTACAGACCCAGGGGCCAAGCCAGGGCGAACAGGACCAAAAAATACAGAATGACGCGGAGATATTCGGAAGTTGTCATTCAAAAAGCTCCGGTTTGAGCAAAGCGACCAGAAGGTAGACGAAAAGCCCCCCGGCGATCAGGGCGGCGACAACGGGCATGCTCCCCATGGCTATTTCTCCCTGAGGCGACCGACAATTTCGATGAGGACGAAGGTGGCCAGGGTCGGCCCCACGATGCCGAATACGGCCCACAAGTCCCCAAGAAGGCGCGCGATCATGGCAGGTTCCTCCCTGTCAGCTTGGAATCGGGCGATGGGAAGATACCGGGGATGGTGTCAGGTGCGTGTTAAAATTGACCTGGACGGTGTAAGGATTTTGTTAACACACACGGTCGGGAAAAATCTCGCAGGAACACCTGCTGCTGGTTGATGCGCTGCGGGTCCGCCTTAAAATGTCCAGAACGTTACGCCTGCTCCCGTATGACCTTTTGAAGCTGACGCCCCGCCCTGGTCTGCCTTGCCCATGACCGATTCCATGGCCTTCCGGGCCTGCGTCAGGCCCAGGCCTGACTCCAGTTTTCTCGGCTACACCAGCAGCGTAAACTAGTGCCAAACCGTTCGCCGCCTTACTCCGGTCAGGCCCTTCACTTTGATATGGTCTTTGCCCATGAATCGAGCCATAATGAGGAGGTAGCACGAATGCAAGGCCGCTATCGCGACGCTATCGCAAAAGAAAAAGGCGGCTCGGGATTGTCCCGTAACCGCCTGAATTTACTTGGTGCGCCCGCCCCGATTCGAACGGGGGACACACGGATTCGAAGTCCGACGCTCTATCCGGCTGAGCTACGGGCGCGCGGGCGAAAAGTAATGAGCACACCACGTTGCGTCAAGCCCCGGGAACCCATGCACGCTCCAACCGGCAAGAACAGCATCCGCGTTCGCGTCAGCCGCAATCTCGAACCACTCTTCGACCAATTTCTGGCTATCCAACACCACCGGCTGGTGGAACTCGAACAGGCCCTGACGGCAAAGGATCTGCCCACCCTCCAACGGTTGGGACACGCAATCAAAGGCGGCGCCGCAACATACGAGATCCCGGAAGCGGCCAATCTCGGGGCCCTGTTGGAGCAGGCTGCCGCAGCCAACGATTTGCCGGCCACAGGCCGCTGCATCGCCCTGATCCGGGAGTATTTCACCGCCCTTGTCGTGACCTTCTTCCCCTGAGCCCCCCCACGGCCGGGTCTGCGCGCTTTCTCAAGCCGATCGCCGCAGTCCCACAACTCCAAATCAACCGGAAGACATGCCCACGAGCCGGTAACGAAGGCATGCCACGCCTGCCCTGACACTAGCGGCGGGCTGCTCCAAGTGTTCCGGCCAGATCCTTGTGCGTACGCTCCATTGCTTTCCGGCAGTGGTGACCGCTGTGTGAATTTGTATTGCCTCCCTCATGGGCCTGGGCTAAAATTTTCTCTCTTTGTACAGCTCTCAAAGTAAGTCCTAAAGTCCTCGGTGTTGCGTAACATCACGCCGCCGTCCCCGCGGAAAGAATGGCGGCGGCGGGAAAAAGCATCGCAATCCCCTGGAGAAGCAAATTTTAGTTATGGGCCGCCCTCGTCCCCCACACGCGCCAGTCAGATGCGCCACAACCAAGGGGCGAACGTCCGTCCATACGGATGGAGGGAGCCTATGAATCTGCGTCGGACCGCCGTTTTGATCGTCTGCGTGACCTTTTGCGGCCTTTTCGCTGTATTGTATGCCATTTCCCAGAGCAATATCCAGGCGAGCTTCAACTACCTGGAGCGGAAGGACGTGGAAGAAGAGCTGACCCGTGGTCTCAAAGCCCTGGAAGGCGAACTGTCGGCGCTTGACGCCACCACCGCCGACTGGGCCGTGTGGGATGACAGCTACCGCTACCTCCAGGATCACAACGAGGACTTCCTACGCGCCAACATCACCGTCGACAGCCTCCAAACCATCCATGTCGGCCTCATCCTGCTCTACGACCGACAAAACCAACTCGTGTTCGGGCGCATCCTGGACGCGGCCACCGGAACCTTGGCTGCCGTTTCCCCGGTCCTGGCCGACAGGGTGGCCGCCTCACCGCTGCTCCACCGCCCCGCAGGCAGGGATACCCCGCTCTCCGGACTGGTCATCGTCTCGGGAGAAACCTGGCTGCTGAGCGCCTGCCCGGTATTGACCAGCCTGCGGACCGGACCGCCGCACGGCACCCTGGTCCTCGGCCGACGCCTCGATGCGGCCAAACTTGAGGCCTTGTCGAGCGCCGTCATGCTCGATCTGGGCGTGGCCAATCTGCAAACCGAGGGCCTGTCCCCGCGCCTCAAGGATGTCACGGCCGCCTTGCTGCGCACCGAGCAACCCCAGGTCGTACCCGAGGGATCGGACCGCATTCAGGGTTTCGCCCTGCTCCGCGATGCCACCAACAAGCCGGCCCTGCTCCTGTCCGTGACCCTGCCCCGCCGCATCCACCAGCAAAGCCGATTGACCCAGCGCAACAATTTCCTGTTCCTGCTCGTTATCGGCATAACCTTCGGCCTGGCCATGCTCTATCTGGTGGAACGGCGCATCCTGTCCCGGGTCACGAGCCTCAGTCGGCAGATCGACCGCCTGGGGGAACAGCCGGGCGCGTTGCGCCAGACCTTCATCGCGGGCAACGACGAAATCGCCGGTCTGTCCAAGGCCGTCAACGGCATGCTGGCCGCCCTGGAACATTCCCACAGCCGCTATGCCATGGCCACTCGGGCGGCCAAGGTCGGCGTCTGGGAATACCGCAAGGATACCAATGCCTACTACGTCGATCCCAGCTTCCAGGAGCTGCTCGGCTACAGCGACGGCACCGGCCAGATCGGCCTGGAAGCCTGGATGGAACGTGTCCACCCCGAGGACCGGGAGCGGGTGCGCGAGGCACTCACCGCCTGCCTCGACGGCGAACGCGACGAATACGTCGGCGAACAGCGCATGCTGGCCAAGGACGGTTCCCTCCGCTGGGTCCTGGTGCGCGGCCGGGTGGTCCGGGACGCGGCCGGGAGGCGCACCCACTTCGTCGGCACGAACATGGATGTGACCGATCTCAAACGGGCCGAGGAAAGCATTCGGGAACTGACCGGAGCGCTGATCACGGCCCAGGAGGACGAACGCGCCCGCATTGCCCGGGATTTGCATGACAATGTGGCCCAGTGCCTGTCCGCGGCCAAGATCGCCGGCGAAACCCTCCATGACGGCGCCCTGCTGTCCACGCCGGAACTCAAGGCCCGGTTGACCGAATTTTCCTCCCTGATCTCCCGGGCCATCTGGTCGGTACGCGAGATTTCCTACGACCTGCGGCCGCCGGATCTGGAATACCTGGGCCTGCCCCAGGCCCTGGAGCGGCTGTGCGACGACTTCTCCCGCGCCACCGGAATCCGGGTCGTCTTCTCCGGCGCCGGGCTGGACGGGGTGGTCCTGGGCCAGGACGTGGCCATCAACCTCTACCGGATCGTCCAGGAAGCCCTGGCCAATGTGCGCCGTCACGCCAAGGCGCAACAGGTGTCCGTGCGCCTGGTGGAATCGTTCCCGAAACTCATCGTGCGCATCAAGGATGACGGCCAGGGATTTGATGTCGCGGCCCAGCAGGAACAGACCGGCCGGCATCGCCACATGGGCCTGGCCAGCATGCGGGAACGAGCGGGACTTTTCGGCGGCACGTTACGGGTCGTATCCGCGCCCGGCCAGGGCTGCCTGGTGGTGGCGGAAGTCCTCTATGTCGACGCAAAGGACCTCGACCATGACACGCATTCTGATCATTGACGACCACCCGCTTTTCCGGGAAGGCCTCAAGTCCATCCTGCGCCGGGACGCCGGGATCGAGGTCTCGGGCGAGGCCGGCAATGCCGCCGAGGCCCTGCGCCAGGCCCGGACCGATGCCCCCGACGTGGCCCTGGTCGACATCTCCCTGCCCGACCGTTCCGGCATCCAGCTCGTGCGCGAACTACGGGCCCTGCTGCCGCACCTGTCCATCCTCGTGGTCAGCATGCACACCAAGGTGGACTACATCGTCGAGGCGATCCGGGCCGGCGCCAACGGCTACGTGACCAAGGACGCCGCCGCCGAACGCCTTCTCGACGGCCTGCGCCAAGTGGGAGACGGCGCCTTCTACCTCGATCCGGCCATTTCCCTGGACGTCTCCCGGGAGCTGCTGCTCGGCCCCCCAAAAACCGAACCCGCCTTTGCCTCGGCCTATGACAGCCTGACCCAACGGGAACGCGAGGTCATGCGCCTGGTGGTGGAGGGCCTCACCACCAAGGAAGTGGCCGCGGGACTCGCCATCAGCGTCAAGACCGCCGAACACCACCGCTGCAACCTCATGAAAAAGCTCGGCCTGCAAAATTCCGTGGAACTCGTACGTTATGCCTCGCGGTTGGGCCTGATCGACTAACCCCCTCTTCTCGCAGTTTTTTCCCTCCCTCGCGCCCGCACAAGACGCGCGCCCCTTTGGACGTGTCTAGGGGACTTCCCCGATCCCCAGGGGAATCGAGCCCATCGACACCCCCGCCCGGGCTGGTTACCCCTCAATCAAAGCCCGATGTCCGGGCCGCGCAACCGACGAGGGACCACCATGCAACCACGGACCATCCATCACGCACAACGCGGCATGGCGACCGTGGAGTTGGCCTTGCTGCTCCCCGTCGTCCTCCTGCTGCTTTTCTCCCTGGTCGACTACGGCCGGTTCTTCTACCTTCGCTCCATGGCCGCCTCGGTGGCCCAGGATGCGGTCCGGCTGGCCAGCCTGCCCGGAGCCACCGATGCCGCCGTCACCGCAGTCGTGACCGGCACCCTCAACAACGGCCCCACCGACACCCCTCCGGGCTACAGCCTGGGGATCAACCCGGCCGTGACGATCACACCGGTCGCGCGCACGGCCGGGGACGTGGTCACGGTCAGACTGAGCTACCCCTTCGAGCCCCTGATCCTCCCGCAATTCGTCGGCCAAACCCTGTTCCCGCCCGCCATCACGGCCGGCGCCAGCGCGGTGGTGGAGCCATGAACGGATATCGGCAAAAGGACGCGGCGGCACGGCAACGCGGTTCCCTGACCACGGAACTGGCCTTCATGCTGGTCTTTGTGCTCATGCCCATGCTCGTGGGGGTGGTGGATTTCGGCCAAACCCTGCTCGCCCAGGCCGTGGTGACCCGGGCGGCCCAGGCAGGCGCCCTGGCCGCCTCGCGCAATCAGGACGTCACCGCGGCCGTCAACCAATACATGCAAAGCGCCGGCTACGACCTGAGCCTCACCCAGGTGACCACGACCGGGGACAGAACCTCCGGCACACCGGTCACGGTGAACGTACGCTACGAGACCTCGGGCATGTATATCATCCCCTGGCAAAACATCAGTTCGGACCTCGGCCAAGTCGTCGGCTCGGCCACGGAACGGCAATCCTGACGAAGGGAGAAACACCATGGCAACCCCATCGCACGAACGGACATCCGGCGGGCAAAACGGCTCCGTGGCCGTCCTGGTGGCCCTATCCCTGGTCGTCCTGGCCGGAATGTCCGCCCTGGCCGTGGATTACGGCTATCTGGAATACAAGCGCAGCCAGTTGCAAAACGCCGCCGATGCCGCCGCCCTGGCCGGGGCCAACGTGCTGCTCCAATACGGGACCAAGCTCTCCCAGGTGACCGACACGTCCGTGACGTACGGCCAGGCCAATCTGAGCGAGTCCGACGCCAAGAACCTGGCCATTCGCGACTCCGACGTGACCTTCCCCAACACAGCCACCGTCCAGGCCGTCGTCGGCCGCACCATGGCCCGCGGCAATCCCGTGGAAATGTTCCTGGGACGCGTCCTCGGCTGGAACACCCAGGACATCACGGCCCAAAGCAGAGCGGCGCTCTTTTGCTCCGGCGGCTCCAACTGCCTCAAGCCCTGGTCGCCACCGGCCAAGTTCACCTGGAACGACACCTGCGACACCAACAAGAAGTACTACAACAACGGGCAGCTCGACGCGGAAAGCATCTGTGAAATAAATTCCGTCGAGGTGCAGGGCTATACCAACGACGACGTGGGAACGCAGATTCTGCTCAAGTTCGGCGATGCGAGCAGCGTCGTGACCCCCGGCCACTACCAGCCCGTGGACTATCCCGCCGTGAACCGGGGCACGCCCCAGACCGGTGCCGACATGTATCGGACCAACATCGCCGGCTGTACCGGCTCCAACAATACCCGGGTCAGCATCAACGACCAGCTGGAGATCGAACCCGGGAACATGGTCGGCCCCACCCAGCAGGGCCTCACCGACCTCATCGCCCAAGACCCCGGCGCCACCTGGAACGACGCAACCAAGTCCATCGAAAACAGTGCCTACAGCAATCCCCTGCAAAGCCCCCGGGTCGCCCTGATCCCCTTCTACGATCCGCGATTTCCCCAGGTGAGCGGACGCAACATGGTCACCGTCTACCAGCTCGGAGCCGTGTTCATCGAAGCCGCCAACGGCAGAGGCGACGTGACCGGCCGCTTCATCAAGGCCATGGCCGTCAATCCCGCGCGCCAGGCGAACTGCGATCCCGTCGACGACTACGCCCTCTTCGGTGCCGGCTTTGTGCAATAGTTCGGGGGAGGGTGTTTTGACGCCCTTTGGCCGCCGGAGGCGTCTCCCGCTCCCCCTCCCATTCCCCTCAGTGCGGGATGACCAGATGGAATTCCACGCCCGGGGAGCGGCTGTTGACGACGGCGCGGGTCGGGGTGCGGCAAAAGATGAAGCCCCGGTGGGCTTCCACCACGAGTTTGCTGAAGGCGAGCCCGAGCCCGATGCCGCGCCGGCCCAGGCCGTCCTCGGTCTGGAGGGTGAAGAACTTCTCGAAAATGGTCTCCTGGTAGGCCTCGGGCACCCCGAATCCGGTATCCCGGATGATGATCCACAGATAGCTTTGGGCCGGCACGACCCGCTGCCGGTATTTGCCGGGCAGGCAGGGGCTCATGCCGATGCTGGCGCCCTTGATGACGGTGGTCGAAATCTCGATGCTGCCGCCGATGACATTGTAGTTGATGGCGTTGGACAGGATGTTGTTGATGGTGCGCTTGATGCGGAACAGATCACAATACACCTTGAGATACTGGCCGCTTTGGGCAAACGAGACCGTGAGTTCCTTTTCCGCCGCCAGCAGCGAATGCTCCTCGATGCACTGGCCGATGATCTTGTGGATGTCGTAGTAGTTGGCGTTGAGCTCGAACCGGCCGCTCTCGTCGCGGAAGATGTCGAGAAAGGCGTTGACCATGCTGCCGAGCTGATCGTTGGTGTTGATGGCCAGCTTCAGGATCTTTTCCTGGTTGCCCGTGACCGGCCCGAGCCGGCCGTTGCATAAAAGCTCCAGGGCCCGGTCGATGGCCAGGATGGGGTTGCGCATGTCGTGGGTGAGCATGCCGACCAGGTCTTCCTTCATCTTGGCGATGCGCTTTTCCTCGGTGATGTCGCGCAGGATGGCCACGTAGCTGACCGCCTTGCCGGATTCGTCGTTGACGCGCGAGATCGATATTTGGACCGGAAACGGCGTCTTGTTGCGGGTGAGCGCCGTGAGCTCGAAACGGAAATTGTCCTGGACGCCCTGGTCGAGATTTTTCTTGTAGGCGCTCAGGATCTTGTAGTCCTGGACGAAATCGAGCAGCGACTTGCCCTGAAATTCGCTCGGCGGAGAGCCGAACACCTCGGCGCAGCGCTCGTTGCTCATGGCGATGGTGAAATCCGTGTCCACGGAGATGATGCAGTCCGAAACACTGTTGATGAGCTTGTTCAGATACTCCTTGGATTGCAGGGTCAGCAGGATCTTTTGCAAGGCGAGGTCGCTTATGGTCTGGGTGATGACCGACATGAGGTTCACGATCTTGCGCAGGCGCGAGCGCTTCACCCGGGGGATCTTTTTGAGCGCCAGCAAGTAGCCGTCGATGTCCGTGATGCCGATGCTCTTGGCCCGGATGATCGCCTCCTCGGTGGCGATGGGTTCTTCGAGCACCTGGCCGCCGTTGAGATTGCCGATGTGCTGGCCGGCCACGATGATGGGCGTGGCGCAGTCGACCAGGCCGGCGTTAAGGCAGTCGTAGACGTAGGGTTCCTGGTAGTTGAGCGACATCTTGCCGCCGTAGGCATCGCTGGCGTAGCACTTGAAACGCCCTTCCGAGGTCGCCCGGCAGAAATCCTTGCAAAATGTACAGAAGTTGGATTCGCTGGAGATGGGCCGGCCCTCGGTATCGGCGATGACCGAGCCGATGCCGCAGGCCTCGTTGACGGCTTGCAGAATCTCGTCGAGCTTTTCCTTGGAAACAAGATCCAGCAGGTGGATGGACTGCTTCATGGCCGCGACTCTTTGGGGCGTGGCGCCCGACCGGGTTGGCGAACGTCTGGGCGCCCGCAGGCCGTCAATCGAGCATCTTGGCTTCCCGGGCCGTGATCACGGCCTCGAACCGGTTGTTGACGTGCAGCTTCTTGAAAATGTTCTTGATGTGCGACTTGACCGTCTCGATGCTCAAAAAGAGCAGGCCGGAGATGTCCTTGTTGTTTCTGCCCTCGGCGATGTGGCGCAGGATCTGCAATTCGCGGTTGGTGAGGGTTTCGAGGGACAGATCGGGTCGCACGTCCTCCGGTTCCAAATCCACGGACAGATTGACCAGATAGGGCGAGACAATGGACCTGCCGGCATGAAAGGCCTCGATGAGCCGCACCAGGCTGTCGATGTCGATGGTTTTGAGCACATAGCCGTCCGCCCCGGCCTTCATGGCGTTTTTGATGTAATTGGTGTCGTTGTACGTGGAAATGGCCAGGATCTTCATGGCCGGCAGGGCCTTGCGCAGGACGCGGATGGCCGGAATGCCGGACAGCCCCGGCATGTCGATGTCGATGAGCGCCACATCCGGCATGCACTGTTGGATCTTTTCGATGGTGTCGAAGCCGTTGTCCGACTCGCCGACAATGCTGATCGACTCGATGGTTTCAAAAGCCAGGCGCAAACCGATGCGCAGCAAAGGATGGTCATCCGCGATGAAGACCGTGATCGGGTGATTGCCTGACGTGGGTCCCATGGGCTTTTCTCCCTCCTTCCGGAACGGAGCCAAGGCGGTTCTTGCCAGCATGCGTCATCCGGCGCGCGATGGCAAGGCACGGCCCCGGCCGGACGATCAGCCGCCAATGGTGACCGCAATGGGAAAGTCCCGCAAAACCGCCGTCAGTCCCTCCACCGTGGCCTTGTTGTGGGGCGCAATCCCGTGCAGGGCATAGTCCCGGCCGAGCTGGCGCCATTTCGGTTCGCCCATGCGGTGATAGGGCAAAACGTCCAGGGCCACGAGATGGGTGAGTGTCGCCGCGAGCTCCCCGGTCGCGCGCAGGTTGTCCGCACTGTCGTTGAGTCCCGGGATAAGCGGCAGGCGCAGGCGGATCGGCAGCCCGCGCGCATCCATGGCGCGCAGGTTGTCAAGGATGCGCGTGTTGGGCCGGCCGGTCAGACGCTCGTGGACCGCCGGGTCCATGTGCTTGATGTCGCACAGCACCAGATCCAGCCAGTCCAGGGCCGGGACCATGGCTTCCCAGGCGGCCTGGCCGCAGGTCTCCACGGCCGTGTGCAAGCCCCGCGCCTTGGCCTCACGGGCCAGGGCGGCCAGAAAAACCGGCTGGGCAAAGGGCTCGCCGCCCGAAAACGTCACCCCGCCGTTTGAGCGCTCGTAGAACTCCCGGTCCAGCTCCACCTCCTCCATGACCTCGGACACGCCCAGGTAGCGGCCGCAGATGTTCAAGGCATTGGCGTAGCAGGCATGCTGGCAGGCCCCGCAATCCGGCAGCAGACAACACGCCCGGTCGAGCCGGATGCCGTCCCCGGCCCCAGGCTCCAGGCAGCCTTCCGGGCAGGCGGCCACGCACTGGTGGCAACGGATGCAGTTGCTGTCGATGTACATGAGCTCGGGCTGGGGATGGATGTTCTCCGGGTTCTGGCACCACAGGCAATGGAGCGGGCAACCCTTGAAGAAAACTATGGTGCGGATGCCGGGGCCGTCGTGGATGGAAAAGCGCTGGAAATCGGTCACCACGCCGGTCACTTCCCGGTTCTCCGTGGCCTGGGGCCGGTACAGTTGAAACTTTTTGCGCAGGGTCATCAGGCATCCTTTTGCCGCGAACGGGTGAGGAGGCGATACGGAAGCGGTGCGGACGCCTCCGGCGGCCAAAGGGCTTTGCCCTTTGGAATCCC
>JAWRKJ010000236.1:0-15467 GCA_040307025.1 Desulfovibrionaceae bacterium | reverse complement strand
CCCCCCACCGTCTGGGGGAACGACCTAGAGCTGTACCCGGACCTGGGCGGCGGCCTGGATGGCCTTGCGCTTGGCCTCGTCCACATCGCGGCCCAAGGCCAGAGCCACGCCCATGCGGCGCAGACCATGCACCTCGGGCTTGCCGAACAGGCGTAAAGCCGTATCCGGCTCGGCCAGAGCTTCCGGCGCGATTTCATAACGCGGCGCCTTCGAGTCCCCTTCCGCCAGGATGACCCGGGAAGCGGCCGGTCCGTACTGGCGGATGGCCGGGATGGGCAGACCCAAAATCGCCCGGACATGCAAGGCGAATTCGGACAGGTCCTGGGAGATGAGGGTGACCATGCCCGTATCGTGGGGCCGGGGCGAGACTTCGGAAAAAAGTACCTGATCGCCCTTGATAAAAAGCTCCACCCCGAAAAGGCCGCGTCCGCCAAGAGCAGCGGTAATGGCGCCGGCCATGCGCCGAGCCTCGGCCAGAGCAACCTCGCTCATGGGATGCGGTTGCCAGGATTCGCGATAATCGCCTTTCTCCTGGCGATGACCGATGGGAGCGCAAAAGCTCGTACCGCCGGCGTGGCGCACGGTGAGCAACGTGATTTCGTAATCGAAATCCACGAAGCCTTCCACGATGACCCGCCCCGCTCCGGCCCGACCGGCGGTCTGGGCATAGTCCCAGGCGGCTGCGGCAGTGGCGGCGTCCCGAGCCACGCTTTGCCCCTTGCCCGAGGAGGACATGACCGGCTTGACCACGCAGGGAAATCCGATGGTTTGGCAAGCTTCCAGAAACTCCGCTTCCGTATCGGCGAATCGGTACGGCGAGGTGGCAAGCCCCAATTCCTCGGCCGCCAGGCGGCGAATGCCCTCGCGGTCCATAGTCAACCGGGTGGCCCGGGCTGTGGGAATGATGGTGCGCCCGGCCGCCTCAAGCTCCAGCAGGACATCGGTGGCAATGGCCTCGATCTCCGGCACGACGAAATCGGGTTTTTCCGCCTCGATCAGCTGGCGCAAGGCCGGGCCGTCAAGCATGCTGATCACATGGGACCGCTGGGCGATCTGCATGGCCGGGGCATTGGGATAGCGGTCCACGGCGATGACCTCGACACCCAGTCGTTGGGCCTCGATGGCCACTTCCTTACCGAGTTCGCCGGAACCGAGCAGCATAAGCCGCGTGGCGGATTGCGTCAGCGGCGTACCGAGGATCGTCATGGAAACCTCCGGGAATTGCGGGTGGAAAGGGGGAAGCTACAAGGGAGGCGCGACAAGGACAAGCATTTCGAGGCCGTGCGGTCCAGCCTGGGCAAGAATTCGGGTCGATGTTCCCACCGTGCCTGGCATGCTGGACATGGGGGCTCGGCCCTCTACTTGCGAGAGAGAAAAAACATGCGTACCATCTCTTCGAAAAGGAGGTCATGAACGGATGAGAGCTTTTATTGTTGTTTCATTATTGGCAATGGCACTGCTTGTCGGATGCAAAGGCAAGGATGAGAAACCGGCGCAGACGAGTGCACCGGCACAGCAACAGCAAGTCAAGCCTGCCGAGACAAAGGCCCCAACGGCTGCAACGACACCTGAAACCGCTCCGGCCAAGGAATCCTCGACTCCGGCCGCGCCAGCTCCTGCCCAGGCTCCCGCGCCTGCGTCTTCGGCCCCGGCCGCTCCGGCCGAAGCCGGCAAGTAAAACCGGTTGGCCCGGGTCCAAACGCTACGGCACCCCGACCAGGGTTCCCCCGATGCGTTGGATTCCGGGATGCGCGCACCCGCCGCAGCGACACAGGGGACGGCCCGTGCCGTCCAAGCGCCGCCGGTCGGTTCCTCATACGGACCGGCCGGCGGCCTGACCCGATGCCCAGGCCCAGTGCAGGTTGAAACCACCCAGGCGGCCGGTCACGTCGAGCAGCTCGCCAATGACGTAGAGCCCGGGCACGGACCGCGCCTCCAGGGTCTTGGAGGACAGGCCGGCCGTGTCCACGCCGCCAAGGGTGACTTCCGCCTTGGCGTAACCGGCGGTTGCGCCAGGGGTGAAGGGATACGCGGCCAATTGTCCGGCCAGGGCGCGCAGGGTTTTGGGCGCCAGCCCCGCCACCGGTCCGGTCAGGCCCAGTACGTGGCACAGACTTGCCGCCAACCGCTTGGGCAGATGCCGGGCCAGGGCGTTTTTCACCTCCAGCCGGCCGGCCGTGGCCAGGGCCGCTTCCATATCCAGCCCGGGCAGAAAATCGATGGCCAGGGTCTCCCCTTCGGTCCAAAAAAGCGACGCGTCGAGCACGGCCGGGCCGGAAATCCCGGTGTGGGTGAAAAGCAGGTCCCCCTCCACCGCACACGGACCGACAAGGCGGACCGGAAGCGATACGCCGGCCAGATCCCGGCACCAGCCCCGCTGCGACGCGCCGGCCTCAAGGGGCACAAGCCCAGGCCGCCGCGGCGTGACCGCCAAGCCGAAATCCCGGGCCAGCGCGTAGCCCACCCCCGACGCTCCAAGGCTCGGCCAGGACTGCCCGCCCAAAGCCAGGACCAAGGCCGTAGACCGGAGCGTGCCGCAAGAACCTTCCACCACGAAGGCGTCCCCGTCCCGCCGGGCCGCATCCACCCGCACCCCGGTCAAAATCCGCGCCCCGGCCTGCCTGGCCGCGTTTTCGAGGAACCGGGCCATGGACACCGCCCCCTGGCGGCAAAACACCTTGCCGTCCGCTTCCTCAGCCGTATCCACCCCGCCCGCGTGAATCCAGGACAGGAAATCGGTTGGCGTAAACCGGGCCAAGGCGGATTTGACGAAATGGGGATTCCCGCAGCGGTAATCGGCTGCGGTGACGGTCACATTGGTGCAATTGCACCGCCCGCCACCCGAGGCCAGGACCTTGCGCCCGGGCTTGGTCCCATGGTCGAGCACCACGACCGACCGTCCCCGACCGGCGGCCACGGCCGCGCAGCACAGTCCCGCCGCGCCGGCGCCAAGTATGATCACATCCTCACGCATGCGCTGTACCCCGTTTCCCGGCTCCCCTGAATGTCTTTCCCCAGATTCCTGCATACTGGCTTTCCGGCCAGCGTCACACGCAAAAAAAGGGGCCCCGAAGAGCCCCCTTCCTGTCACAGTGCCCGTCGAGCGGCGTCTTATTCGCCTTCAATGAGAAGCGGGCTGTCTTCCAGGTCTTCGAGGAACTTGTCCGGCCGTTCGGGCTGGCGCGGCACCTCGATCTCGCTGTCCATGTACCGGCGATAGCCGGTACCGGCCGGGATGAGCCGGCCCACGATGACGTTTTCCTTGAGTCCGCGCAGGGAGTCGTCCTTGCCCATGAGCGAAGCCTCGGTGAGCACCTTGGTGGTCTCCTGGAAGGAAGCCGCCGAGATGAACGAATCCGTGGACAGCGACGCCTGGGTGATGCCGAGCACCAGCGGCTCGGCCACGGCGGGCTTGAGGCCCTCGTCCACGCAACGCTGGTTTTCTTCCATGAACTTGATCTTGTCCACCTGCTCGCCGATGAGGAAGTTGGTCTCGCCCGAGTCGAGGACCGAGACCTTTTTCAGCATCTGGCGGACGATGATCTCGATATGCTTGTCGTTGATGGCCACGCCCTGGAACCGGTAGACGTCCTGAATCTCGTCCACGAGGTACTTGGCCAGGAACTTCTCGCCCTTGATCTTCAGGATGTCGTGCAGTTCCGGGTAGCCTTCGGTGAGCAGTTCGCCGGCCTCCACGAAGTCGCCTTCCTGGACCGTGACGTGCTTGCCGCGAGGGATCAAGTATTCCTTGGCATCGCCGGCCTCGGGCGTGACGACGATCTTGCGTTTGCCCTTGGTTTCAGCCCCGAAGGACACCACACCGTCGATCTCGGAGACCACGGCCATTTCCTTGGGCTTGCGCACTTCGAACAGCTCGGCCACGCGCGGCAAACCGCCGACGATGTCCTTGGTCTTGGAGGATTCACGGGGTTTGCGGGCGAGGATGTCGCCGGCCTGGACCTCCTGGCCGTCGCGGATCATGAGGATGGCGCCGACCGGCATCTGGAACACGGCCAGAGCCGCGCTCCCCTGCCTGGTCTTGGGATTGCCGTGCTCGTCCACCACGGAGATCGACGGCTTGTACGACGTCGTGCGGTACTCCATGATGGTCTGGGTGGCTTTCTTCGTGGCGTCGTCCACCTTCTCCTGGTAGGTCTTGCCTTCCACGAGGTCGGTGAACTTGATGATGCCGGCCACGTCCGAGACGAAGGGCTCGTTGAACGGGTCCCATTCGGCCAGCAGCTGGTCTTTTTTGACCTCCTGTCCGGCCACGGCATAAAGCTTGGCACCGGACGGCAGGCTGTAGCGCTCGCGCTCGCGGCCCTGATCGTCCACGACCGACACCTGGCCGGACTTGCCGAGCATGATGGTGTGGCCCTGGGAGTTGACGATGGACTTGACCCGGGACAGGACGATGCGGCCCGTGTGCTGGGCGATGATGGAGGACTGGGCGATTTCACGGGCCGCGGTGCCACCGATGTGGAAGGTCCGCATGGTGAGCTGGGTGCCGGGCTCGCCGATGGACTGGGCGGCGATGATGCCGACCGTTTCGCCCACGTTGACGAGATGGCCCCGGGCCAGGTCGCGGCCGTAGCACATGGCGCACACGCCGTGCTTGGCCTGGCAGGTCAGGGTCGACCGGATCATCAGGGAGTTGATGCCCTTGTCCTCGATAATCTGGGCATAGGCCTCATCGATGATCGTGTTGGCCGGGATGAGCACTTCGTCGGTCTCGGGGTCGAGGACATCGAACATGGTCACACGGCCAAGAGCCCGTTCGTGGACCCGCTGCTTGATGTCGCCGGACTTGACGTAATGCGAGATCTCCAGACCGTCCACCGTGCCGCAGTCGTGCTCGGTGATGATGACGTCCTGGACCACGTCGACCAGGCGCCGGGTGAGGTAACCGGAGTTCGCGGTCTTAAGGGCCGTATCGGCCAAACCTTTCCGGGCGCCGTGGGTCGAGTTGAAGTACTGGGTGACCGACAGGCCCTCGCGGAAGTTCGAGGTGATGGGCGTTTCGATGATTTCGCCCGACGGCTTGGCCATCAGGCCGCGCATGCCGGCGAGCTGGCGCATCTGGTCCTGGTTACCGCGCGACCCCGAGTGGATCATCATGAAGATCGGGTTGACCGAGGTGTTGCGCTCCTCGCGTCCCGTCTTGGGATCCTTGACGATATCCCAGGAGATCTCCTTCATCATCTCGGAGGCCACGTCGTTGGTCGCCTTGGTCCAGACGTCCACGACCTTGTTGTATTTTTCCGTGCGGGTGATGATGCCTTCCCCGTACTGGACCTCGATGTTGTCCACCTCGTTCTGGGCCGCTTCCAAAAGGGACGCCTTGCGCGAGGGGATGGTCAGGTCCTTGACGCCGATGGAAACGCCGGCCCGGGTGGCGTACTCGTAGCCCAGGCCCTTGATCCGGTCGCACAGCAGGACCGTGGCCTTGGTGCCGCGCATCCGGTAGGTGTCGCCCACCAGGGTGCCGATGGCCCGTTTGGTGAGCACCGTGTTGACCAGTTCGAAGGGCACGCCCTCGGGCAACAGCTCGCCCACGATGACGCGGCCCGGCGTAGTCTTGACCCGCGCGCCATTGATACGGCAGACGATGCGGGCGTGCAAATCGACCACGCCCGCGTCCACGGCGCAAATGACCTCGCCGGGGTCGGAGAAAATCTTGCCCTCACCCCGGACGAAACTCCGCTCCACGGTCAGATAGTACAGGCCGAGCACCATGTCCTGGGACGGCACGATGATCGGGTTGCCGTTGGCCGGGGACAGGATGTTGTTGGTCGACATCATGAGCACGCGGCACTCGATCTGGGCCTCCACGGACAGGGGCACGTGCACGGCCATCTGGTCGCCGTCGAAGTCGGCGTTGTAGGCCGAGCAGACCAGCGGATGGAGCTGGATGGCCTTGCCTTCGACCAGGGTCGGCTCGAAGGACTGGATGCCGAGGCGGTGCAAGGTCGGGGCGCGGTTGAGCATGATGGGGTATTCCCGCACCACGTCCTCCAGGATGTCCCAGACCACGAGTTCCTCGCGCTCGACCATCTTCTTGGCCGTCTTGATGGTGGTGGCCAGGCCCTGCTCCTCCAGCTTGGAGTAGATGAAGGGCTTGAACAACTCCAGGGCCATCTTTTTCGGCAGGCCACACTGGTGCAGCTTGAGCTTGGGACCGACCACGATGACCGACCGGCCCGAGTAGTCAACGCGCTTGCCGAGCAGGTTCTGGCGGAAGCGGCCCTGCTTGCCCTTGATCATGTCGGACAGGGACTTCAGCGGGCGGCCGTTGGTGCCGGTGATGGCCCGGCCCCGGCGGCCGTTGTCGAACAGGGCGTCCACGGCCTCCTGGAGCATGCGCTTTTCGTTGCGGATGATGATGTCCGGCGCGCCAAGCTCGATCAGGCGTTTGAGGCGGTTGTTGCGGTTGATTACCCGGCTGTACAGATCGTTCAAATCCGAGGTGGCGAACCGGCCGCCGTCCAGGGGGACCAGGGGGCGCAGTTCGGGCGGGATGACCGGAATGACTTCCATGATCATCCACTCGGGCTTGTTGCCGGAATCAAGGAAGGCCTCGACGATTTTGAGGCGCTTGATGATCTTTTTCTTTTTGGTCTGGGACTTGGTGGTCATGGCCTCTTCGCGCAGTTCGGCGCGAATCTTGGGGAGGTCCAACTCCTCAAGCAACGAGCGCACGGCCTCGGCGCCCATGCCCACCTTGACCGCGTCCTCGCCGCCGTAGTGGTCGATGACCTGCAGGTACTGCTCCTCGGAGATGACCTGGTACTTGTGCAGGTTGGTGTCCTTGGGATCGAGGACCATGTAGGAGTCGAAATAGAGGACCTTCTCCAGATCGACCATGGTCATGTCGAGCAAGGTTCCGATTTTGGACGGCAGGGTCTTGAGAAACCAGATGTGGGCCACGGGCGCGGCCAATTCGATATGGCCCATGCGTTCGCGGCGCACCTTGGAGGCAATGACCTCGACGCCGCATTTTTCGCACACGATGCCCCGGTGCTTCATGCGCTTGTACTTGCCGCAGTTGCACTCGTAGTCCTTGACCGGCCCGAAAATCTTGGCGCAGAACAGCCCGTCGCGTTCGGGCTTGAAGGTGCGGTAATTGATGGTTTCGGGTTTTTTGACTTCCCCGAAGGACCATTCGCGAATTTTTTCGGGCGCGGCTATGGAGATGCGGATGGACTTGAGCGACCGGCTGGAGACGCTGGTCTGGCCGATGCCGCGCATGCTGAACAATTCGTCCAAAGACATACGGTTACCTCGTATGGCGGGAGGACCCTTCCCGCTTCATGCCCCGCCGGTGGCGTCCGGCGGGGCGTTGGGATCGCGTAGCGTAATCGCCTGGAGCCGGGAGCGCGGCACTAGCGCCGTGGTGCTGCCGGGGCCGGCTTGGCGATCTTTTTCTCGTCCTGGAGGAGCTCCACGTCGAGACCCAGGGACATGAGTTCCTTGACCAGGACGTTGAAGGACTCGGGCAGGCCGGCTTCGAGGAAGTTGTCGCCCTTGACGATCTTCTCGTACATCTTGACCCGGCCACCGACATCGTCGGACTTGACGGTCAGGAATTCCTGCAACAGATACGAAGCGCCGTAGGCCTCCAGGGCCCAGACTTCCATTTCACCCAAGCGCTGGCCGCCGAACTGGGCCTTGCCACCGAGCGGCTGCTGGGTGACCAGGGAGTAGGGGCCGGTGGAACGGGCGTGAATCTTTTCGTCGACCAAGTGGTGGAGCTTGAGCATGTACATGCAGCCCACGGTGACCGGCCGGTGGAAGGCTTCGCCGGTACGGCCGTCATACAGGGTGACCTTGCCGTCGTCCGGAAGTCCGGCGAGCTTGAGCCAGCCCCACAGCTCGTCCTCGGTGGCGCCGTCGAAGACCGGCGTCTTGGCCACGATGCCCTTGCGCAGGGCTTTGAGGGCCTCGGCCAGCTCGTCGTCGGACATGGCGTCGATCATGGACGCGGTCTCGGCCGTGGCAAAAACGTCCTTGGCCCGCTCACGGATGCCCTGCATGGGCTTGCCCGAGTCGATCAGCTCGGCCAACTGCTTGCCGAGCTCCATGCCGGCCCAGCCGAGGTGGGTCTCCATGATCTGGCCGATATTCATACGGGACGGCACGCCAAGGGGGTTCAGCACGATGTCGACCGGGGTGCCGTCGGCGAAAAAGGGCATGTCCTCTTCCGGCAGGATGCAGGAAACGACGCCCTTGTTCCCGTGGCGGCCGGCCATTTTGTCGCCCACATTGAGCTTGCGCTTCACGGCCACGTAGACCTTGACCATCTTGATGACGCCGGGGGGCAGATCGTCGCCCTCGGTCACCTTGCCCCGCTTCTGCTCGTAGACCTCGTGCACGAAGCGGACGTGGCGGTCGTACTCGTCGAGGAGTTCGGCCACGGCCTCGTTGGTCTCCTTGGACGTGAACAACCCGGCCAGCCGCTTGATGGGCAGCTCTTCCAGGACCTCCAAGGTGATGGGGTGGTTGGCTTCGAGGAGGATCTCGTTTTTCTTCTTGCCCTTGATGGTCTGGAACACGCTCTTGCCCGAGACGATCTCCCAGATGCGCCGACGCATGTTGGCGGCGATGGCGTCGACGTGCTGGCCTTCCTTGATATCCAGGCGCGACAGCTCGAAGTCCTCGATGGACCGGGTGCGGTCGTCCTTTTCACCGGAGCGGCGGTTGAACACGCGCACGTCGATGACCGTGCCCTCGATTCCGGGCGGCACCTTGAGCGAGGTATTTTTGACGTCCCGGGCCTTGTCGCCGAAGATGGCCCGCAGGAGTTTTTCTTCCGGGGTAAGCTGGGTCTCGCCCTTGGGCGTGATCTTGCCGACCAGGATGTCGTCGGGCACCACCTTGGCGCCGATGCGGATGATGCCGCATTCGTCGAGGTCTTTTAACATTTCCTCGCCGACGTTCGGGATGTCGCGGGTGATCTCCTCGGGTCCGAGCTTGGTGTCGCGGGCCACGACCTCGAATTCCTCGATGTGCACCGAGGTGAAGGTGTCTTCCTTGACCGCCTTTTCGGCGATGAGGATGGAGTCTTCGTAGTTGTATCCGCACCAGGGCATAAACGCGACGAGCAGGTTCTTGCCAAGGGCCAGTTCGCCGTCGCGGATGCCCGGGCCGTCGGCCAGCACGTCGCCGCGCACCACCTTCTGTCCGACCCGCACGCGCGGCACCTGCCCGAAGCAGGTGTTCTGGTTGGACTTGTGGTGTTTCATGAGCTCGTAGGTCTTGGCGCCGCCGGAATCGGGCGCCACATTGCCCTCGTAGCAGACGATGATGCGCTCGGCATCGGCGTAATGGACCTCGCCCACGCCCTCGGCCAGGATGCACGAGCCCGAATCCTTGGCCACCGGGCCTTCCATGCCCGTGCCGACCAGCGGCTGCTCGCAGCGGAGCAAGGGCACGGCCTGGCGCTGCATGTTGGAACCCATGAGTGCCCGGTTGGCATCGTCATGCTCCAGGAAGGGAATGAGCGCGGCGGACACGGACACGATCTGGCTCGGCGAGATATCCATGAGCGTGATCTGTTCGCGCGGGGTCATGATGAGGTCGCCCCGGATACGGGCGCCGACCATGGGATGGACAAAGTTGTGGTTCTCATCGAGTTCCACGTTGGCGCCGGCGATGACTTCGTCGATTTCCCGGGTGGCGTCGAGGTAGACCACCTCGTCGGTCACATGGCTCTCGTGGACCACCCGGTAGGGGGTCTCGATAAAGCCGAAATCGTTGACCTTGGCATGGGTGGTCAAGGACACGATGAGGCCGATGTTCGGACCTTCCGGGGTTTCGATGGGGCAGATGCGACCGTAGTGGGAGGTGTGCACGTCGCGCACCTCGAAACCGGCCCGCTCACGGGTCAGACCGCCCGGGCCCAGGGCGGACAGACGCCGCTTGTGGGTGACTTCCGACAGCGGGTTGGTCTGGTCCATGAACTGGGACAGCTGGGAGGTACCGAAGAATTCCTTCAAGACCGCGGCCACGGGCTTGGGATTGATCAGGTCGTGAGGCATGAGCGTGGCCACTTCCTGGAGGCTCATGCGCTCCTTGATGGCCCGTTCCATGCGCACCAGCCCGATGCGGTACTGGTTTTCGACCAATTCGCCCACCGGACGGACCCGGCGATTGCCCAAGTGGTCGATATCGTCGGCCGGGCCGTGGGAATCCTTGAGGAAGGTCAGGTGCTTGACGGCCTTCAAGATGTCGTCGTTGGACAAGGTGCGGAAATCAAGGGGCTGATCGATCTTGAGCCGGGCATTGAGCTTGTAGCGGCCGACCGGCGACAGATCGTAGTAGTCCGCGTTGCGGAACAGGTTCTCGAAGAAATTGGAGGCAATCTCCGGGGTAGGCGGCGAGGACGGACGCAACCGGCGGTAGATCTCGACCTGGGCCGAGATGGTGTCGGTGGTCTTGTCGAGGGCCAGGGTGTCGCGAATCGACGACGAAGTGTCGAGGCCCCGGGTATGCAGGACCGGGAAATCGGTTTCGCCGGCGTCCTTGAGCTTTTCGACCATATCCGGGGTCAGCTCGTCACCGGCCTCGGCCAGGACCTCGCCCGTGGCCGTGTTCGCGATGTCCTCGGCCAGGAAAAGCCCCGTCAAGGTGACCGGGTCGACCTCGACCTTTTCGATGCCGGCTTCGAGCATCAGGCGCCAAGCCCGCTTGGTGATGGGCTTGTCCACGGCCACGATGGTCTTGCCCTCGGCGTCGCGCACCTCGGCATAGGCCTTTTCCTTGCGGTAAAACTCGGACTGGACCTGGCGGTAGACGCGGTCGCCCTCCACGGAGAAATGCTCGATCTCGTAGAAATAGCGCAGGATATCGCCCCGGGACATGCCCATGGCCTTGAACAGGATGGTGGCCGGCATCTTGCGGCGCCGGTCGATGCGCACGTAGAGGATGTCCTTGTGGTCGTAGTCGAAATCGAGCCAGGACCCGCGCATGGGGATGACCCGGCAGGAATAAAGAACCTTGCGGCTGGTGTGGCTCTTGCCGGAGTCGTGCTCGAAGATAATGCCGGGCGAGCGCTGCAACTGGTTGACGATGACGCGCTCGGTTCCGTTGATGATAAAGGTGCCCTTCTCGGTCATCAGCGGCACGGTACCGAAATAGATGATCTGTTCCTTGATGTCGCGGATGGAGCGGTTTTCCGTTTCCTCATCCACGTCGTAAACGACCAAACGGACCTTGATGCGCAACGGCGCCTCGTAGGTGAGGCCCTTGGCGATGCACTCGGGCACATCGTACTTGGGTTCGCCGATTTCGTAGCTGACGTATTCGAGCGAGGCCGTGCGATTGAAGTCCTCGATAGGAAAGACCGAGCGGAAAACGCCTTCCAGCCCTGCGTCCTCCCGACTGGTGGGGGGGACGTCTTTTTGCAGAAAGAGCTCGTAGGAGTCGATCTGCAGGTTGAGCAAATGGGGAATGGTCAGCGTCTTGACGATCTTGCCGAAATTTTTGGTCAGCTGGGCCATTTTTTCCTCTGTTGCAGGGCTACGACGTTGGAAGGAAGTCGGGCGACGGATTCACCCATCATCGGCCTTGCGGGGCGCGTGTCGCGCCTGGTTTGCTTTGTCCCGTCGGCATCAGGAGTCCGCCCGGACGAAAAAAGCGTGGTCAACCGGCAAAAAAGGGAAAAAGAGCGCCCCCGCCCCGTGGGAGAGGGGGCACTCTTTCGCGTCAACAGCGGGAAAAGAAAACAAGTTACTTGATTTCGCAAGTGGCTCCGGACTCGTCCAACTGCTTTTTTGCATCCTCGGCCTCGGCCTTGGACACGGCTTCCTTGATGGTGGAGGGCAGCTCGTCGACCTTGGCCTTGGCTTCCTTGAGGCCCAGACCGGTCAGGGCGCGCACGACCTTGATGACGCCGATCTTGTTGGCGCCGGAGCCGGTCAGCACGACGTCGAACTCGGTCTTTTCTTCCTCGGCCGGAGCGGCTTCGCCGCCGGCGGCCGGAGCGGCCATCATCATGCCCATGGCCGGAGCGGCCGCGGACACGCCGAACTTCTCTTCCAGCTCCTTGATGAACTGGGAGAGTTCGAGGACGGTCATATTGGAGATGAAATCAACAACTTGCTCTTTGGTGATGTCAGACATGGAATCGTTCCTCCTGGGCGGATGCTTTGGCGGAAGGCGCAGCTAGGCGGCTTCCTTTTTGTCCTTGATGGCCGAAAGCGCGTACAGCATGCCGCGAATGACATTCGCGAACAGGCTGACGAAGTTGGTGGGCACGGCGTTCATGGTGCCGAGCGTGCGGGCCAGCAGTTCGGGCTTGCTCGGGAGCTTGGAAAGTTCGGTGACGCCGTCGGCGTCGATGAGCTTTCCGGAAAGGCTCGCCAGCTTAACCGCGAATTTCTTGCTGGTTTTGGCGTAATCCACAAGGACCTTGGCCGCGATCACCGGATCATCATATCCGAAGGCCACGGCGTTGTTCTCGATGAGATGGTCCTTGAGGGCGTCATGGACGCCGCCATTCACCGCGATTCGGGCCAGGGTGTTTTTCACGACCTGGTAATCGATGCCCGCGGCCCGGAGCTTGACGCGAAGTTCCGTCAGCTCCTCCACGGTCATCCCCCGAAAGTCGGTGACCACCGCAATGCCGGCCCGGTCCGCCTTGGCGCGCAGTTTCTCGATGATCTCGTTTTTTTGCGCACGTTGCACGGTACCTACCTCCACATGCGGGTTGGCGGGCCTGTCAAGAGAGCCAAAGCGGGGTCTCGGCGGGAAATTAAGGGGAACATCCCCACCCGCTGTCTTTGACTCGCCTGTCGGAGCCCTTGTTGTATATCAAAAATCGTCCCTGGCCAGAGGACGGACCTCTGGCCGGGACGGTTGGTACGAAGATGGGGCCGACTAGCCTTCCAGCAACTTGCGGATGGACTGGGTATCCACCTTGATGCCCGGGCCCATGGTGCAGGCCAGGGCCAGGGCCTGCAGGTACGTCCCCTTGGCGGCCGAAGGCTTGAGGCGCATGACCGTATCGATGACAGCCCGGAAGTTGTCAAGAAGCTTTTCCGGACCGAAGGAGCACTTACCCAGCGGCACATGGAGCACACCGGCCTTGTCCACCTTGAACTCGACCTTGCCGGCCTTGAGTTCGCGGATGGCCTTGCCGATGTCAAAGGTGACAGTGCCGGTCTTGGCGTTAGGCATCAGCCCGCGCGGGCCGAGGATCTTACCGATCTTGCCGACGGTCGCCATCATGTCCGGGGTGGCCACGGCGCTGTCGAAGTCGAGGAAACCGCCTTTGATCTTCTCGATGAGTTCGTCGCTGCCGACGAAATCGGCACCGGCTTCCCGGGCCTCGGCTTCCTTGTCGCCCTTGCAGAAGGCGAGAACGCGCACCGTCTTGCCCAGACCATGGGGCAGCGACACGGCGCCGCGCACCATCTGGTCGGAGTACTTGGGGTTGACGCCCAGGCACATCGCCACGTCCACGGTCTCGTCGAACTTGGCCACGCCGGTTTTGACGGTCAGGGCCATGGCTTCGCCAACTTCATATTTAGCCGAGAGGTCAACGTCCTTGACCGCCTCGCGATATTTTTTTCCGTGCTTGGCCATTGCGGGAATTCCTTTTGCGGTCGTGCCGGTTAGACGATGTCGATGCCCATGCTGCGGGCCGTGCCGGAGATGGTATGGCAGGCGGCTTCCAGGTCCTTGGCCGACATGTCCACGAGCTTGAGCTTGGCGATCTCTTCGATCTGCGCCCGGGTGACCTTGCCCACCTTGGTCTTGTTGGGCTCGCCCGAACCCTTTTCGAGCTTGGCCGCCTTGAGCAGCAGCACCGAAGCCGGCGGCGTCTTGGTGATGAACGTGAAGGAGCGGTCGGCGTAGATGGTGATGAGCGCCGGAATGATGGTGCCTTTCTGCTCCATGGTGCGGGCGTTGAACGCCTTGCAGAATTCCATGATGTTCACGCCATGCTGGCCCAGGGCCGGGCCGACCGGCGGCGAAGGGTTGGCCGAGCCGGCGGGAAGCTGCAATTTGACCTTGGCAACGATCTTCTTGGCCATGTCAGTATCCTTGAAGGAAGGGCGCGACGCCCTTAGTTTTTACTCACCTGCACGAAATCAAGCTCCACCGGGGTCTGGCGGCCGAAGATGGAGACCGAGACGCGAAGTTTGCCCTTGTCGTAGTTGACGTCCTCAACCACGCCGTTGAAGCCGCCGAAGGGGCCGTCGATGACGCGCACCTCGTCGCCCCGTTCAAAGTGGTACTTGGGCCGGGGCTGTTCCTGGCGGCTGACCATCAGGCTCAGGATTTTGTCGGCCTCGCTGTCGCGCATGGGCGTGGGCTGGTTCTTGCCGCCGACGAAGCCCGTCACCCGGGGTATGGACTGAACAAGATGCCAGGAATTGTCGTTCATGGACATCTTGACCATGACGTAACCCGGGTAGAACTTGCGGGTGGACGTCTTTTTCTCGCCCTTGACCAGTTCGATGACCTTTTCGGTAGGCACGACGACCTGCTCAATGCAGCCGCCGTCCTGACCCGTACGCATCATCTCCCGGATGGTCTGCTCCACCCGCAGCTCAAAGCCGGAGTAGGTGTGCAGGATGTACCATCTGGCCGGAGCCCGTTCCTCGACAACGTCGCCGTTTTCAACCATGTCTGATCCCGTTTACGAGAGAATGAGGGCGACGAGCCTGGACAGGGCCATGTCCACGACCCCCAGGTAGATGGCCATGATCACACTGAAAATCAGCACCGCGATGCCCGTACGCACCGTGTCCTGGCGAGTGGGCCATGTGACCTTCTTGAGTTCGACCTTGGACTGCTCAAAGAATTCCTTGGCCGCCGTGAATTTGGCGGTCAGGGACGTGCTCTGTCCGCTTGCCTCGTCCTTGCCCTTGCCCGCCGCCTTGGCGACGGGCTTGCTGCCCGGGCCTTTGGCCTGGGCGGGCTTGTCCGCAGCTGGAGCCGCCTGTGTCTTGTCTTTGGCCATGACCTACGCCTTTCGAAAATGGCAGGGCAGGAGGGATTCGAACCCCCAGCCCTCGGATTTGGAGTCCGATGCTCTACCGTTGGAGCTACTGCCCTGCATGTACCCGGTGCCTACTTCGTTTCCCGATGGACCGTATGCTTATGGTCGAACGGGCAATACTTCTTGATCTCGAGGCGACCGGTAGTATTTTTCTTATTCTTTTCCGTGGCGTAATTCTTTCGCTTGCACTCGGTGCACTGCAACTGGATATTGATGCGCATTGGTTACTCCACGATCTCGGACACGACCCCGGCGCCGACGGTCCGGCCGCCTTCGCGGATGGCGAAGCGCAGGCCCTTTTCCATGGCGATGGGGGCGATCAGTTCCACGTTGAAGGTGGCGTTGTCACCGGGCATGACCATTTCCACACCCTCGGCCAGGGTCACCACGCCGGTGATGTCCGTGGTGCGGAAATAAAACTGGGGACGATAGCCGGTGAAAAACGGGGTGTGGCGGCCGC
>JAWRKJ010000235.1:0-5200 GCA_040307025.1 Desulfovibrionaceae bacterium | reverse complement strand
CCGGTCCTGCCCCTTTGACAGCGCCTCCTGGCGGGCCAACATGGGCGGGGCCATGGAATTCTACCTGGACCGGAACGATCCGCTGCTTTCCGGCCCGGTGCACGAGGACCTGACCGCCGGCCTGCCCGTGGTCTACGCCGGCATCCTGCGGGCCGGTTACGGCTGGGTTTTCCCCCACCGCCAAAAGCTCGCCATCGGCATCGGCGGCCACAGCCTGCTTCACGGCAAGGAGTTTCGACGCAAATTCCGCGAATTCGTGTGCTTCCTCGGCCTGCCGCCCCATCTGGCCGATACCTGCAAGGGCCATGGCCTGCCCTACGGCAACTACCTGACCCGGCCCTGGCATGGCCGGGCGCTTTTGGCCGGCGATGCGGCCGGACTGGTGGAAACGCTGTTCGGCGAAGGGCTCTACTATGCCCTGCGCAGCGGCGAACTGGCCGCCTCGGCCGTGGCCGAAGCCCTGGCCCGCGGCACCGATCCGGCCCCGACCTATGGCCGGGGGCTCAAGCGCGACATCCTGCCCGAGCTTATCTGGTCACGCAGACTGCGCCGCATCCTCTACGCCAGCCAGTCCCTGGGCTTCGTGCCACTGCTGTGCTTCGTGCGCAGCGGCGGCCGGCTGCTCGGCGAGATGGTCCACGGCCTGCGCTCCTACAGATTGTTGCAGCGCCGGGCCAGAGGACCGATGCAGGGCGGGAGGTGAGGAGGAGAAGAAGAGATGCCTCCGGCGGCCGGGAAGGGGGTTACCCCCTTCCCGGACCTTATCCTAAAAGGGGCCGCATCAAACGCCCCCTCCTTCGCTTTCTGAAAACCTGAAAAGTCTTCCTTTCCAGGGGTCCCGGGGGATGATCCCCCGGCCGCCAGAGGCGTCTTTAATCCTTACAACGCATCCACCCGGACCAGGCCCGGCAGGGTCTCGGCCAGGCTGTCCACCGAGTCGCCGGGGCCGACCATGACCACGCAGGCGTCCGTGGCGGCCGCGTCCAGGGCCTCGCCGAATTCCCGGAAGCGCTTGGGCCCGGCGGCCAGGACCTGCCGGCGCATGGTGGCACGCTGTTCGGCCGTGTCGCCGACCAGCCGCCGGGTCAGAGCCACGAAGCCCTTGGCATCGGGCAGCATGTGGGCGTCGATGTCGCCCATGGCGCCGATGACGGCCCGGACCATCTCCTCCTCGGACAGGGGCGAATCCATCAGATAGCGGCCGGCCTCGCGGAAGGTGTCCACCGTGGCGGCGGTATTGGGGTCACGGTAGGAGACGAACACGATCTGGCCGGTAATGCGATCCAGGGAGCAGAAGGCGCCATAGGCGCCGCCGCGCACCCGTACCCGATCCCAGAGATAGGACATGCGCAAATGCCGCGAGGCCACGAGATCCGCGCCGTCGAAGGTCCAGCCCGTCTTGGCCAGGTCGAGCCCGACGCCCACGTAGTGGACCTGGGAGGGCACGGCAATGCCTTCGCGATCGGGCAGGGTGACCGGCGTCCAAAGCGCCTTGTCACTGGCCCGGTCGGGCAGGCGGGACAAAAAGGCCGCAACCGCCGGTTCCGCCGTGGCCAGGGCGGCCGCCGAGGCGGTCAGGCCGGCCCACAAACCGCGCCGGGTGAGGATCAGGTCCCGCAAGGTTTCCAGATCCCGGCGCACGCCGGCATAATCGGCGTTCACGCGCTCGACGAGCCGGCGCAGATAGTCGAGCTGGGACAGGCCGCGCAGCCGTTCGGCGGCATAACCGGCCATGGAATAGCGGGCGCGGATGCGGGTGGAAGCGGTGGCGTGCCCGGCCGGGGCCAGCCGGCGTTCCAGGCGCGACTTGGCTTCCAGGGCCATCTGGGCGAAGCGCTCGGCATTGCCGAAATCGGCCCCGGTCAGCACCTCGTCCAGGATATCGAGGAGCTCGCCGGTCTTTTCCAGGGTGGCCTTGCCCCGGAACACGAGCCGCCCCACCACGTCGGACGGCGTCCCGCCCATGACCGAGGCCACCAGGGCATCCCGGGAGATACCGCCGGTCTTGGCCGCGATGCGCCGGGTCAGCGCCACGGCGTCGTGGCGGTCGGAGCCGAGTTCGAGCACGGCCCGGCCGAAAAGCGGCACCAGAGGCAGCAAGGCATCCGGCACCCCCTCCAGGGGAAAAGCCAGATCGAGGTAGAGCACGCCGTTGGTTTCGATGTCGTGGCACAGCACCAGGGTCTCGCCCAGCGTCTCGTCGCGCTGGGGGATGGGCGTCTCGGCCTCGGGCAGATCGGCCAAGGTCAGGCTCGGGATGGTGGCCAGGGCCTCGGGGCTGTCCGGCGCTTCCTGGAATGTGCGCAACGTGGCCTCGTCCCGGGCCACGGCCTCGCGCCCGGCCGCATCCATGCGGGCGGCCACCTTGGCCAGCCCGGCCTTCTCGGCGGCGGTGCGCCGGTCCTCGTACCGGGTGTCCGGGGTCAGGGTCAGGGTGACCCGGTGGGTATTTCCCAGCAAGTGCGTCCGGATGGCGTCTTCCAGCACGGGTTCGCCGGCGGCGAGGCGGGCCTTGAACCGGGCCAGGGGGCCGGAAAAACGCAGCGGAGCCAACGGATCGCCATCATGCAACCAGGTGGTCAAGGCGCGCAGCATAAGTGACAGGCCGCGCGGAAACGAACCGGTGTTGTTTTCGCGCAGGGCGAATTCCAGGGCATTGACCCCGGCCTCCACGGCATCGGCCGGCAGCCCTTCGCTGACCAGCCGGGACAGGGTGGCGAAGATCAGATCCTCGGCCGCCTGGGCATCCTCGGGCTTGATGCCTTTGAGCCCCGTGGAAAAGCTCATCTGGCGCAATTCGCCTTCAAGCCCGCCTCCGGCCAGATCCTCGCCCAGGCCGCTGTCGAGCAAGGCCTTGCGCAGCGGCGAGGAAGGCAGGCCGATCAGCACATGTTCGAGCACATCGAGGATGAGGACCAGATCCGTGTCCAGGACCTCGGGCAAAAGCCAGTTGACGGTCAGAAAACCGCGCTCGGCCTGCCCCGGCGTGGCGGCAAACGGCATAACCGTATGGCGCGGGGCATCGAAGGCCGGTTGCAAGGCCACGGCCGAATCCACCGGCCGGGCTTCGAACTGGTTGCAATAGGCGTCGATCAGCCGCAGGCGCTCGATGGGGTCGTCATCCCCCGAAAAGTAGAACCGGGCGTTGCTCGGGTGGTAGTAATCGCGGTGGAAGGCCACGAACTCCTCGTACGTCAGGCTCGGGATGATTTCGGGATCGCCGCCGGAATCCACGCCGTAGGTGTTGTCCGGGAAAAGCAGCCGCTGGGAGAACTCGGCCAGGATGCTGTCCGGCGAGGAATACACGCCCTTCATCTCATTATAGACCACGCCGCTGCGCGACAACGCCCCGTCCTGGCCAAGCTCGTAGTGCCAGCCTTCCTGGAGGAAGACCTCCCGGGAGATGCGCGGGAAAAACACGGCGTCGAGATAGACATCGATGAGATTGTAAAAATCCCGCAGATTGGTGGAGGCCACGGGATAGCAGGTCTTGTCGGGAAACGTGAAGGCGTTGAGAAAAGTTTGCAGCGAGCTTTTGAGCAGCTGCACGAAGGGTTCCTTGACGGGATACTTTCGCGAGCCGCAAAGGACCGAGTGTTCCAGGATGTGGGGCACGCCGGTGGAATTTTTGGGCGGTGTGCGCAGGGTGACGCCGAAAACCTTGTTGGCGTCGTCGAGGCTTATGGAAAGGAGTTGGGCGCCGGTGCGGGCGTGCCGGTAGAGCACGGCCCGGGCGGCGTATTCTTCGAGGGGTTCGTCCCGAAGGACGTCGAATCCATGGATGCGGGACATCGTGACTCCTGCGTTTGACGTTGCGTGGGCCTTGAAACGGCCCGTTTTTTTTCTACACACTTGGGCGAAATATGCCAGGGCGGCCCTTTCGCGGGTTCCGGCGCGGTCGAGGTGGAAATACAGCGCATCCACTTGCGTAGCCTGGTGAAAAGCACTATACCTATAACCGGAGAACAGAGGGAAGCTTGCCAAGGGGCTGATTTTCAACTAGATAGGAGACCCTTGGGAAGTGGGAGACGTCTACCGGTCAGGTGGGCTTTTCCCGTTCACCGTGAAAGAGGGTGGTTTATCAGGCAAGGGTGAATCTCAATTCACTGCTCCGAGGAGGGAGTTATGAACAGAAAATTCAACATGTTGGTGGTGGCTCTGGTCATCCTGCTGCTTGGTGTCAGCGGGCCGGCCATGGCGAAGAAGCAGGTCCCGAAGGTCGATAACTTCATTTATTTCATCGACCATTCGAGCTCCATGGCGTTCTCCTACAAGGGGCAGCGCTATGTGCAGTTCGGCGGGGTGTCCAAGATCATGATGGCCAAGTCCCTGGCCCGTGAACTCAACAAAATGACCCCGGAACTCGGCTACAAGGCCGGCCTGTACACCTTCGCCCCGTACAAGGAGTACGCCGCGATGGGTCCCTACAGCCAGGCCGCCCTGGGTGCCGCCATTGAAAAGATCTCCACGAACTACTCCGTTTACGGCCGCATGACCCCGATGGGCCAGGGCCTGGAAGATCTGGACAAGCTGCCCGTCTCCGCCCTGACCGGCAAGACCGGCGTGTTCATCTTCTCCGACGGTGATTCCAACATGGGTGTCGATCCCGTGGCCGTCGCGCAGTCCCTGAAGGCCAAGTACGGCGACAACCTGTGCTTCTATGTTGTCGACCTGTCCGACAACAAGCACGGCCAGCAGGTCCTCAAGGCCATCGCCGCCCTGGGCCCCTGCAACTGCATCGAGCTCGGTGAAGAGCTGCTGCGCAACGAAGCCGCCCGCGAGCGCTTCCTCGAATGCTCCCTGTACGAGTGGATCGAGGACGAGATCGTCGTCTTCCGCAGCATCTACTTCGACTTCAACAAGTACAACATCAAGAAGGAATTCGTTCCGGTTCTTGAGGAAGGTACTTCCATCATTAAGTCCAAGACCAACATGCGCGTCATCCTCGAGGGCCACACCGACAGCATCGGCTCCGAGCAGTACAACATGAAGCTTGGCCAGCGCCGCGCTGACTCCGTCAAGGCCTTCTTCGTGAAGAAGGGCATTGACGCCAGCCGCATCGAGACCATCAGCTTCGGCGAGTCCGATCCGGTCGCCACCAACAAGACCGCTCAGGGTCGCGCCCTGAACCGCCGGTGCGTGATCAAGTTCAAGAGCATGTAACCGGGACGCTTGACGTCTCCCTGGCCAGACGCCCCAT
>JAWRKJ010000234.1:0-19807 GCA_040307025.1 Desulfovibrionaceae bacterium | reverse complement strand
CGGCCCATGCCGTCCTGGACCTGATCGGCAAGCTTTACAGCGTGGAGCACCAAGCCGAAAAGCAAAAGCTCAAGCCGGAGCAGATCGTTGCCCTGCGGGCGGAAAAGTCCAGGCCGATCCTGGACAAGCTTACGGTACTGCTCGATGCCCGCGTCGCCAGCACGCAGCCCAAGAGTCTGCTTGGCAAGGCCATCAACTATGCCCTCAAGCAGTGGGACCGGTTGGTCGTCTCTCTGGAGGACGGCCGGCTGCGACCGGATAACAACCTGGCCGAGAACGCCATCCGTCCCTTTGCCGTGGGCCGCAAGAACTGGCTGTTTTCCGGCCACCCGCGCGGCGCCGACGCCTCGGCCACCATTTACTCCCTCATCGAGTCAGCCAAGGCCAACGGCCTGGAGCCGTACCGCTATCTGCGGCACCTCTTCGAGCTCTTGCCGGCCGCAACCACCGATGCCCAACGCAAGGCGCTCCTGCCCCAATATCTCGATCCCTGCTCCATAATCATCCCTGCCTGCGCTTCTGCAGCTTTCCTCTCGACCTGACAAGATGCGCCTTCTTAGGCGCTTACCGTGGACCCTACCATGGCAGCCAGCAAGGCATTTTGAAAATAATAGTCTGCAAAAAGTTTTGTTGCACAAGAAAAAGGAGCTTTTCTATGTTGAGACTAATATTGTTTTTCGTGTGTTTAGTGTCAATTGCTTCGACCTGTTGCGCTGAAGATAATAATACCGGGTAAACCCCCGGCTTTGCCGGGGGACTCCCAGAGTTTGACAGTTCCGGGAATCAGAAGCCTTCAACGTATGAAAAGGGCTTTTTTCCCCGTCTATCGCCGGCCATTACCGGCCAGAACCGGGGGGCGGGATTTGCGCACGCAAGGCCCGGCCTCCCCGCGTTCGTACCTCAAGGAACGCTTGCGACAATTTCGTAGGAAAGCGCTTGCGATTGTGCGCCCATGCGGTCCACACCCTGATGAACCGGGCGAAGGCGGACTTTGCGCTGAAGGGCATGGCCTTCTCGCTGCCCGCGTAGCTCGTCAGCGCGGTGATGAACTCCGCGACCGTCTTTGCACGCCTTGCGCCGCACCTGAAACCGGAGGCGGGCGGGACTGTTCATTTCGGATAAGACAGTGTCGGGCGTCTCCCGTATATGATACTGAGTTTCATTTCCAAAAATGTTTTCCGGTTTTCCACCGCAAAACTCGTGTTGCGCCCGACTGCTGCCGGTTGGAAGCGCCCGAAGTCCTGGGACGCCTGCTCAGGTAAAATCGGTCGGGGCAAAAAAGGATGTCTGTCATGCCGCAGATCGAAGTATCGTTGGGATGGATTTTTTCCCAGGCCACGGGGCCGGTGCAGGGGGTGCTGGTCATCCTGATCGTGTCTTCCGTCGTATGCTGGGCGGTCATTTTGGAGAAAAGTGTCCTGCTCCATAAATATCGACGGCAGGCGCGCTGGTTTGAGACCCTGGTCGGCTCGGGGGAAACATGGACATCGCCTGGAGGCGAATTGTCCGACGCGTTGCTTGCGCAGGGGCGTCGTGCTTTGGAGCGGCGCAGGAGCAGCGAAAGTGACGCCGACCACCGGGATCGCATCGAACGGACCATGCGTGATGCCGTGTCGGGCGTGCTGCTGCGGGCCGAACGGCGTCTGCCCTATCTGGCCACCATCGGGTCGGTTGCGCCCTTTATCGGCCTTTTCGGCACGGTTTGGGGCATCATGCATTCCTTTATCGGTATCGCCCAGAGCAATGACACCAGCCTAGCCGTGGTGGCGCCGGGTATCGCCGAGTCGCTTTTTACCACGGCGGCCGGGCTGGTGGCGGCCATTCCCGCCTCGGTGGCCTACAACAAGATCGCCTCGGATTTCAACAGCCTGGCCCGTCGGCTGTTCCTGGCCATCGCGACGCTGGCGCGCCAAGCCCCGGAAGGGAACATGGAGAGCCTCGATGACGCCGCTTGACGCCTCGGGAGGCGCCGAACAGGGGGCGGGGCTCAATGCCGAGATCAACGTCACGCCGTTTATCGACGTGATGCTGGTGCTGCTTATCATCTTCATGGTCACGGCGCCGCTGATGATGGCCGGCGTGCCGCTTAGGCTGCCCAAGACCACGGCCTCCTCCCTGGCCCAGCCCAAGGAACCCATTGTGGTCAGCATGGACAAGGATGGCCGGATGTATCTCGGCGACGAGGCCGTGGCCGAGGATGCCATGGCGGCGCGTCTTACGGAAATGGTGACCACCGATCCAGGGCGGACCGTCTTCGTGCGTTGCGACCGGAGCCTGGATTATGGTCGGGTCATGGAGCTGCTCGGCCGGATGGGGGGGTGCGGGGTGTCCAGTCTCTCCCTTGTGTCCGAGGCGCGGCAGGAGAGCCAACCAGCCGGGGGCCAGCCGTGAGCCCGAGGCCGGGCCGGCGTCAGCCCGGGCGGCACCTGTCGCCGGCCTGGGGGGCTCTGGCGGTTTCCGTGCTGGCCCATGGTCTGGCCGTGGCCGGCATGGCGGCCATGGCCGGACCGCCGTCGTGTCCGCCCATGCTGCCGCGCATCGTGTTGACCGCTGCCTTGGCACCGGCGGGTTGCGGCAGTGGTCCGGCCGGTCCCGCTGCCGCACCGGCCGCGCCGGAGCCGGAAGAGGCGTCACGGCCGCCTGTGGAGCCAGTTGCCGCCAATGTGATCGCGCCCACTCCCGATCCGGTGGTGCCGCCCAAAAAGGAGCCCAAGCCGGTCACGCCGAAACGGCCCGTCACTCCCGTGGCCAAGGTGAAAAAGCCCAGAACAGAGCCCGAACCCAAGTCGGTCGATGCCGCAGCCACCCCGCCCACGGCCGGGCCGACCGAGGCCACGGCTGCCCGGCCGGGGGGCGGCTCGGGCGCATCCTCCGGGCCGCCGCTGCCCTCGGGTGGCGGGGCTGGGCCCGGATCCATCGGTTCCCCCCTGGGCGCCGACGAACTCGACAACCAGCCGGCTTTGGTCTTCGCACCCAAGCCCGAATATCCGTTTCAGGCCAAGCGGCGCGGCCTGCGGGCCCTGCTCCGGGTGCGCCTGCTCGTTGACACGGTTGGCCGGGTGGAACGCGTGGACATCCTGCGCGGGGAGCATGCCGAGGCCTTTGCCGAAACCGTGCGCACCACTCTCGCCCACTGGCGCTTCAAGCCCGGCACCCGAAAGGGCGCGCCCGTGCATTGGGTGGCCATCCTGCCCATCGCCTTTGAACTGGAGTAGGGCCTCGTTCGCCGGCGGCTGGTGAAGAGCTGGAGGTCTCCGGTTGGGGCGAAAGCGTTTCAGAAAAGGGCATCGGGCAGGATCGTTTGGGGCAAGACGGGGCGCTCGGTCGGGAAAAGGCAGCGGGCGCGGGGGGAACAACCCCGCGTAGCCCTGGCTTTGCTCCCTGAACAAAGGAAAGGGGATACATGAAACGCTCGGGACGTTCCGGGCTCGCCAGGCTTTTCGAACTGGCCGGCACGAAGAGGAGCCACCTGATCGCCTCGGCCCTGTTGTCGGTTGTCGCCTCGGCCTGCGCCCTGGCGCCGTACTACATCGTTTATCTGGTCCTGGTCAGGCTTCTGGCCCCGGATTTCGGCCCCCGGGCCGTGGCCGAGATCAGGACCCTGGCCCTGGTGGCCGTGGGGGTGCTCGTACTGCGCGGCCTGACCCTTTTTGCCTCGACCATGTGTTCCCACGCGGCGGCTTTCGACATCCTCTACAACCTCAGGTGCGCCCTGTCCGCCCACCTGGGGCGGCTGCCCATGGGCTATTTCAGCGTCCGCCAGAGCGGGCAGATCAAAAAGGTGCTCTACGAGGACGTGGAGGATCTGGAAGGATTCATCGCCCACCACATTCCGGACCTTGTCGCCGGGGCCGTGCTTCCGGTCCTGATCGTCGGAGTGCTTTTCGTGGTGGACTGGCGGCTGGCCCTGGTGGCATTGCTGCCGCTCCCGCTGGCGTTTTTCCTGCAACGCCGGGCGTTCGCCCGGGACGGCCAGGAGGAGCGCCGCATCCGCTACCACAACGCCCTGGAGGCCTTAAATGCCACCATCGTGGAATACGTCCGGGGCATGCCGGTCATCAAGGTCTTCAACCAGACGGTGGCGTCGTTCGCCAGGCTCAAAAACGCCGCCCTGGACTATCGGCGCTGCATCGAGGCGATCACCCGGGCCATGGCTCCGGCCTGGGCCCTGTTCGTCGTGGTCACCGCCTCGGGCCTGCTTTTCATCTTGCCCTTTGGCTTGTGGCTGTATCTCGCCGGCCAGATCAGCCTGCCGGTCCTGCTGCTTTTTTTGATGCTCGGTTCGGGCTACATGGCCCCGCTGCTGCGGCTGGCCATGCTCGGCGGGCAGCTCGGGCATCTGCTGGAGGGGCTTGCCCGGGTGGACGCCATCCTGGCGGTGGCCCCCCTGCCCGAACCGGACTCGCCCCGGTCCCCCCGGTCCTCGGCCATCGAATTCGACAAGGTCACCTTCGGCTACGGCGACAGGCCCGTGCTGCGGGAACTGTCCTTGCGCCTGGCCCCGGGCAGCGTCACCGCCCTGGTCGGGCCGAGCGGCGCGGGCAAGACCACCATCGCCCAACTGCTGGTGCGCATGTGGGACGTTTGGGAGGGTGCGATCCGCATCGGCGGCGTGGATATCCGGGACATGGCTTCGGACGAACTTATGCGCCAGGTCGGGTTCGTATTCCAGGACGGATTCCTGTTTGGCGACACGCTGCGCGAGAACATTCGCATGGGGCTTGACGGGGTCACCGACGCCGACATCGAGGGGGCGGCCCGGGCGGCCCAGTGCGAGGAATTCGTGCGCCGCCTGCCCAAGGGGTTTGACACCCGGGTGGGCGAGGGCGGGGAGGTCCACTTGAGCGGCGGCGAGAAGCAGCGCGTGGCCATGGCCCGCATCATGCTCAAAAACGCGCCCATCGTGGTGCTTGATGAGGCTACGGCTTACGCGGACGCGGAAAACGAGGCCAAAATCCAGGACGCCTTTGCCGCGCTCATGCAGGGAAAGACCGTCCTGGTCATCGCCCACCGCCTGTCCACCATCACCGATGCCGACGCCATCGTGGTGGTCAAGGACGGCGTGGTGGCGGAGCAGGGCGGCCACGAGGAACTGCTCGCGCGTGGCGGCCTGTACCACGCCATGTGGCAGGCCCATACGGCGGCCAGGGCCTGGACCCTGCAAGTCTAAGGAGGGATCATGCTTGGGGCCATGCGCGTCATTGCCGGCGATTTGCGGCATCTTTACGGGTCGACCCTGCTTAATGTCCTGCATCTGATGCTCACGGGAGCGCCCGCCGGCATCCTGTTCCTGGTCGTTCTCGAACTGCTGTCCCCTCGGGATCAGGTGCGCGTGGCGCGCCTGATCGGCCTTTTCGCGGCCATGGCCGCGATCATGCTTCTCAATCTGTTCGTGGCCGTTCGGGTGCATGTGCGGGGTTATATTTCGGCCTATGCCCTGGCCACCGAGGCGCGGCTGCGCCTGGGCGACCATTTGCGGCGGCTGTCGCTCGGGTTTTTCAAGAAGCGGGATCCCGGCGACATCTCCGCCCTGCTGCTCCAGGACATGGCCAAGGTGGAGTCGATTTTCAGCCACTTTTTTCTGGACGCCATGGCCTGCCTGGTGCTGCCGGCCATGATGTGCGCCTTCTTCCTGGCCAGCGACTGGCACCTGACCCTGCTTATGGTCGGGGCCGTGGCCGTGGCCGTGCCGGGGCTTCTCCTGGCCGGCCGGGTCATCGACCGCTTCGGCCGGCGGCACATCGTTTCCCGCAACCGCACGGCTTCGCGGCTGCTGGAGTATTTGCAGGGCATCAAGGTCCTCAAGGCCTTTTGCCTGACCGGGCGCAATTTCCGTCGTCTCGACGAGAGCATGCGCCGCCTGCGTGACGACAGCATCCGCCTGGAAGCCGCGGCCGGCGCGCCGGTCATGCTGTACGTGATCATCCTGGAACTGGGATTTGTCGGGCTGCTGGTCGTGGGTGCCAACCGACTGGCCGCCGGCAGCCTCGCCATCCCGGTGTTCGTCCTGTTTTTGGTCATCGGCTACAAGTTTTTCGAGCCGCTGATCAATTTCGGCGTGTTCCTCTCCGAGATGCGCTACATGAACATCGCCGCCGGCCGCATCGCCGCGGTCCTGGACACGCCTCCCCTGGCCGAGCCGGCGGTTCCTCTCCAGCCCGGCCCCATGGACATCGTCTTTGACCGGGTCCGCTTCGGCTACGGCCAACGAAAAGTGCTCGAGGGCGTGAGCTTTCGCGTGCCCGAAAAGGCCATGACGGCCCTGGTCGGCCCTTCGGGCAGCGGCAAGACCACCATCACGAGCCTCATTGCCCGGTTTTGGGACGTGGACGCCGGGAGCATTGCCATCGGCGGGGTGGATCTGCGCAACATCCCCCTCGAAACGCTCAATGCCAGCATCAGCGTGGTCTTCCAGGAGGTCTACCTCTTCCGGGACACCATCCTGCACAATATCCGGATCGGCAAGCGAAACGCCTCCCGGGAGGAGGTGATTCGGGCGGCCCGGACCGCCCGGTGCCACGATTTTATCGAGAGGCTGGAAAAGGGCTACGACACCATGGTGGGGGAGGGCGGGGCCACCCTGTCCGGGGGCGAAAAACAGCGCCTGTCCATTGCCCGGGCTCTGCTCAAGGACGCTCCCATCGTCATCCTCGACGAGGCCACCGCCTCCCTGGACCCGGAAAACGAGCTGCTCATCCAGCAGGCCATTGCCGCCATGGTGCGCTGCAAAACGCTCCTTGTCATTGCCCACCGGCTGACGACCATTGCCCGGGCCGACCAGATCCTGGTCGTGGACAAGGGGCGCATCGTCCAGTCCGGTGTCCACGAAACGCTTTTGGCTTCCGGCGGGCTCTACGCCACTCTCTGGAACGAGCAGCAACGCGCCCGGGGCTGGAAGTTCCGGGGCGGGACCGCTCGTGCCGGTGGGGAGGTGGCGGCATGATGACGCCGTCGCGCTGGTTGCTCCTGGGCAGCCTCTATATCACCCAGTATCTTGGCCAGGGTTTTTTCATGATCGCCCTGGTGGCCATTTTGCGCAGCAGGGGCGCGTCCCTGGAAAAGGCCGGCCTCGTCTATCTCATGGGGGTCTGCTGGATGGCCAAGCCGCTTTGGGCCCACCATGTGGACCGCATTCGTTTCGGCCGCCTGGGACACTACCGGGGCTGGCTGCTTGCGGCCCAGTCGGGCATGGTGGCGACGCTGCTCGTCATCGGACAGTTGGACGTGGTGCGGGACTTTTACGTTGTGCTCGGGTTTTGCCTGCTGTTGGCGTTGCTGTCGGCCACCCAGGACGTGGCCGCGGACGCGCTGGCCTGTCTGCTTTTGTCCCCCGGCCAGCGGGGGATGGGCAACGCGGTGCAGGCCGCGGGCGGCTTGCTCGGCAACGTCATCGGCGGCGGCGTGGTGCTCATGGCTTACCCTCATGTCGGCTGGAGGGCCTGTCTGCTTATTCTGGCCGGCGGTACGGCCCTGTCCCTTGGGCAATTGCTGTTTTTCCGGGAACCGCAACGACCGGTCCGCTCCAACGTGGCCGAGGTCGGTTTCCGGCGGCTCTGGCGTTTTTGGAAGGAGCCGGGGCGGGGGCGGTGGCTGCTCGTGCTGCTGCTTGCGCCCTGCGGTTGCGGCATGGGTTTTGGGCTCATCACGCCCATGCTCACCGACGGCGGCTGGTCCATGGAGCGTATCGGCCTGGTCACCAACGTCGGAGGCTCCCTGACCGGGGCTCTGGCGGCGGCCCTGGCCGGCTGGGCCGTGCAGCGCCTGCCTCGCCGCACGGCCCTGATCGTCATTTCCGCGCTCCAGATCGTGGGCGTGGCCGCCTTGCTGCCGGTCGCCGAGATGCGCGTTGGCGTGGGCGCAACCGTGGCTTGCCTGACGTTTTTTTACCTGTGCCCCTCCCTGCTCATGGTCATCGCCACCACCCTGATCATGGACCATGCCTCGCCCGAGAGCCCTGCCACGGACTTCACCTTGCAATACAGCGTGTTCCACACCACGGGCTACATCAGTGCCGGCGCGAGCACCGTGTTGGCCCAGCACTGGGGGTATCCGGGCGCGATTTCCGCGGCGGTGCTGCTGACAATGGGCCTGTTCCTGGCGACGTTGCGCCTGGGGAACGGGCGGCAGGCCCTTGCGCCCGAGGCTGTTTCCGTCTTTGAAACGGACTGAATTCAAAGGACGATTCCGGAATGGCCGTATGAAAAAGCCAGAAGAATGTTCCAGTCTGGAAGACATCCGGACCGAGATCGATGCCATTGACAGGGAAATTGTCGAACTGCTGGGTTGCCGGCTCGGCTATGTGTTCGCGGCGGCGCGGTTTAAGCCCACCGAGGAGAGCATCGCCGCCCCGGACAGGGTCGCGGCCATGCTCGTCGACCGACAGGCCTGGGCGGCAAGCTGCGGCTTGTCCCCGACGTTTGTCGCCGAGTTGTTTTCCCGAATCACGCAATGGTACATCGCCGCCCAGACCGGGCATTGGCGGCAACTGCGCGCCGAGCAGGGGGGGCGCCCATGATGGTTGCGGCCCTTCGCGATAATCTTCTCGTTGCACTGCGTGACGCGGCCAAGCGCGCCTACCGGCTCAACCGCCCGGTCCTTGCCGTTGCAAGCCTTGCGGTGCCGCAACCCGATCTGCTCGGGATCTTTGACCGCTATTGGCCCCGCCTGGCCACGAGCCTTTGGCTCGGCACCGGTGCCCATGCCTTGCTGGGCCTTGGCATCGCCACCGAGTGCAGGGCCCGGGGCGCGGACCGTTTCGCCTCCATCGCCCTGGCCTGGCGAACCGCGATCCGGGATGCCGTGGTCGTCGGCGAGGCAGGCCCCATTGCCATGGGCGGGTTCCGGTTCGACACGGATCGTCCCGTTTCCGCATTATGGCGCGGTTTCCCGGACGGATCGCTGGTGGTCCCGCGCTTGGCGATCCGGTGCCAGGCCGGCCTGAGCCGGCTTATTCTGGCCGATCTTGTCCCCGTTGGGGTGGATGCCGAGCGCCGGGTGGACGCGTTGCTGGCGTCCTGGGCGGACAGCGCGGCCGAGGCGGGGGCCTCTGGTGCGGATGGTTGCGGCCTGATGGCGGTTGCGGGGGCTGCTGACGAGAAAGAGCAATGGGTCTCCCTGGTGCAACGCGCGCTCGATGCCATTGACCATCGCGACTTGGAAAAAGTGGTGGCCGCGCGCATGCTGCGCCTGGAATCCTCCAGGCCGATTCCGCTTCTTCACGTGTTGCGCCGGCTGCGCGCGGACAACCCCGCTGCCTGCGTCTTTGCCTTCCGGCGGCATGGCGCCTCGTTTATCGGGGCCACGCCGGAAACGCTTTTTACCGCTGACGCGGGGTCGTTTCGCACCATGGCCCTGGCCGGCAGTGCCCCCCGAAGCGAGGACCCGGTGCTGGACGCGCGTCTCGGGCAGGAGCTGCTCGCCTGTGCCAAGGAGCGGTTCGAGCACGATGTGGTGGTGCGGACCATCCGACAGGCCCTGGAGCCCTTGTGCGTCCGGATTGCGGCGGATGCCAGCCCCTCGTTGCAGAAGCTGCGACGGGTGCAGCATCTCGTGACGCACTTTACGGGCGAACTCCAGGCCGGCCGGAGCCTTTTGGATATTGTGGGACGGCTCCATCCCACTCCGGCCGTGGGCGGTGTTCCGCTCGGGCCGGCCTTGGCATTCCTGCGGGATCATGAGGGAATCGATCGCGGCTGGTATGCAGGGCCGGTGGGCTGGCTCGATGCCAAGGGAAGCGGCGAGTTCATGGTTTCCCTCCGATCCGGCTTGATAAGCGGTCGGTGCGCCTCGCTTTTTGCCGGCTGCGGGCTCGTGGCGGGTTCCAATCCCGAAGCGGAGTTTCAGGAGACGCAGCTCAAGTTCGCCACCATGCTGGAGGGGATCGACCCCAACCGGGCCGGCCTTGCCCCGGTGCTCCGTCAATGAACGCGCACCGGCCTGGCAGGCGCATCCGGGATGCCTCGGTTGCGTTTCCCCGTTCCGGGGGATGTCATGGCCATGGGCCCAGCACGCAGGCCCCGGCATAGCCCGGCGCCGGCACAAATGGCCGCAGGTGCCAGCGTTGGGGAGCTTCCCCGCTGGTCGCGGCGAGCCGCAGGATGCGCGGCCGGGCCATCCGGTCCAAGCCGATGTCCAAGGCGCGCAGGTCGCGGCCGAGACCCTGGCCCGTGGCCTTGACCAAGGCCTCCTTGCCGGTCCAGCAGGTATAAAAGGCCTCCAGACGCTGTTCCCGGGCCAGGCTGCGGTGCTGCCGGGCCTCGTTCGGGGAAAGACACAGCTCCACGAGCCGTTCCAGATCGGGAAGCGGGCGTATCTGCTCGACATCCACGCCGACCTCCCGCCCCAGGGCCAGGACGATCAGGACGATGTTGCCGGAGTGGGACACGTTGAACCCGATGGGCGGCAGGTCGTGGTGGGTTGCGCCAAGCCTGGGCTTCCCGTTGGCATCGGCCTGAAGGGACACCTCCCCGGCCTCCCGGTCCAGGGCCTGGCCAAGCAGCCGGCGCAGGACGCCTCTGGCCACCACCGACCGGTCACGATCTTCCTGGAAACGAAAGGCAGCGGCCTTGTGGCATTCCTCCTCGGACAGGCAGGAGTGAAGCGCCGGGAGCAGGGCTTGGGCCTGGTCCACCCGCACCGTGAAAAGGTGCGCCTGGTCCGGTTTCAAGGCCGGGCCTTGGCCCAAGGGGGGGATCGTATGGAAGATGATCGTCATGACGCGGGGCTGGCCGCCGGGGCTATGATTTGGACCACGGCATCCAGGACGGGCTTTTGCGCGGTCTTGATGAAGAAGTGGTCGCCGGGAAAGATGTGGCAGGCAAACGAGGCCGTGGTGTAGTCGTCCCAGGCGAGGAGCTCCTGCCGATCGGCCTCGTGGTCCTCGCTGCCTCCGAAGGCCGTGATGGGGCAGGCAAGCGGCGCTTCCTCCTGAAAGGCATAGGTCTCGTCAATGCTGAAATCCGCGCGCAGGACCGGCAGGAACAGCTGCATGAGGTCCCTGTTTTGGAGCACTTCCTCGGGCATGGCCGAATAGCGGCGCAGGCCGTCGATAAAGGCCTGGTCCGAAAGCTGGTGCATGGGCGAGGGTTCCGGGATATGCGGCGCCCGGGCTCCCGACACCAGCAGGTGGCGCGGCTCCAGGCCTTTGTCCCGGCGCAACGTCCGGGCCAGTTCGAAGGCGATTTTGGCGCCGAGGCTGTGCCCGAAAAAGGCGAACGGGGTATCGCAGTAGGGCTCCATGGCCCGGCCGAGGGCGGGGATCACCTCGTCCAGGCGGGCCAGGGGGGGGTGCGCGATGCGGTTTTCCCGACCGGGAAGTTGCACCGCGCAGACCTGCACGCCCTGGGGCATGGCCGCCTGCCATTGTCGGTACAGTGAGGCGCCTCCGCCGGCGTAGGGAAAGCACACCAAGCGCAGCTTGGGTTTGACGCGGACGTTTCCCTCGACCATCCAGGTGGTGGTGTTCGAAAGGCTGGACATGCTGTCTCCCTGGGTTTGCAACTGCGGCCCGGGTTGCCGCGCGGGCGGCGTGGGTGTTCTCCCCGGCCCTGGCGAAGACGGGGCGGGCGACCGTCGTTGTTGCCGGTGTTTGCACCACTGGGCGTCTTTTCCGACGTGTGGGAGAGAAAGTCAATAAAATGATAATGGTTATCATTATCCGTCAAAAACAAATCTTCCATCGGTAGCGGCAACCAGACTGTCAGGTACGTTCCCTCGGCGCCGGTGCCCGGGCATCGGTCGGACGCGGCGGGCATTGTCGGGAACCAGATATCCGGTCCCGAGTGTGCAAAGCGGCGCCTGCCTCCGGCGCGCCCGCGTTGCCGCAAGGCCCTGTTTCGCCCCGGGCGGCGCAAATGCCACTGCAAGCCCAGGCTGGAGAAAACTGATGATCAAGACCGGACAAACCGTCAAAAAAGGCGGCGGCAAGGGATTTCTTCAGGTCGTGAAGAAACAGCGGGCCAGGCTGGCCGGCTCCATTGCGTTCGCCGTGCTGGGCCAGGGCGCCGGGTTGGTGCCGTTTTTCATGATCGCCTCAGTCATCACGCTATTGGCCGCCAGGCCGCTGGGCGCAATTCCTTCCGGGGAGCTCTATCTGCCCCTGATCTACGGCGCCGTGGGCCTGGTGCTCAAGCATGTGTGCATGGCCGTCTCCTCCGGGCTCTCCCACGTGGCCGCCTATGATGTGCTCTACGACCTGCGGCTGGCCATTTCCCGGAAACTGCTCCGCCTGCCGCTGGGGTACTTCAACAAAAGGACCAGTGGACAGCTGAAAAAAGTCATGAGTGAAGACGTGGAGCAGATGGAGATATTTTTGGCCCACAACCTTCCCGATTGCCTGGGCGCGGTCATGTACATGCTGCTGGCGGCGGTGGCACTTTTTGCGGTGGACTGGCGAATGGCCCTGGCCACTACCGCCTTCGTGCCCCTGGGCTTTGTTTTTATCATGGTCACCATGGGCCGGGGCAAGGAAAAAACGGCCCAGTGGTTCACGCTTGCGGAAAAGCTGAGCCATGCCATCATCGAGTACATCCAGGGCATGCAGGTCATCAAAGCCTTTGGTCACACCACCACGTCCTTCTTGAAATTCTCCGAAACCCTGGAGCAGGGCAACCTCCTGGAAAATGAAACCAGCCGGTGCTGGTACCTGCCCATGGCGGTTTTTGCCGTGTTTCTGACGCTGAACATGCTGTGCATCGTGCCCCTTGGCGCGGTATTGCTCGGTCAAAACGAGATTTCCTTGGGGACATACGTTTTTTTCATCCTCATGGGCATCGGCTTTGGCTCCCCCATGTGGGTGCTGGTGCAGTTCGGCCGGGGCATGGTGTCCAACAGGGAAAGCCAGGTGCGCATCGACGCCATCCTGGAGGCGCCGGACCTGCGTGAAACCGGGGAACGCCGTGCCGCGGGCTGGGACGTGGCCGCCCAAGGGGTGGTCTTCTCCTATGGGAACAACGGCGGCAAGGCTCTGGACGGGGTGGATTGTGCCATCCCGGAGCACAGCTTCGTGGCCCTGGTCGGGCCGTCGGGAGCGGGCAAGACGACCCTGGCCCGATTGCTGCCTCGCTTCTGGGATGTCAGCGGCGGGTCCATCCGGCTGGGGGATACGGATATCCGGGACATCAAGCTCGATGACCTCATGGCCCAGTACGGGTTCATTTTTCAAAACGTCTACCTCTACAACGACACGGTGCTGGCCAACCTGCGCATCGGCAATCCCCGGGCCACGGATGAGGAGATCAAAAGCGCCGCCCGGGCCGCCTGTTGCCACGAGTTTATCATGGAACTGCCCCAGGGCTACGACTCGGTCATCGGCGAACGCGGGAGCAGGATTTCCGGCGGGGAACGGCAACGCCTTTCCATTGCCAGGGCGCTGCTGAAAAACGCCCCCATTCTGATTCTGGATGAAGCCACGGCCTTTATTGATCCGGAAAACGAAGTCCTCCTCCAGCAGTCCATCAACCGGCTGGTGGCCAACAAGACCCTGGTGGCCATTGCCCACAGGCTTTCCTCCATCGTGGCGGCGGACCAGATCCTGGTGCTGGACCAGGGGCGGGTGGTGGCCCGGGGCACCCACAAGGAGCTTTTGGCCGAAAGTCATCTCTACAAATCCATGTGGGACGCTCACATGGCCGCCCAGGCCTGGACCCTGGAGGGGGATGCATGCTGACGCTCACTCTGCAGTTGTTGCGCTGGGTTCCGGAAATCAGACGGGAATTTGCCGTGGCGGTCCTGTGCAAGGTCTTGGAATCCGTTTTTTCGGCCGGGCCCTACGTGTTCGCCTTTTTGGTCCTCGACGACCTACTGGCCCGGACCCTGACCTCCGGCCGCGTTGTCCTGTATGTGCTGGGCATGGCCGTCTGCTACCTGCTGCAGGGGGCGTGCAATTACTGGTTCAACCGTCTCATCTGGCCCACCGCCAACAACATGGTCAAGCGGCTGCGCCTCATGGTGGGGGAACATCTGCGCCATCTGCCCATGAGTTACTTCTCGCGCAACACCACCGGGCGCCTCCATTCCCTGGTGGCCGACGAGATGAAGTTCGTCCAGGCCTTTCTCTATCAGGGCCTGCCCGACGGCATCACCACCCTGGTCTTTGTGGTCCTGGCGCCGCTGGTGCTGGCCTGGATCGACTGGCGGCTGACCCTGGTGACGGTTTCCGTCATCCTTTTGGCCATTCCCTTGTACCTTTGGAGCCGGCGGGTCCTGTCCGAGGACCTGCGGGGGCGATCGGAGTGCCTGGCGGCCGTCAACGACGGGATCGTGCAGTACATCCAGGGCATCGAGGTTTCCAAGGCTTTCGGGATTTCCCAGGACCAGTTCAACGCGTTTGAAAAGACCCTGCGGGATTTCCGTGACGTCAACAAGCGGGCGGTTTTTCGGGGCGGCCTTCCCATCAAGCTGATCTGGATCATCCTGGACCTGGGCATCTGCCTGATCCCGGCCTGCGCCATTGCCTTCATGTACGGCGGCACCTTGTCTCTGACGGTGTTTCTGGTTTTTTTGATCATGGGCTTGCGCATCTATGAGCCGTTCAAGGGCTTTTTTTTGGCCACGGCATTTTTGAAGCTGGCCGAACCGGCCGTGGACAAGCTGCGGCGGCTTTTTGAAACTCCGCCCCTGCCCGTGCCCCGGGTCGGAGCGGCGCCGCAAACGCATGAGATTCGGTTCCGCAATGTCAGCTTCAGCTATGGCGACCGCAACGTGCTGGATGACATCAGCTTCGATGTGCCCGCCCGCTCCGTCACGGCCCTGGTCGGTCCCTCCGGCTCGGGAAAAACGACCATCACCAGGCTTCTCGCCCGGTTCTGGGACGTGGACAGCGGCTCGATCACCATCGGCGGCCGCGACATCCGGGAAATGCGCCAGGAGACGCTGCTTTCCAACATCAGCATGGTGTTTCAGGACGTCTACCTCTTTCACGACACCATCTACCGGAATATCGCCTATGGGGCGCCCGCTCCGACCAGGGAACAGGTGGAGGCGGCGGCCAAGGCCGCGCACTGCCACGATTTTATCATGCGCCTTCCCAAAGGCTACGACACCATGGTCGGCGAGGGCGGGGCAACGCTTTCCGGAGGGGAAAAACAACGCGTTTCCATTGCCCGCGCCATTCTCAAGGATGCGCCCATCATCTTGCTGGACGAGGCCACGGCCTCGGTGGACCCGGAAAACGAGGCCCTGATTCAAAACGGCATCAATGCCCTGGTGGAATCCAAAACCCTGATCATCATCGCCCACCGGCTTTCGTCGATCACGGCGGCGAATCATATCCTGGTCCTCAACAGGCAGGGAACCATCGAGGAGTCCGGCACCCACCGGGAGCTGCTGGAGCGGGGGGGGCTTTACGCCACGCTCTGGAAGAGCCGCAGCCAAGGCAAGCAATGGGCCCTCAACCATCGGTGACCGCAGGGCGGCTGCTGGTGGGGCGCGGCACCCTTTCCCGGGGGTGGCTTGGCGGTTGTTCATGATAATGAAATTCATTATCCGTCAAAAAAGCAGCCTGGATCGTTAGCGGGAAATGTTTTGTGCCTCTATTTTTTGAAACATCGCATGAAATGCTCGTTTTTGATGCGGCAGGCGACGGGGAAAAACGCTCGCATGCATCGGCGCAAAGCTTGAAGCCAAATGACGAGGGCAGGCATGCATTGAAGGAGGAAAGCGTTTTTTGGGGCCAGCCGAAGACGGCATATATGGCGTGGCTACGGCATACGCGCTGCAGGGGAATGCGCGACACAAAGCCGCATTGCAACAATAAACATGGGAGAGGTTGGTCGTATGCGTTCAGGCAACGGGGGAAGAAGCGGGGTTGTCGCCGGAACCGTCATGGTGCTGCTTGCGGTTTGTCTGGCCGGCGTGGCCGGGGCCCAGCAGGAAGAGGAAAAACGCAGGACCACGGTGCTTGAGCCCGTGACGGTCACCGCCCAGAAACAGGAGGAAACCGAGCAGGAAACGCCGGTCGCCATGACCGTGCTCAGCGACACGGCCCTGGAAGACCGGATGGTGGAAAACCTGCCGGACCTGACGCACTTCGTGCCCAACATGACGTCGTTTCAGACGAACGCCCTTGGCGAGAACGTCGTCACCATGCGCGGCATCACGGCTTCGCCCATCTCGCGCAACACTTCCATCGCCATGTACATCGACGGCGCGCCCGTGCTTTCCTCCTTCGGGTACGCCTCGGGCCTGCTCAACGTGGAGCGCGTCGAGGTGCTGCGCGGTCCCCAAGGCACGCTGTGGGGGAAAAGCACCCAGTCCGGCGTGGTCAGCATCGTCACGGCCAAGCCCACCAACCAGTTCAAGGGCAAGGCCATCGGCGAGGGCGGCCTGTTGCTGTCCTCCACGGACTCGGGCCACAGCCGGCTGACAGGGCTGGCGAGCATGGCCCTGAGCGGTCCCGTGGTCAAGGACAAGCTCTTTTTTTCCGTGGCCGGCCGGGGCGATCACAAGAACGGCTTCATCGACAACCCCGTCACCAACCGGCCCGAGTACGAGCCCTCCAACTTCTACGGCGACGGCAAGCTCCGCTGGACGCCCACCCAGGATCTGGACGTGAGCTTCACCTACTCCCGCGACGCCCTGCGCCTCAAGGGACTCAACGCCAACACCGCCGACGCCGCGAACCGGGTCGTGCAGTCCAATCTGGTCAGCTGGCAGAACGCCGACATCGACCTGCAGGCGCTCAACATCGGCTACACCATCAACGACAACCTCAAGCTGACCTCCATTTCGGCCCGGCGCAACGGAAAACTCCGCGGCGAACTCGACCTGGACTTCTCCGATGTGACCTACGTCCATCCGGCGATAAACAGCGAAAAGACGACCCTGTCCGAGGAACTGCGGCTCAACGGCACCTACGGCGCCTGGGACTGGCTGCTCGGCGGCTATCTCGATTGGGACAAGCTCGACTACAATTACAGGATAAATTCCATCTATCCCGCCTACCAGACCAGACTGAGCACCAAGCTGCAGGGCAATTGCTACGCCGCGTTTGCCCATGTCGGCTATAAAATCACCCCCAAGCTGAAACTGCTTGGCGGGTTGCGTTACGAATACCAGCAGTTGAAGTTCGATAGCAGCATCCTTCCCGGTCAGCAAAGCGAGGGCTGGACCAATCTGTCTCCCAAGTTCGGCCTGGAGTACAATTTCACCCCGGAGATCATGGGCTATGCCACCGTGGCCCAGGGCTACCGTCCGGGCGGGTTCAACCAGAGTTCCATCGATCCCAAGTACTACAAGTACGACCCAGAAACCCTGTGGTCCTATGAAATAGGCTTTAAAAATACCCTGTTCGACAAGAGGCTCATGGCCAATATCGCCTTTTTCTACATGGATATCTCCAGCGCCCAGGTTGAGGAAAGCGTTTCCCTGGTCGAAGAATATCTCACCAACGCGGGTCGGGCCAAGTCCATGGGCGTGGAACTCGATATGACGGCCGTGGTCACGGAAGGGCTCACCCTAAACGGCGGGTTCGGCTATACCGACGCGCAATTCACCAGTTTTTCGGACAGCGCCGGCGACTACAAAGGCAACAAGCTGCCGTACGCCCCGGAGTACACCGTCAACATCGGCGCGCAGTACCGAGCCCAGAACGGGTTCTATGTGCGCGGCGACGTGGTGGGCTACGGCAAGACGTATTTCGACAAGAAAAACACCGGATACCGCGATCCCTACGCCCTGGTCAACGCCAAGATCGGCTTCGAGAGGGATCGGTACGACATTTATGTCTACGGCAAGAACATTTTCGACTGCCGGCACGACATCAAAAAGTGGAACGGAATGGACGTCTACAGCGATCCCGGCGAAATGGGCGTGCAGGTGGTCTTCCGCTTCTGACGTGAAAAACATGGCGTGACCGCTTCGCGGTTGTCGGGCTCGCAAGGGGAGGCCCGGGCGAGGGGTTGCCGGCAGCGTCGGCATGATCCCTTGCCGGGTCTCCCCGGCCTGCCGCCCGCCATCCATTCCATGGACCATTTTATGGCCGGGGCTCGGGAGACGGGCCGTCCGCGCAACAATAGTCGCCATGATGCAAAAAAGTGCTGCCGGTGCGGCGCCTCCCTTCGCTCCGGAGGCCGTGTACGCCAAAATACAGACCCTGCTGCCGACGCCTGTCGCCCTGGCCGAGTCCGACAACCTGTTGGAATTCGGTCTGGATTCCCTGAAGATCATGCGGCTTGCCAACGAATGGCGCCGTGCCGGAGCTCCCGTCACCTTTGCCAGGCTCATGGAGCGTCCCTGTCTGCGGGATTGGCTCGCCCTGCTGCGGCAACCCGGGGACTCGCCGTCCCCGGGGGCCGTGGAAGCGGCCTGTCCGGAAGACGAGGCGGCCGCTTTTCCCCTGACCGATGTGCAGTATGCCTACTGGATCGGGCGCAGGGATGGCCAGACTCTGGGCGGCGTGGGCTGCCACGCCTATCTGGAATTCGATGGCCGGGACATTGACCCGCGGCGTCTGGAAACGGCCTGGAAGCGCCTGTTTCGACATCATCCCATGCTGCGGGCGCGATTTCTGGCGGACGGGACCCAGACGATCGGCGAGACCGCCCATGGCGACACCGTGGTCGTGCATGACCTGCGGCAGGCGGACCGGGAAATTGTGGAAAGCCATCTGGTGGGACTGCGCGAGCGGTTGTCCCATCGCCGACTGGCCGTGGAGGACGGGGAGGTGGCCGGCCTCTCCCTAACCCTGCTGCCCCAGGGTCGGGCGCGTCTGCACCTCGATGTGGATCTGCTGGTGGCCGATGTCCAAAGCCTGCATATCCTGCTGCGCGACTTGGCCGCCGGCTATGCCCGGGATGCCGCGCCCCAGGCTCCGGTGGACTGGAGCTTTTCCCGCTGTCTGGCCCGCATGGTTGCCCAGCGGCAGGGGGATCGCGAAGCGGCCGCCAGCTACTGGCGCAACCGCCTGGACACGCTGCCCGGCGCGCCCGGCCTGCCCCTGCGCCAAAAGCCGGAGGCCCTGGACGTGCCCGTGTTTCGACGCCGGCAGCACCGGCTCGATCCCCGGGTCTGGCAGGTGATCCGCTCCCGGGCGGCGGCCTACCGGACCACGCCGGCCATGGTGCTTTTGACCATGTATGCCCAGGTGCTGGGGTGTTGGAGCGCCCAGCCACGTTTTCTCATCAATATCCCCCTGTTTGATCGGTTGGCCGATATGCCGGGCATCGAGGACGTGGTGGCGGACTTTACCACGGTCCTGTTGCTGGAAGTCGCTTGCCGCGCCGGTGATTCTTTTTTGGATGCTCTTAATGATATTAAGAATCAATTTCGAAACGATGTGGCCCACGCCGCCTATTCCGGCGTGCAGGTCCAGCGCGATCTGGCCCGGATGCGCCAGGGAGAGCGCCTGCTGGCACCGGTGGTTTTCGCCTGCAACCTGGGGACGCCGCTTTTGACGCCGGAGTTTCGGGAGCATCTGGGGGAGCTTTCCTTCATGGTGTCCCAGACGCCCCAGGTCTGGCTGGATTTTCAGATTTACGAGACCGATGACACGCTGCTTTTGGCCTGGGACGCGGTGGAGGGGCTGTTTCCGGAAGGGATGGTGGACGCCATGTTCGCCGCCTCTGTGCGCTTGGCCCAGTGGCTGGCCCGGGATGGCAACGACTGGACGACCATGCCGTCGTTGCTGCCGGTGGACCAGGAAAAGCGGCGGGCCAGGAGGCTGGTCCCCGCCGTGTCCCGCCAGTCGCGTTGCCTGCACCTGCCCTTTTTCGCCCAGGCCGCCAGGACGCCCAAGCGCATCGCCCTGGTGGAGGGCGACGCCGGACCGGGTCTCGGTTACGGCGCATTGGCCTCCACCGCCTTGGGCGTC
>JAWRKJ010000233.1:0-3954 GCA_040307025.1 Desulfovibrionaceae bacterium | reverse complement strand
CATACTCTACATGCGCCCGGACATCGCAGCCCAGCCCGCCACGGTGCCGGCCACCGGGCCGGCCGCCGGTCTGGCCCTGGCCGTGCTGACCGGTCTGCTCCTCGGGCTCGGTATCTTTCCCGGGCCGCTCCTGACCGCCCTTGGCCAACTTCTCGGAATACCTGCCTGACGGGTTACCACTGCCCGCGAGTACACATTCACTTTTCCGCAAGGACCGGCTCAGTGCAGGCCGCAAAGGGCCAGGACCCGATCCACATAGTCGCGTGTCTCGGGAATATCCGGGACCGCCCCGGTCTTGGCCACCCGGGCCGGCCCGGCGTTGTAGGCCGCCAGGGCCAGACGCGTGGACCCGAAGGTGTCGAGGAGCGTTTTGAAGTAGCGGATGCCGGCTTCGAGATTTTTAGCGCCGTCAAAGGGATCAACCAGTCCCAGGTCGCGACCGGTGCCGGGCATGATCTGCATGAGCCCTTCGGCGCCCTTGGGCGAGACCGCCCCCAGGGCAAAGCCCGATTCCACCTCGACCATGGCCCGGATCAGCTCGGGGTTCACCTTGTAGCGACGACTGTAATAGCGGATGAAGGCCATGACCTTGGTCTGATCGGCGCCCTCCGGCACGCGCAGGTAGTCGAACGGCTGGTAGTTTTCGGTAAGCCGGCGGTTGCTCAAACAGATGGCGCCCTTGACGTCACGGGATTGGTAGATGGTCTGGGCCTGGACCGTGTCCAGGACGAGGCTTGCGGCCGCAAGCAGCAGGCAGACGCAGAAACGGGCGGACATGGGCCCATAGTGCGTGGCGACGGACCATTTGGCAATGGGTCTAGCGTCGAAACTCCAGGCTGAAATCGTGGATGGCCACATCCTGGGATTTTGCTCCCGTCCCTTCGGTCCAGCCGAAATACATGGTGTCGAGCGCCGTGTGATCGGCGTCGGACAGGGTCGCGGTGTAGTCGATGTCCGGCGTGGTGGCCGTGTAATCCCGGGTGACATCGGCAACGGTGTCGCCGGTGCCGTCGATCCAGGCCTTGATCCGGTAGGAACCGCCAGAAGTGACATCGTCGCGGGCGATTTCGAGGCGCATGGTGTGTTCCGCCTTGTCCTCCAGCCAGTTGGGCTCCCCGGCCTGCTTGGGCTGCTCGCAATAGCCAATTTCGCCTGAGGCGGCATAGGTCGGATTGGCCGGCGACGTGCCGACCCCGTGTACGTTGTCGTCATAGAGCGTGGCCCCCGTTCCCCAGAAGACCGCGGCGATATGGTTGGCATAGCTGTGATCGCGCCTGGAATCGACGAAGGTGGCGGGCAGGCTGCCCTTGTTGGGGTAGATGTCGACCTCGACGGCCAGCTTCGGCGCGGCAATGCCACACCCGCTCGGCCCCGTGCCGGCATAGCCGAGATATTCCCCGCGCGAGCCGGATGACGGTCCACCGGCCGCGGTCCTCGTGCTGTTGTTCGACGCGTTCATAACGGTGAAAGTGAAGCCGTCCCCCCCGTCTTGGGAAAAATCGTCATCATCCTCATTGGCGAAGCGGAAGCCGAAATACGCACGCAGCCCCTTGGCAAACGTGCACTTGCCCGCCGTGCACATCCCGTCCGGGCAGATGCCGTTGGTGCAGGTGCCTCTGGAGCCGGTGTACCAGATGGCGCCGTGGGTATTGGCGACCCCGGCGGCGAACCGCAAGGAACCACTGGCATAGGCGCTGGTTTGGGAAGCTTGGCCATTGCCATGGCCTCCGCCACCATGCCCCGGGGAATGGCTGGGGCCGTCGGAGAGATCACCCGTGTTGGCCGCATAGACCGTGATGGCATTGCTGCTATTTTCGGTCTGGCCGACGACAGGCGGCGTGAAGTCATCGAGATCGGCGGTAAAGGTAATGGGGCTCAACCCGAAGCGCTTGGCCGTAAGCACGGCGTTGGCTTCCAGCGTAGTGCCGCCAAGGACCGTGCCGGTGCTGCCCACGGTATAATAGCCGGTGGCGTCGGGTCCTGACTGGGCCAGGGTGAAGGAGTCCGAACCTATGACGAAGGTTCCGGTTTTCCCGGAACTCCAGGTGTTAAGCCCGGCCAGGGCGAGGTAGCGGGCGCGTGTCTGCCGGTTGTTGGTGATGGTCGTACCGGTCGCGGCGGACAGGAGAAGTTGGACGGCTCCGGCCAGGACCCCCAGGAAGGTCAGCGCGGCGATAAGCAGGAGCAAAGCCGCACCGGACTGGGATACACAAAGCGTCTGGCATGTCGCGTTTCCTTTACAAGATAGGCCAGACTCCATAACAGCCACCCGTTCGATGATTGCGCACTGCAAGGATCACGATATATATCGCCCGCAGTCACGCCCATCCACGGCTTACATATACGGCATCGGGGAACAGGAGCAAGACAGACTTGAATTCTATAGAAATTTCACTATTTAATTCTATATTCCTATAAAAAATATTTGATTTTACCAAGCACACCCAGCCCAAGAAGTTCCACGCTTCCGCAGGTGCATGGCCTGTACGGATAACACAAGACAACTGTACAAAAGTCAGTCACCCCGCCGCCATCTACTATCTGAATCGCAACAAACTGCTATTCTGACGAGCACTCAAAAGGTGAAGCCCTTTTGAGGCCGAAGATATTGCTCACACCGAATCGTACAGCCGTCGCAAGGAGGCTCTACGTCCACATCAGTGCCGCGACCCGGGCACAGTGGTCCGGCTATTCTGATTTATTGATTGGGTTTATTGAGAAGAATTCGCGTGGAGAATGTCTTTGTAACGGCAGAGGGCCAGCCGGAACCGTGCATGACAAGTGACACGCCAACGATAGTTGTGGAGGCACTCGGGGCCGAGGCCGTTGCACTGTACGTGTCGTAGAAGCGGAAGGTGATCCCGTTTACGGCCACATCGTCGGTCAAGAGGAACGCGTTGTCAGCCGACAGGGTGGCAGCGCCGTAGTACAGGCTGGTACCGCTTTGAAAAATCCCATGGGTCTCATCGCCAGCCGGCAGGTTGGCTGTATAGCCGATGGCCGGAGCCGCGCCATCGGTCACCGTTGTCCCGCTCACATCGAGATTGGCCGGTTTGACATAACCGAGTTCCACGGTGATCCGCTGCAAGGCGATCTGCGCCTTTTGCGTCACCGCGTCGGAACTGCGGGCGAACTGATACTGCGCGACGATGCCGCGCACCGCTTCCAGCCCGACCAAGCCGAGCAGGCCGAGCAATACGATCACGACCAGGATCTCCAGGAGCGTAAAACCCTGGCGCCAGGACGTTGGCCCCGCGTGCCCGAGGCTTCGCCACGCACGGTGTGCCGGTGCGTGGTGCCCTCTCCGGGCCCCCCGTGCGCATGGCATGGCTCGCGCGGCCCCTGCCGCGTCAAAGGCCCGCCGTCGCTGCATCGTCATACCCCTAGGAGGATTTCTGGGTGAACAGATAGCTTAGAGTGACGCCGGACGCTGCCGAAGGTTTGATCGTGACAGAGAGGTAAGCGCAATTCGTGGCATCATTTTGGAATGTGGTTCCAGCCAATTGTTTGCACTGATTTTCCGCCAGATAATACGTCATGCCCGCTGTGGCATACAGGTTTTCGGCACGGATATGACTTTGAAATGCTTTCAAATCATTATAATAGATCGCATTGGCATAAAAATCCTGGAGCATGTTCTCCATGACCCCTTGAAGCTCGGCCTCGGTCTGCAGGGCCGTCAGGGGAATATCCTTGCGCACAAGGCCCTTGTTGACAAACGTCGAGGCCATGGTCGCGACGATTCCCACCAGGACAACGATCAAAATCATTTCCAATAGTGTGAAACCGCCGGCGCGTTTCTCCTTCATTCCGCAAAGCCCGTATACGGCCAGATTTTCACGTCCACGGTCGACGTTTGGGAAAGCGTTATGGTCTGGGCTGTCTGCACCACGGACGGCGTAGTCCCATTGTTGACAATGGCGGCCGCAACCGGCTCTCCGCGCCAGTCGAAAC
>JAWRKJ010000232.1:0-13356 GCA_040307025.1 Desulfovibrionaceae bacterium | reverse complement strand
CCCCCCCCCCCCCCCCCCCCGCCGAAGGCATCATCCACTACCCCCATGTCGCATCCAGACGCGTTTTACCTTTCCGATCTGACCCCGCCGTATGTCCTGACCGGCGGCGAGGCGGCCCATTGCGGCAAGGTGCTGCGCAAGCGGCCGGGAGATATCGTGCGTCTGTTCGACGGCCGGGGGAACGAAGGGCTTTTTACCATCACGGCCGTGGCCCGGGACCGAGTGGAGCTTGAGGCGGTGTCGCTTAGCCGCGAGCCCGAAGCGGCCCAGCGCGTGCATCTGGCGGCCGGATTCTCCCGCTCGGCGCGGCGGGATCTGTTTCTGGAAAAATCCGTGGAACTCGGCGCCGCCGGACTGTTTTTTTGGCAGGCCGAACGCACCCAGGGCCGCATGCCCGAGGTGGTCAAGGACAGCTGGACCACTACGCTTGTCGCCGCGGCCAAGCAGTGTGGCGCGGCCCGCCTGCCCGGTCTCGAACTGATCCCCGGCGGCGCGGCCCGCCTGATCGCGGCCACGTCCGATCGCTTCGACCGGCGCTATCTCTTGTGGGAGGCCCCGAACACGCCACGGCGCCTCGCCCCGACCGATCTGACCGCTCCGGGCGACGTCTTGTGCGTACTCGGCCCGGAAGGCGGTCTGACCGAGGGCGAAGTGGACGCTTTCACGGCCGCCGGCTTCGAAGCCGTGAGTCTGGGCCGGCGGGTCCTGCGCTGGGAGACGGCCGGGCTGGCCGTGTTGGCCCTGGCCCTGATCGGCTCTTGACGGCCCTTCCCTGGCCGGGCACAGCAAAAAGAACGCCTTTGACCGGATGACGCCGCACGGCCGAAAACAGACGTACCGAACAGCATAACACTATATTGGGATTCCAAAGGGCACCGCCCTTTGGCCGCCGGAGGCATCCCTTTCCCCAACATCCACTCAAGGAACGCATGGATCTTCTCGGTAATGAAAAACGGCCCCTGGCCGAACGCATCCGTCCGACCGGCTTGCCCGATTTCGTGGGCCAGACCCATGTCGTATCCCGGCTGACCACCATGCTGGCCGCGCCGCGCCTCCCGAGCCTGCTGCTGTTCGGCCCGCCGGGCTGCGGCAAATCCACCTTGGCCCTGATCCTGGCCAAGGCCAAGGGCCGGCCGTACGTGCGGGTGAGCGCCCCGGAAGCCGGACTTTCCGCCCTGCGCGAGCTGATCAAGGGCAAGGAGATCCTCATTCTCGACGAGCTGCACCGGTTTTCCAAGGCCCAGCAGGATTTCTTCCTGCCGCTGCTGGAGACCGGCGACATCGTGCTACTCGCCACCACCACGGAAAATCCGTCCTTTTCGGTGACACGCCAGCTGTTGTCGCGGCTGCATGTGTTGCGCCTGCGCCCGCTGTCCCACGACGAACTCATGCTCCTGGCCGAGCGCGGGGCCAAGGCCGCCGGTATGGAGCTCGCGCGCGAAAGCCTGGACGCCATTGCCCTGCTCTCGTCCGGTGACGGTCGCACGCTGCTCAATCTCGTGGAATTCACGGCCGCCCTGCCCGGGGACAAACGCGCGCCCGAGGCCCTGCGCAAGGAACTGCCCGAGGCCCTGGCCCGGGGCGACCGCGACGGCGACAGTCATTACGAGCTGGCCTCGGCCATGATCAAGTCCATCCGGGGCAGCGATCCCGATGCCGCCCTCTACTATCTGGCCTGCCTGCTCGAATCCGGCGAGGACCCGCGTTTCGCCTGCCGGCGACTCATGATCTCGGCGGCCGAGGACGTGGGCCTGGCCGATCCCATGGCCCTGCCCCTGGCCGTGTCCTGCGCCGAGGCGGTGGAAAGAATCGGCATGCCCGAAGGATTTATTCCCCTGGCCGAGACCGCCGTCTATCTGGCGCTGGCGCCCAAGAGCAACAGCAGCTATGCCGCCTATCTGGCCGCCAAAAAAGACATCATGCAGTCCGGGGTCAAGCCCGTGCCCCTGCACCTGCGCAACCCCTCCACCCGGCTCCAGCGGGAATGGGGCTTCGGCAAGGGATACAAATACCCCCACGCCTATCCCGAGGCCTGGGTGGACCAGGAGTATCTGCCCGAAGAGCTGGTGGGCCGGCAGTTTTACACGGCCAAGGACCAGGGCCAGGAACCCCGGCTGGCCGCCCGACTGGCCCGGTTACGCCGCCGATCGGGCTGAGAGGACAAAAGGCGCCATCCGCCTTGCTTGTCCCGCGACCCGAAAAAGGCTATTTTTTCGCGGTGACGCGCGCGCCTTGCCCCTGGCGCGTCCTTCCGGGAACCGGCCCCGGGCGCGATGCCGCGCCTGCCGGCCGCTCCCCCCACCCGGCCGTTCCTGCCAAGGCATGGCGCGGCCCTACCACGGATGCGGTGAGCCCATGACCGATCCCCGTTTCGAGGCCTTCTTCCAGGGGCAGGCCCTGGAGTTCCTGATCCGCGCCATCGATCTGGCCTTGGAGGAGGATGGCCCGGACCTCACTTCCATGGCCATCTTCGCCCCGGACGACCGGCTGGCCGCACGCATCGTGGCCAAGGAAGATACACTCGTGGCCGGGCTCCCCATCGCCGCCCACATCCTGGCCCGCATGGGCGAGACCGAGCGTTGCCGGCTGGATTTTCTGGCCGCCGACGGCGACCGCGTGGCCAACCGGACCGTGGTCGCGACCCTGGTCGGACCGGCCGTGACCGTGCTCAAGTCCGAACGCATCATCCTCAATTTCCTGTGCCACCTCTCCGGTATCGCCAACCGTGTACGCCAGGCCGTGGACGCCCTGGCCGGCGGCAAAACCCGCCTGCTTGATACCCGCAAGACCCTGCCCGGCCTGCGCTATCCGGAAAAATACGCCGTGCTCGTCGGCGGCGGCCGCAACCACCGCAAAAACCTGGCCGAAATGCTCATGCTCAAGGACAACCACATCGACCGGGCCGGCGGCATTCCCCAGGCCATGGCCGCCTTGCGTAAAACATACCAAGACAGGATGGATAGCATGCCACCGGTGGAAATCGAGTGCCGGACCCTGGGCGAAGTGGAGCAAGCCGTGGCCGAACGGCCGCGCCGCATCATGCTCGACAACATGGACACGGATACCATGCGACTGGCCCTGGCCCTGATCCCGGCCGGCATCGAGACCGAGGTCAGCGGCGGCGTGGACCAGGAAGCCCTGGCCGGTATCGCCGCCCTGGGACCGGATTTCGTATCCGTTGGCCGTGTGACCCATTCCGCCAAAAGCGCCGACTTCAGCATGCTGCTCGAGGAGACGACCACCCCATGAATACAGACCTTGCCGCGAAAATCACCGCTGTCCGCCGCGCCCGGGGCAAAGACCTGGCCATCCTGGCCCACCATTACCAGCGCGACGCCGTCGTCAAGCACGCCGACATCCTGGGCGACTCCCTGGAGCTCTCGCGCAAGATCGCGCGCCTGTCCGCCAAGGACATTGTTTTTTGCGGCGTGTTTTTCATGGCCGAGACTGCGGCCATGCTGGCTTCGCCGGGCCAGCGCATCCATATCCCGGTACGCGAGGCGGCCTGCGTCATGTCCGAGATGGCCCCGGGGCAGCTGGTCGAAACCGTGCTGACCCGCCTGGAACAGACCGGACGCGCGGTTCTGCCCCTGACCTACGTCAACTCCTCGGCCGCAGTGAAGGCCGCCTGCGGCAAACGCGGCGGGGCCGTGTGCACCTCGGCCAATGCCGGCAAAATGCTCAAGTGGGCCCTGGACCAGGGGCGCGGCGTGCTCTTTTTACCCGACAAAATGCTTGGCCAAAATACTTGCCGCACCCTGGGGGTCGCCCCGGACCGCCTGCATTTCCTGGATGTCCGCGCCGGCGGTGCCAAGCTCGACCTGGACGCGGCCGCCAAGGCCGAGGTGCTGCTGTGGCCCGGCCAGTGCGTGATCCATGCCCGGTTCAAGCCCGAAGCCATCGCCGCCGTGCGCGCGGCCACGCCCGAGGCCAAGGTCGTGGTCCATCCCGAGTGCCATCCGGCCACCGTGGCCGCTGCCGATGCCGCCGGTTCCACCTCATTTATTATCAAGTACGTCGCTGACGCACCTCCCGGCGCGGACATCGTCATCGGCACGGAAATCCACTTGGTGAACCGGCTGGCCACCGAATACCAGGGCCTCAAGACCATCCGTCCCTTGCGCCGGAGCGAATGCTCCAACATGGCCAAGGGAACCGAGGCCAATCTGCTGGCCGCCCTGGAAAACCTGGACACGGCCACACCGGTGACCGTGCCGGAAGCGGTGCGCGAACCGGCCCGTGAAGCCGTGGAGCGGATGCTGGCCGTCTCGGCCTGACGACTGCGAAAGAACCACGCGCCTCGGTTGCCGACCCATTCCCTGGCGCGCCATTGCCGAAGCAACGCAAACGCGCGCCCGCGACGCGCGGGAAGGGGAATGCTCTCATGTTGTACCGCATGCATACCGATGCCTTGGTGGTGGGGTCCGGCATTGCCGGCCTGACCACCGCCCTGACCCTGGCCGATGCCGGCCTGGAAGTGATTCTGCTGACCTCGGGCGACGACCTGGACGACGGCAACAGTGCCCTGGCCCAGGGCGGCATTGTTTTTCGCGGCAATGAAGACACGCCACAGCTGCTGGAGCGCGATATGCTCACCTGCGGCTGGCGCCACAATTATCCCAAGGCGGTCAAATACCTGGCCCGCAAAGGACCGCAGGTTGTCCAGGAGCTGCTTATTGACCGCTTGCAGCTCCCCTTCGACCACAAGGAAAACAGCCAGGATTTCCACCTCGTCCGGGAAGGGGGCCACAGCGTGGCCCGCATCCTCCATATGGCCGACCGCACCGGTCGTGGCATCATGGAAGGGCTCATGGCCGCGGTCAAGGCCACGCCGGCCATCAAGATCCTGTCACGACGCACGGCCGTTGACTTGCTGACCTCGCATCACCACGCCACTTTGCTGGAGTTCAAATACCAGCTCGTGGACCAGTGTCTGGGCGCCTACGTCCTCAACGAAATCTCCGGCCAGGTAGAAACCATCCTGGCCGATTATACGGTGCTGTGCACGGGCGGCTGCGGCCGGCTCTTCCTGCACACCTCCAACACCCGGTCCTGCATCGGTTCGGCCATGGCCATGGCTTCGCGTGCCTTCGTCAAGGTCATGAACGTGGAATACATGCAGTTCCACCCCACCACCCTGCTCCACCGGGCAGAGCGACGTCTGCTTGTGACCGAGGCCCTGCGGGGCGAGGGCGCGCGGCTGATCAACGCCTCCCACGAGCCGTTCATGACGCGCTACGATCCCCGGGCGGACTTGGCCCCGCGTGACATCGTCACCCGGGCGATCCTGGCCGAAATGCTCAAAACCGATCATGACTGCGTCTATCTGGACGCGGCCAGCTACGTGAAAAACCTGACCGAGCACTTCCCCACCGTCTACACAGGCTGCCTCCAGCTCGGCATCGACATTACCAAGGACCCGATTCCGGTGGTGCCGGCCGCCCACTATTTCTGCGGCGGCGTGCTCACGGACAACGCCGGCCGCACGACTCTTGAACGACTCTACGCCGCTGGCGAATGCGCCTGTACGGGTATCCACGGCGCCAACCGCCTGGCCAGCACTTCGCTTTTGGAATGCGTGCTGTGGGGCTGGAGTGTGGGTCACGATATCGGACGCCGCGCGAGCCACAAGGGGTCCCTTGGCCGGCGCCTTATGGACAGCATCCCCGACTGGGTGAGCCCCGGCTCCAACCGCAACGAGGACCCGGCGCTCATTGCCCAGGACTGGGCCACCATCCGCAATACCATGTGGAACTATGTGGGCATCAACCGCTCGGCTTCGCGCCTCAAGAGGGCGTTCGAGGACTTGCGTGAACTCAACAAACACTTGCACGACTTTTACCGGGAAACACCGCTCAGCAAGGCCATCGTGGACCTCTTCCACGGCTGCCAAGCCGCCTACACCATTACCATCGCGGCCATGCAAAACCGCCGTTCTCTGGGCTGCCATTACCGGCTGGATTAAGGAACGGTGGTGGTGTTGGGGGAAGAGCAGCCTCCGGGTTCCCAAGGGGTGTTGCCTTTTGGGAACTCGGACGCAGGTTGTCGGAGCGCCTGCATCTCACTGTGGTGACAGAGTATAAGTCGAAAGGGATTGTATTGAGCTAAAACTGAGAATTCAAACCCGCGCACACCATGTGGCGTGCGCTCGGTTGCAGTGGCGACATGTGGCCTGCCGGGTGAGACCGGGGGGGTGTCAAATGCGCGATTGCGCGCGTTTTGGTGCTTTGCAGTTGGTCAATGGCAGGAGGGGAATTCCTGCTCAATGCCATGGACTTCAATCTGAATAAAGCGGCTCTCAGGGGCGCCTGCTGAGCGGATGTGTGGCAAATGCCACCAAAGGGGCGAACGCACCTGGACCTTGAGAGAAGTCAGTAAAATAAACATGTTGTGACTATGCTGGACAGCAAGGTGCGACCTTATTTGGGGGAGGACCGGCACGAGGACCGCCAAGCTGCAAAGCGCTCTTGCAGGGCCATCACGAAGACGAAGAACACTGGCACGAAGAAAATGGCGAGCACAGTCGCGGTGACCATGCCGCCGAATACGCCTGTACCGATAGCGTGCTGGGTTTCGGCGCTGGCCCCGCTGGCGAGCATCAGTGGCACCACGCCTAGGCCGAAGGCCAGCGACGTCATCAGAATCGGGCGCAGTCGCAGCCGGGCCGCAGTTACCGCCGCTTCCGCCAGTCCCTTGCCTTGCTGACGCAACTGCTTGGCGAGCTCGATAATGAGAATGGCATTTTTAGCCGACAGACCGATAACGGTGATCATGCCGACCTTGAAGAACACGTCGTTGGGCATGCCGCGCAGCATCACCGCCCCCACGGCACCCAGCAGCCCCAGCGGTACCACCAGCATGACCGAGAGCGGGATCGTCCAGCTCTCGTACAGAGCGGCCAGCACCAGAAACACCACCAGGATCGACAGCGCCATCAACAGCGGCGCTTGCGTGGCGGACTGGCGCTCCTGCAGGGATTGTCCTGTCCAGGCCACCGCGAAGCCTGGCGGTAACTGTGCCGCCAGCCGCTCCATCTCGGCCATCGCCTCACCGCTGGAGACACCGGGAGCTGCATTGCCGGAGATGCGCGCCGCCGGGAAGCCCTGGTAGCGCACCAGTTGCAGCGGTGTCTCGCTCCATGCTGGGGTCACCACCTCGGACAGGGGCATCATGCCGCCGTCGGCGTTGCGCACATAGAGCTTGAGCACGTCGTCGATCTGCATGCGGGCCGACGCTTCGGCTTGAATGATGACCTGCTGCATGCGTCCGTCATTGGGGAAGTCGTTGACGTAGTGAGACCCCATCGCGGTGGACAGCGTGTCGCTGATGCTGGTGAACGACACGCCCAACGCCTCGGCCTTGTCCCGGTCGATGTCCAGGCGGATGCTGGAGCCGGCTGGAAGGCTGTCGGCATAAACGCCGCTGACGAGTCGACTCTTTTGCGCCAGCGCAAGCAGCTTGGTCTCTGCCGCCTGGAGCGCGGCATAGCCCTGGTTGGCCCGATCCTGCAGGCGCATGGTGAAGCCGGAGCTGTTGCCAAGCTCGTCGATGGCCGGCGGCAGCAGGGTGATCACTGTTCCTTCTATGGCGCCGGACAGGGCCGTCTGGGCCAGGGAGACTTCGCCTTGGGCCGTGGCGCCATTGCGCTCGCCCCAGTCCTTGAGCATGGTGAAGGCCATGGCCGCGTTTGGGCCGGAGCCGGAGAAGCCAAAGCCGACGACGGTCATATTGGATCGGATCGATGGGCGCGAGGCCGCGTGCTGCTCGTAGGCCTTGACCACTTCCAGCGTGCGCTCGACGGTGGCATCGGCGGGCAACTGGATGGAAGTCAAGAAATAGCCCTGGTCTTCCTCCGGCAGGAAGGACGATGGCAAATGGCGGAAAGACGCCATGAGGGCTGCACAGAGTGCGGCGAACACCAGCATCATCCGTCCAGTTCGTGTCAGCAGCTTGCCCAAGCGCATTGCATAGCGCGATGTCATGCGCTCGAAGCGGCGGTTGAACCAACCGAGAAACCCGCGCTTCTCGTGGTGCCCCGGAGCGTGGGGCCTGAGCAACGTCGCACAGAGAGCGGGCGTCAGGGTCAGCGCGAGGAAGGCCGAAAACAGGATCGACACCGCCATGGACAGCGTGAACTGTTTGTAGATCGCGCCAACCGTGCCGCTGGCCAAGCCCATGGGGATAAACACGGCCGTCAACACCAGGGTGATGCCGATCACCGCGCCGGTGATCTCCTGCATCGCCTGGATCGTCGCGTCTCGTGGCGACAGCCCCTTCTCGGCCATGATGCGTTCCACGTTCTCAACGACGACGATGGCATCGTCGACGATGATGCCGATTGCGAGCACCATGCCGAACATGGTCAGCACATTGATTGAGGAACCCGATGCAAGCATCACCGCGAAGGTGCCCAGCAGTGCGATTGGCGCAACTATCGCCGGGATCAGCGTGTAGCGGATGTTTTGCAGGAAAAGGAACATGACCAAAAACACCAGCGCCATCGCCTCGATCAGAGTGTGGATGACCTTCACGATGGAAATCTTGACGAACGGCGCGGTATTAAACGGGATCGAATAGCTCATGCCAGCCGGCATCGTGCTGCTGAGCTCCGCCATCCGCGCTTCGACATCCTCAGCGGTCCTGACCGCATTGGCGCCAGGCGCGAGCTGTATGGCCGCAGCAGTGGCGGTTTTACCGTCTTCGCGGTTGATGAAGCCGTAGGACTGTGAGCCGAGTTCGACCCGCGCCACGTCGCCAAGCACCACCTTGGAGCCGTCGGCGTTGGCGCGCAGCACGATGGCGGCGAACTGTTCGGGCGTGGACAGCTGGCCCTGCACCGTGAGCGATACCGTCACGCGCTGCCCCGGCAGCGCCGGCATGGCTCCGACGCTGCCGGGCGCGATCTGGACATTTTGCTGGCTGACGGCCGCAGACAGATCGTTCATCGACAGGCCAAAGGCAATCAACTTGGCCGGATCGACCCAAATCCGCATCGCTTGCTCTGCACCGAACAGCTGGACGCGGCCTACGCCTTCGATGCGGCGCAGTTCGTCGATGATGTTGCGCGCCATGTAGTCGCTCAGCACCGCCTCATCGAAGCGCCCGTCGTCGGATCTGAGGCCGACGAGCATCAGGAAGCCGGCCGCGGAGGTCTCCACGGTCAGACCGTTCTGGCGCACCGTCTGCGGCAAGCGTGGCTCGATGGCCTTAAGCTTGTTTTGCACGTCGATCTGCGCCATGTCCGGGTCGGTGCCCGGTTTGAAGGTGGCGCTGATTGACGCCGCACCCGAGGAATCGGACGATGATTCGAAGTACAACAGATTCTTGACACTGGAGAGCTCGCGCTCAATGAGGCTGATCACCCCGTCGTTCATGGTCTGTGGCGTGGCTCCGGGGTAGGTCGCGGAAATGGTGACGGTGGACGGCGCCACCGAAGGAAAACGGGCGATTGGCAGATTGGGAATAGCGATCACGCCCAGCAGGATGATAAACAGGGCGACGACCCAGGCGAAGACCGGGCGATGAATGAAGAACTGGGGCATGGCGACGTGCTCCCGGGCGTTCAGTGCGAAGATGCCGCAGTTGTAGGTTCAGGCGCCTGCCACTCGTGCGCTTGCACTTCGATGCCGTTGGACAGGCGCGCCATCCCTTCGACCACGATCGTTTGCCCGGCGGCGAGGCCGGACTGGATGCGATAGTGCCGATTGAGCAGCTCGCCCAATTTGACCGGGGTGAGTTTCGCCCGGTGCTGCGCATCAAGGGTCCAGATTTGCGGCTCGCCGTCGTTTCGTACCACTGCCTGCTGCGGCACCATCAGCGCCTCGGCATAGCTGGTACGCGGTACGCGTGCGCGCACGAACATGCCCGGCAGGAGCAGACGCTGTGGGTTGTCCACCAGCACGCGCAGCAGTACATCGCCGGTGCCGGCATCGACGTTTATGCCTGAGAACAGGATGCGTCCGGTGACATCGTACGCCTCGCCATCGCTTTGTAAGATGGCCACGGGCAGACCCTCATCGGCGCTTGCCTGTTGCATCGTCAGCGCTTGGCGCAGCGATTCGAGCGAAGACGCCGGGCGGCGCACATCGACGTAGACTTGGTCGATTTGATGGATACGCGCCATGGGACTGCTGTCTCCGCTACCGACCAGCGCGCCCTCGCTCACCAGCGCCTGCTCGATGCGTCCGGAAATAGGCGCTTCCACTGTGGCGAACTTCAGATCAAGCTGGCGGCGCTTCAGCGTGGCGCGGGCCTGTGCGACATCGGCGGCCGCCTGGTCGCGCAGGGAAACCGCGTCGTCGTAGGTCTGACGGCTGACCGCGCCGACCTCGACCAAAGACTGCAGCCGCATGGTTTGCAGCTGGGCTCGCGCCAACGCGACCTCGGCCCGTTGCAGGGCTGCTCCAGCGGCGTCAGCATCGGCCTTGAATGGTGCCGGGTTGATCTGGAACAGTGGCTGGCCGGCCTGCACCTCGGCGCCCTGTTCGAACAGACGACGCTGTACAATGCCGCTGACCTGGGGTCGGATCTCGGCGATGCGTACCGCAGCGACGCGCCCTGGCAGGACCTCACTCAGTTCCAGCCGCGACGGCGTGACGGTCATAACGGATACCAGTGGTGGTGGGAGCGCCACCTCCGGTTCGGCCTGACCGCAGCCGGCCAGTAGCAAAACCGCTAGGGCAAACAAGCCGCTCTGGCGGCACAGTCGTTTGATCTTCATAATGGATTCCTTCAGGATCAGGCAACCCTGTGCCCGCAAAGATAGGTGTCTCCCTGCCTTGACTCGATGGATTTTCAATGGATATGAGGTGGATGTTCGATGGAGTAGAAAAAACAGCCATGCCTGAACGGAAATCGCGCTCCGAGTGGCCCAAAGGCCGCGAATCCCTGGTGCTGATCGCCGAGGACGAGTCAGAGATCGCCGAAATTCTCGCCGCCTATCTGGCGCGCGGCGGTATGCGCAGTGTGCATGCTGCAGATGGCCTCCGGGCGCTCGAGCTGCACCAGACCCTTAAACCCGACCTCGTACTGCTGGATGTGCAGATGCCGCGCATGGACGGCTGGCAGGTGCTCTCCGAGATCCGCCATCGGGGTGACACGCCCGTCATCATGCTGACGGCCTATGACCAGGATATCGACAAGCTGATGGGGCTGCGCATCGGTGCCGACGACTATATCGTCAAGCCGTTCAATCCGGCTGAAGTCGTGGCCAGGACGCAGGCGGTGCTGCGCCGCTCCATGACGCGCGGCAATTGCCAAAATCGGCGCATCCTGCGCGTAGCGCCTTTCCTGATCGACCTGGAGAACCACGAAGCCCGTGTGCGTGTCTTCGGCCAGAGCCATCTTCTGGCGCTGACGTTGACGGAGTTTAAACTGCTGACCCATCTGGCGGGTGCGCCCAAGCGGGTGTTCAGCCGCACCGAACTGCTGGTCGCCTGCCTGCCGGAGGGGGATGCCCTGGAGCGCACGGTGGACAGCCACATCAGCAAGCTTCGCAAGAAGCTGGAGGATCTCGGCGTCCAGGGAATCCCGGTTGGCGTGCGCGGCGTTGGCTACAAGCTGCGGGGCGGCGAATGAAATTGGTCGGGCTGAGTCGCCAGATCATGCTGGCGATGATGGCGATTGCGCTGGGCGTCACGTTGCTCGTCATCCTGACGTCGTACGCGTTCTACTATCTGTGGCAAATCTATTGGCCCGATAATCCCTTGGACTACAACTGGATACCTACGGGGCCGGAGTGGATATGGATGATCGGCTCCACGCTTACCGGTCTGGCGCTGTCTATCCTCGTTGCGGTCAACCTGTCGCGCCGCATCCTGGTCCCACTGAACTCGGTGGCGGCCAGCATCCGCCGTGTGGCCCAGGGTGATCTCAACGCGCGTGCCGTCGCGGGTGATCGCTCTCTGGGCGAAGCCGCCCAATTGGCGGACGACTTCAATGCGCTGGCGAATCAGTTGCAGCGCATGACCGAGGAACAGGCGTTCTGGAACGCCGCGATCGCTCACGAACTGCGCACCCCTGTGACAATCCTGCGCGGCCGCTTGCAAGGCCTGGCCGAAGGCGTTTTCACGCCCAGTACCTCCCAGTTCCTGAGCTTGCTGACGCAGATTGATGGTTTGACGCGATTGATCGAGGATCTGCGAGTGGTGAGTCTTGTGGAAAGCGGCCATTTGGATTTGCAGTTGCGAGAGGCCCAGCTTGACGCTGAAATCAACGCTGTGGTGGACATGGTTGGTGACGCGCTGCAGTCGGCGGGCCAGCGTGCGATTCTGGACCTGGACACACGGTCCGTATACTGCGATCCGGTGCGTATCCGGCAGGCACTACTGGCGCTGCTTGATAACGTGTGCCGGTATGCCGTGGCAGGCCACGTGCGAATCCAGTCTCACGTGAAGGATGGCTGGTGTGAGCTCAGCGTCGAGGATGACGGGCCAGGCATGCCAGAAGACTTGATTCCTTATTTGTTTACGGCGTTCCGACGCGCGCAAGGCGCACGCTCGGGCGGCAGCGGCCTGGGATTGGCCGTGGTAGCTGCCATCGCGCGTGCGCATGGGGGACGCGCTGCATGCAGGATGACCGCCAGCGGCGGCTCGGTTTTCACGCTGACTTGGCCCATCGACCCAATCCATGGCCTGCCAGGGCCAACACTAGTGAGGTGAAATGCCTCCTTCAAAAGGACGACATCACTATGGTGGGCCAACGTCGTAAAGACCATACCCGGCGCTTGCAAGGCCAGCTCCTCGGCCTTCTGCAGTCTCGTTGAAATGATGTCTGGAATCGATATCCCTTGCACCTTTCCCTCCAGAAATTCCATAAACAGACGCCCCCTTCCCTCCTATGGGCCCCCTGGGGCAGTTTCCCCTGACTCATAGGTACTGTAATCCCTGCCCCCCCTTTCCTCCGGCTTCGTTTCCTTCGCCTTCGGATACCGCTTGTCGTCTGTGTATTCGTTCCTGTTCCCGAGCAGACGAACCCGGGGCAGGCCTGGAAGTGATCACCGGCTCTTCCCTTCCGGATTCTCAAACGGATACCCGCAGGGTTCCAAAGTAGGTTTCAGCGTTCTATGCTTCCTCCTCCAGGCTTTGCCTGGCGCCGCGGCGCGACGTTGGGGGCGGCAGGAGGGAGACCGCTCCTGTTACCGGCGGCTGGGGCGCGTATCGAACGGCAGGGAGCGCGCGTCAGTTTGAGGGGGCAACGCGGCGTGTGGCGTGGGGGGGTCCCAAAAGCAAACAGCCGCTTGGGTGAACCAAGCGGCTGTTTGTGAGGGTAAAAAAACCCTGGCGGCGACCTACTTTCCCACGCAAAAGTACGCAGTATCATCGGCGATGGCGGGCTTAACTTCCGAGTTCGGAAAGG
>JAWRKJ010000231.1:0-10016 GCA_040307025.1 Desulfovibrionaceae bacterium | reverse complement strand
GAAGAGATCTACATCGACGACTTCGGCATCAGCAACTGAGTTCCGATGGGGCGGCGCCGGCCGGCGCCGCCCCATCGGAACTCAGTTGCTGATGCCGAAGTCGTCGATGTAGATCTCTTCGGCCTTGCCGTCGCGGAGGGGCATGGCGAACCCGCCGCACATACCATCGCCCAGGACGTCATAGAAGACGTAGCCGAGTTTTTTGTCCTCCTGATAGGCGCCGAGCTGTTCGAGCAGGTTGATGGAGGTGATGATGCCGCGACCGACGCAGCCCATGCCAGGTTTCGGCTCCCCGGATTCGTTGCAGCGGGTATCTTTGAAGCCTTCCTTGAGAATGTCGTCGAGATCGACGTCCTCACTTTCCTCGCGCAGGGTGTCGAGGACGGTTTTCTGTTGCAGCCCGCCAAGCAGCAGCCGGGGCGAGTCGGCCTTGGGGTCGCAACCCGCCACCATGACTCTGTTGCCTCTCTCGGCTACCGGCCACGGTATTCTGGGTAGTGGTGGACTTGCCTATGCCACCGTTGCCATAGATGGCGATCTTGCGCATGTGATGGACTTCCGAACGGTTCTATGGATGTATTCCCGGCGATTGCGGAACGTCTTGCTGTGAATAGCAGAGGTTTAGCAGGCAACTCCTCTATAAAAAGCAATTGTTCTTGAGCAGGCAGTGTACCATACTTATAATATGTGAATAGTATTCGCCTTGTGTTTAGCGGAAAGTTTGGATTTTAGTTGGTATTATCTGACAAAATTGTCGTAACGTATGGAGAATTTTTCAAATTTGAACGAATGCCGTTACCTGGGAAAAGGTGTTCGCAAGACGTGTTGTACAAAACAAAAACGGCGCCTTTTACAAGGACGCCGTTTCTGCAGCCAAACCCGGTACGCAACAGCCATGGAGACGGAAACTTGGGGCTGGCGCGGGCAGGTGGAGGTGAGACCCACCCGGCCATGTGCCCGTAACGCTGGGGTCGATTTGGATATAGCACAGTCCGTGCCAAAGCGCGTTGTGGGACCAACCCCCGGAAACACACGGGTTTTCCGAAATCGATCTGTTGCCGCGCGTCGGTTTTCCCACGTTTTCGTCGTGCGTCATACAAATTGGTATGGTCTCGCTTGTCGCAACAGTGCGTGACGCGGCCTGTTGTCCGAAAAAAAATGGTTGTTGCGTTCGTCCACCGCCGTGCGTTTTTGACACAACAGGCGGAACCCCTTGACATCCTGGTGTTTTTTTTGGCATCTTTACCGCATGGTTGCGGCCGGACCGATCGGCTCCGGCGGTGACAGGGAGGGGGTATGCGCGATGCCCATGCCGCGGCCGAGGCGATCTTTCGGGCCGGTTTGGCCCGGGTCGATCCACTGTCCATGATGGAACGGGTGCTCACCCTGGATGGCGACATCCTGCGGGTGAGCACGGAGTCCGAGTGCCATGCCTACGACCTGCGGCGCTATCGGCGTGTGCTGGTGCTCGGCGCGGGCAAGGCCTCGGCCCGCATGGCCCTGGGCCTCGAACGGGTACTCGGGGACCGCCTGACAAGTGGACTGGTGGCGGTCAAGGAGGGCTACCGGGAATTCCTGACCCGGGTGCGCCTGGTCGAGGCGGCTCATCCCGTGCCCGACGCGCGAAGCGCCGCCGCCGCCAAACAAGTCCTGGAACTCGCCCGGGACGCCGGTTCCGACGATCTGGTCATCGTGCTCATTTCCGGTGGCGGTTCGGCCATATTGGCCGCGCCGCTCGATGTGCCGGGCCATTTCCTGACCCTGGCCGACAAGCAGGAAGTCACCCGCGAGCTGCTTGCCTGCGGCGCCACCATTCACGACGTCAACCGGGTGCGGAAAAAACTTTCGGCCATAAAAGGCGGGCGTCTGGCCCAGGCCATTGCCCCGGCCCATTGCCTGAGCCTTATTTTGTCCGATGTGGTGGGCGACGATCTGGACGTCATTGCCAGCGGCCCCACCGTGCCGGACAGCGGCACTCCGGCCGAGGCCCTGGCCACCTTGGACCGCTACGGCCTGACCGGCCGCATTCCCGCGACCGTCACGGCGCTGTTGCGCGACGAGGCCGCGGGCCTGGCCCCGGATACGCCCAAGGCCGACGATCCGGCCTTCGCCACCACCCGCACCGTGCTCGTGGGCACCAACTACCAGGCCCTGCTCGCCGCCCGGGACAAGGCCGTGGCCCTGGGCTACAACACTCTCATCCTCACCTCGCATCTGACCGGCGAGGCCCGGGAAATGGCCCATCTTTTCCTGGGCATGGCCCGGGACATGGCCCTGCACAGCCAGCCCCTCGCCCCTCCGGCCTGCGTCATCGCCGGCGGAGAGACCACCGTGACCCTGCGCGGACCGGGCAAGGGCGGTCGCAACCAGGAAATGGCCCTGGCCTTTTTGGACGTCCTCTCCCAGGGTGGGGGCGATGCGGCTGGTACGGTGTTTCTGGCCGCTTCCACCGACGGCGGCGACGGCCCCACCGACGCGGCCGGCGCCTTCGCGTCCCAGGCCATCCTGCGCCGGGGTCAGGAACTGGGCCTGGAGCCGGCCGGCTTCCTGGCCGCCAACGACGCCTACCACTATTTTCAGGCCGTCAACGAACTGCTCGTCACCGGCCCCACCAATACCAACGTCTGCGACATCAAGATCCTGTTGTCACCTTAGACCGCAACAAAGGATTCGGGCACGACCATGAATACGTATGTAATGGTCTTTGGTGCGATTTTCCTGGTCAGCCTGCTCATACCGGCCTTGCTGTATAAGTTGCGCAGCGGTTGCGTGCGTTGCGGATTGACCGTGCGGCATGTCAGCAGCACGACCTTTTCCCTTTTCGCCTCGCTTTACGCCTTTTTTCTGGGCTTTTGCCTGGTGACGCTGTGGAACGACTTCGGGACCGCGCGCACGGCGGTGGCCAACGAGGCCAGTGCCGTGCTGGCCGCGAACGCCTTTTCCATGCAATTGGGGAATTCCGGTCCCTTCCGGCAGACCCTGACCGCCTATGCCCGCAGCGTGGTGGAAGAGGAATGGCCGGATATGGATGCCAAGCTGACCATGAACGGCCATACCCACCAGTTGGTTCTCGATGTGTGGCAGGCCTACCTGACTTTGGCCCCTCCGGACAAGCACGACAACATCCTGTATGCCAACCTGGGCAATATGCTCCACGAAGGCGCGCGCTGCCGCAACGCCCGGGCACTGCTCCTCAGCGGCAATATCTACACGCCGGTGTGGGTGGTGATCGTGTTCGGTTTTTTCGGGAGTGTGCTGGCGTTGCTGTGCGCCAATCCCGATCAGGAGGGCTGGCAGCTTGTCATGGAATTCGTCGTCGTGTTCACGGTGCTGTCGTGCATCTACTTCATTTACGATATCAGCACACCGTTCTCCGGGCTGCTGCATGTGGCGCCCGATGCCTTCACCGACGCCCTGTCCCGCCTGCGGGAGTATCAGGCCCTGAAGCCGTGATTTGATCGGGACAGGGTGTCTTTGCGGTGCCGTGACCGGCGGCGGCTTTAACGCAGGACCTTTTTCACCACGGACACGAGCTGGTCCGGCGTGAAGGGCTTGACGATCCAGCCCGTGGCGCCGGCGGCTTTGCCTTCGGCTTTCTTGGCGGCCTGGGATTCGGTAGTCAGCATGACGATGGGGATGAACTTGTAGGCGGCCTGGGCTCGGATGCCCTTGATGAGGCCGATGCCGTCGAGGTTCGGCATGTTGAGGTCGGTGATGACCATGTCCACGGTGCCGGCGAGCTTGGACAGGGCGTCCTTGCCGTCGCTGGCCTCGATGACGTCATAGCCTTCCTTTTTCAAGGTGAACGCGACCATCTGACGAACGCTGGCCGAATCGTCGACCGTCATGATTCGTTTAGCCATCCCACTCCTCGTCGGCGAAAAAAGGGTTTGCAGCCTGGGGGTTCCGCTCGGTCACCGGCTGGGCCCGGGCTTATCCCGCTCCGGCAAAGAAGCTTTTCAGGCGAGGTGTCTGGTCAAAACCGGAAATCCGGGCAGCCTCGCCCACCGCCGGGGAAAGTGCCCCCTGGCGCGACAGGCCCGTGCCGCGTTTTTCCAGCGTCTGGGCCGTGGCCAGCAGCAGTTGCAGCAACGTGATATCGGCGTCCTCGACCTCGGCGAGGTCCAGGGCCACGGGCTTGCCCGGGCTCGTGGCCGCAAGCAGGGCCTCACGCAAGGCCGCGGCGTGCTCCACCGTGCATTTCCCGGAAATGGTCACCAGGATGCGGTCGTTTTCCTCGCTTTGGGTCAGCTTCATGCCATCGCGCTCCTTGTCCTGCCCTGGGCCGGAGTTACTGCAGCAGTGTACGGGAGGCCTTGCCGGCCTGCAAGCGGGAGTCTTCCCGCTCCCGAACAAAACGGACGAGTTGCGGTATGTCCAGGATAAGCGAAATGCTCCCGTCTCCGTTGATCGTGGTGCCGGAGATCCATTTGAGGCTGCGGTAGCAGTCGTCCAGGCTCTTGATGACGGCTTGTTGCCGGCCCAGCACCCTGTCCACGGACAAGCCGACCAGTTCGCCCTCCACCTCGGTGACCACCACCCGTTCATAGCCGGGCTGGGAGCCCGGGGCGCCGAACAGCCGGCGCAGGTTGACCAGGGGGATCAGCTCGCCCATGCGTTCGATGGTTTCCACTTCCCGGGTTTCAGCCGTGACAAAGCGCTCCTGGAAGCCGCGCAGGTTGACCAGGGGCACGATGAAGGATTCCCCGCCCACGATGACGTTGAAGCCATCGATGATGGCCAGGGTGAGCGGCAGCCGGATGGATACGGTGGTTCCCCGGGCGACTTGGCTGTCCACCTCGACCGTGCCGCGCAAGGCCTCGATGTTGCGCTTGACCACGTCCATGCCCACTCCCCGGCCGGAAATATCCGTGACCGCGGCGGCGGTGGAAAAACCCGGGGCGAAGATGAGGTCAAAGAGGTCCTTGTCGGTCGGTTCCGCCTCCGGCGTGAGCAGGCCGCGCTCGATGCCTTTCTGGCGGATGATGGCCGGATCGATGCCCCGGCCGTCGTCGCTGATGCTGATGATGACATTGCCGCCCGAGTGGTTGGCCGACAGGGTGATGCGGCCCTTGGCCGACTTGCCGGAGGCCTCTCGGGCCGCCGGGGCCTCGATGCCGTGGTCGAGACAGTTGCGCAGAAGGTGGACCAGGGGGTCCTTGAGCCGGTCGATGACCGTCTTGTCCAGTTCCGTGTCCCCGCCCAGGGCCACGAATTCCACTTCCTTGCCGAGGGACGTGGAAAGATCGCGCACCAAGCGCGTGAACTGGCTGAAAACCGTGCCGATGGGCAGCATGCGCAGGCCCAGGGCCACGTCGCGCATGGTGTCGGTGAGCCGTTCCAGATCCTCGTCCACGGCCGCGGCCGCCTCGATGTCATGGCCCTTGACCGCCTGGCGCAACCGGGACTGGAGGATGACCAGCTCCCCGACCATATTCACGACCGAATCCAATCGGGCGGCGTCCACCCGCAAGGTCGCTGAAGCTTGGCTCCGGGAACCGGCCGCCTCTGCCGCCAGTTTACCGGCCTTGGCCTGGACTTTGGCCTTGGCGGCGGAAATGGCGCCGAGCTTTTTGGCCAGGGCCTGGCGCAGGGTGCCAAGCACGGTCGGGGTATCGGCCCGGTCCAGGCCGACAAGGACGGTCAACAGCTCGGACAGGTCTTCGCCGCGCAGGGGGCCGTCGTGAATGCGCTCAATGGTGAGGTCCGAGTCGCCTTCCACGAAAATGAACACGTCGCGCAGGCTGTTTAGCCCGCAGGGCGTGCGCACGAGCAAGTCGAAGACGCCGCGTGCCTCCTCGGGATCGAAGTCGGCATCGTCGAGGTCCGGCATGGCATCGGGATGGTAGCGAACGCGCACGAGCCCCATGGTGTCGCACTCGGCCAGGAGGCGGATGGGATCGTTGCCCGTGCGCAGAATGCCCGGTGCCGGGGCGAAACGAATCCAATAGATGCCGGGCGGCCCGGGCTGGGCTTCGCAGGCCAGGATGCGGTCATCCTCGTCGTGGTATTCTCCGGTTCGACGCGGCCCGGCGGCCGGGGGCGCAGCCGGCCGGGGCTCCGCGGACTCCTGGGGCAAATACGGGGCGAACTGCGCGAGCAGGTCATCCGAGGTCGCCCGGGTTTCCGGGCCGACCGCCTCCTGCGGGATGTCGAGCAAACCCAGGATATGGTCCCGGGCCGCCAGGGTGAGGCTTAAAAGCTCCTTGGTCACCGGAATCTGGCCGGCGCGCACCCGGTCGAGAACGGTTTCCACTCTGTGGGTGAAGCGGGAAATCTCCTCGAAGCCGAACATGGCACCGCCGCCCTTGATGGTGTGCATGGCCCGGAAGCAGGCATCCACGCGTTCGGCGTCCTCGGGATTGGCCTCCAGTTCGAGCAGCCCCCGTTCCAGCTCCCCAAGCAGCTCGCGCGTCTCCTCCACATAGACGGCAATGGTCGGATCCACCTCGTGCATGTCGCGTCTCCGCCGTCGCGTCCGGACAGTCCGCCTGCCGGACGGCTAGAAGCGTTCGAACTGGGAGTCCTCGGGGGCGGTCTCCTCGTCATCCATGTCCAGGGAGACAATGGCCTTTTTCGGCGCGGCGGCCATGGCCTTGGTGCCGGGGCGCTTGGCCGGAGCGGGCTTGCGTCCCGGGGCCGGGGTCGAGGGGCGCCGGACGTTCGCGTCCAGGTGGAAAAAGCTCACGCTGGCCTGGAGTTGTTCGGCCTGGGCCGAAAGTTGTTCGGAGGTGGAGGCGAGTTCCTCGGAGGCCGAGGCGTTGTGCTGGATGACCTGATCGAGCTGTTGCAGGGCCTTGTTGACCTGCTTGGAGCCGGTGGACTGTTCCTGGCTCGCGGCGTTGATCTCCTGGACGAGATCGGCCGTGCGCTGGATGTCGGGCACGAGCTTGGAGAGCAGATCGCCGGCCCGTTCGGCCACGCTGGTGGAACTGCGCGAGAGTTCGGTGATTTCCGACGCGGCGGTCTGGCTGCGTTCGGCGAGCTTTCTGACTTCGGACGCGACCACGGCGAAGCCCCGGCCGTGTTCGCCGGCCCGGGCCGCCTCCACGGCGGCGTTCAAGGCGAGAAGGTCGGTTTGGCGGGCGATTTCCTCGATGATGGAGATCTTGCCGGCGATCTCCTTCATGGCGGTCACGGCCTGGGCCACGGCTTGGCCCGATTCCCGGGCGTCGCCGGCGGCCTTGACGGCAATGGCCTCGGTCTGGCTGGCGTTATCGGCGTTCTGGCTGATGCTGGAGGCCATCTCTTCCATGGCGGAGGAGGATTCCTCGACGGCCGAGGCCTGTTCTGTCGCGCCTTGGGAGAGGGATTCGGCCGAGGCGCTCATCTCTTCGGAGCCCGAGGCCACGTTTTCGGCCCCGGACTGGACCTCGCCCACCACGTCGCGCAGCCGCTCGATCATCTCGGCCATGCCGCGCAGCAGCACGTCCTTGTCCGAGCGTACGGTCACGGACACGGTCAGATCGCCTTCGGCCATTCGGGCGGCGATGTCCGCGGCCCGGCGTTCGGCCTCGATCATACGTTCCATGGCGCCCAGGAGCTTGCCGATCTCGTCGGCGCCGACATCGGTGATTTCCACGTCGAGATCGCCGTGGGACACGGCTTCGGCCACGGTGATGGCCTTGGAAATCCCTCGGATAATAGCCCGTGTGATGAGCACCGCGAACAGCACTCCAAGGATAACCGCCACCGTCGCAACGGAAAGATTGATCATGTTGGCGCGTCCGGATTCGATCTGCATGCTGTCACGCTGGGCGGCCACGGCCTCGTCGGCCACCTTGGCGGCATTGTCGGCGGCCGCGGCCATGTCCTTGACCACCACGGCTTGGCTTTCAGCGGCCTTGACGAAATTATCCAGGCGGTTCTTATAGGTTTCGGCCCGGGTCACCATGTCCGTGAGCAACGTGCGTTCATCGGGAGTCGGGGCCAGCTTTTGCAATTCCTGGCCGCCGGCGATCACCACGTCCAGGTTGCTCTTGGCCAGATCCAGGCGACCCTTGTCGTTTTTCCAGAGGTAATAGAGGACTTCGATACGTGAGCGCAAAAACTGCTGGACCAGGCCTTCCACCTTATGCTGGATGTTCCCGACCCGTCCCACGGCCTCGGCACCCTGGCCCACGGCCTTGGCCATGGCCTCGGATTCCAGCTTGCTTAGAGTCTCACCGGAGGATTGCAAGGCAGCGGCGGCCTCGACCACGGTCTTGAGGGTGTCGTCGCGGGCCTTTTCGGTTTCCAGATACCGGTTCAGTCCGGCCTCGTAAGCGGTGGCGGCGGCGACAATGGCATCCATGCGTTCGCGATTGCGCAGATCAGCCAGCGTGTGTTTGAGATTTTGCGCGTTCTCGCGCGCCTTGACCAAGCTTTTCGAGAAGGATTCTTTGCGCCCGAGATCCTTGCTGTTGATGAAATAGAGCATGTCCATGCGGGCGTTCGTGATGGCGTCGCTGATGTCGCCCACCGCGTCCATCTTGGCGGATCGGGTCAACAGATCGGAGAGCCCCAGGTAACCCACACCGGCGACGGCTACGGTGAACACGATGAGCAGGGCGAATCCAAGACCGAGCTTGAAGGCGATGCCGCGTTTGGCGAACATATCGAACCCCCTTGAACTGCGCGTTTTCTAACGAGAAAGATCGCTATCCTCCGCTTTTTCAATCCCGGCCGAGGGCGGCTGGGACTCGCCCAACACCTGGGCCAAGTCGAGTATTTCCTCACTGGAAAAGACCTTGTCCACGTCCAAAACGAGCAGGAAGCGGTTGCCGTGCTTGCCAATGCCGCGGATGCAATCGGCCCGCACCGCCGCGCCCATGCGTGGTGGCGGATCAATGCGGTCGGTTTCGAGTTCCAGGACTTCCTTGACCGAGTCGGCCAGGGCGCCCATGACAGCGATTTCCTCGTCCCGTTTGATTTCGACGATGACAATGCGCGTGTTGAGGGTGCGTTCCACCCGGCCCAGGCCGAATTTCATTTTGAGATCGATGACCGGCACGGCCGAGCCCCGCACGTTGACCACTCCCCGCATGAAATCCGGGGTTTGGGGGATGCGGGTGATATCGGTGAAATCGAGGATCTCGCGGACGGAGAAAATATCGATGGCAAAGAGTTCTTCGCCGAGCGTCATGGTGAGGAAACGCTGGCTGCCGGACTGGATTTCGTTGGACATGCATTTTCCCCCTGCTGACGCGAAATGGACGTAGGTCTAGGCTCCCACGATGCGAACACGCTAAAATTATTAATCGTCTTGTTGGGGAAAAACAATAGGGAAAATTTCAAAGTCACCATCTTTTCATAAAGATGCTCGCGATCAAGGGCAGGACAGATTTTCGTGGGCTGGGTGTAGCTGCCGGGCCGGCGAATTCCGGCCCGAATCAGGCCCTCGGGGCCCGCGGAGATGTAACAGGGCGGAAAGCATTCCGTCACCTTGGCCGGTTGCCGGGCCTTAAGGGGACACGGTCCGGACGCGCCGCACCACGCTGGACCGGCGTACTCCGGGAAAGACGGGAACTTGGCAAAGCAGGCTGCGGTGTTGCCGCTACGGAGCGGGGCGAGCGCCGGAGAAATCCGAGAAGGCTTGGCGTAATCTCATCATACAGCATGGCCCCTTCCGCATCCAGGGCGTAGTAGCCGACCCAGACCGGTCCGTGGAGTTCCTCGGGCAGGGCGCGCAGTCCCGGCAGGCCGAGGCAGCAGCGGACACGTTCCCCGTGCCAGGTGGTTTCGCCGCAGAAAAAACATTGCCCCCGATGGTTGCGGTGCGGTGTGTAGCCGTAGAGGGCCATGACGGCGGTGGTGATCGTAAGGGGCGGACGTTGGCGGGAGGGGTGGGCAAGCTGGCGCAACTGAGGTCTCCTTTCCGTGCGGGATGGTTGGCCTGGCCAGGATGGCGGCAGGCGAGGCAGGGCGTTCGGTTCCGGCGGTCGGTCAGAGGTTGCGGACGGGGGGCTTCCGTGTGGTTTCCGGTGCCTGGGGCTGGTCGGGGTCAGGTTTGGGGGCGGATTGCGAGGGGCGGGAGG
>JAWRKJ010000230.1:0-29359 GCA_040307025.1 Desulfovibrionaceae bacterium | reverse complement strand
GGTGGGGGGGCTCCCGGCGAGGGGTTTGCGTTTAGCGGGCCTGGCGCAGCTTGGTCAGCATGCCGCGCAGCATGCGCAGATGGCCGCGTTCTTCGTCCAGGCACTGCTTGACGATGCCGGATTCCTCGGACGGCAGCAGGTCCATCATCTCGCGGAAGTAGAGGATGGTGTCCTTTTCGAACCGGCTGGCCAATTCGATGGCCGCTTCGGCATCGGCCGCGTCGGCCAGGTCCTTCTCGGGCGCCCCGCCGCAGAACAGGGCGTGGGAGTCGAGCAGGGCCTGGACGTAATCCATATATTCGTCGGCATCGCTGCCGGCCGGAATCTCGGCCTTGCCCACGCGGTCGCCCATGGCCTCGAAGATGGCTTGGTGGCGGGCTTCCTCGCCGGCAAAGAACTCCAGGAAGCGTTTGACATCCGGGTTCGTGGCCGCAGCCGCGGCCTTGGTGTAGACGTTGCGACCCCGGCGCTCGATTTCAATCGCCGTGCCCACAATGTCGCTGGCGGAAAAAAATTCAGCCATGATGATCTCCCTTGCGGCTTACCCGAGGCGAAGCGGCCTCCGGCGGCCGGGGGGGGAGCATCCCCCCCGGACCCCCGAAAGGGGAGAGTCGTTTTCCTCTCCCGTACTCTTCGTTTGGCGTCTGCCGCATCTGGTCGTGCCTGTTACAGCTCGTTGGGCAGGGCCTTGAGCTGGGCGTAGGTGTACACTGGGCCGTCCACGCACACGTAGCTCGAACCGATGTTGCAGCGGCCGCAGATGCCGATGCCGCACTTCATGCGCTTTTCCAAGGTGGTCACGATCTGGTCGTCTTCGAAACCGAGTTTTTTCAGGGCTTCGAGGGTGAACTTGATCATGATGGGCGGGCCGCAGGTGACGGCCACGGTATTGTCGGGCTTGGGCGCGATCTCCAGCAGCACGTTGGGGATAAGCCCCACCTTGTGCTGCCAGCCCTCGGCCTCGCGGTCGATGGTCAGGGTGGTGTTGACGTCGCTGCGGCCGGTCCACTCGGGGAGTTCCGCCGAGAAGGCCATGTCGGCCGGGGACTTGGCGCCGTACAGCAGCGTGATGTCGCCGTAATCGGCCCGGTTGTCGAGCATGTAGAGAAACAGGGTGCGCAGGGGCGCCATACCGATGCCGCCGCCCACGAACACGATGTTTTTCCCCTTCATGGCCTCGTACGGGAAGCAGTTGCCCAGGGGCGCGCGCACGCCGATCTTGTCGCCGGCGGCCAGCCCGTGCAACCGGGTGGTCACTTCGCCGGCCCGCATGACCGAGAACTGGAGGTAATCCATGCGGGTTGGGGGCGAATTGATGACGAAGGTGGATTCGCCGACGCCGAAAAGCGACAGCTGACCGACCTGGCCGGGCTCGAACTTGAACGCGGCCATGGCGGCCTCGTTGTCGAACCGGACCCGGAACGTTTTGATATTGTGGGTCTCCTGGACGGTCTCCAGGATGGTAGCCACTTCCGGCAGATAGGGATTTTGCGGATTGGTCATCTGCACACCTCTAGGCCTTGGCCCGGGCAACGGCGTTTTGCACGATTTCGCGGATGTCCACGGAAACCGGGCAGCTCTTGATACACCGGCCGCAGCCGCAACAGGCGATCAGACCCTCATGCAGGGTCGGGTAGTAGCTGAACTTGTGGCCGACGCGGTTTTTGAGGCGATGGGCCTTGGTCGGCCGGGGGTTGTGCCCGGAGGCTTCCAGGGTGAACTGGAAGTGCATGCAGGCGTCCCAGGACCGCATCCGGCGACCGCTCAGGCCGGCCGGTTCGTCGGTGATGCTGAAGCAGTAGCAGGTCGGGCACAAAAACGTGCAGGCACCGCAGCTGAGGCACTTGTCCGACTGGTCGCGCCAGAAGTCCATGTCGTTGAAGGCGTCGAGCAGGGCCTTTGGCGCGGAGCTGATATCAGGCGCCTCGCCCAGGGCCTCGCGGGTGGCCGTCTTGACCGCCTCGGCCTCGGACACCTTGGCCGAACCGTCGGTCAAAAGCGGGCTGTCGAGCAGGGGCGCGCCCTTGTCGCTGACCGCCTCCACGGTATAGCCGTCGCCGACCGGGGTGAGCAGCACGTCCGAGCCGGCCGGATCGGCCGGGCCCGAGCCCACCCAGTGGCAGAAGCAGGTGTTTTCGACCTTGGCGCAGGCCATGGTCACGAACACAGTCGCATCCCGGGCGGCCTTGTAATAGGGGTCCGGGAACTTCTTGCCCTGGTAGACGCGGTCGAAGATCAGAAATCCCCGGGCGCCGCAGGGTTTGGCCCCGAACACCACCGTGGCCGGCATCTCCAGGTTGGGGATGAGCTCCAGGGTGGACTTGTCGGGATTTTCCGCATCCTTGGTCTGCTCGTAGCGGAACAGCTCCTGGCAGGCCGGGAAGATGGCCGACTTGGGCGGGGCGGTGGCGTCGGAGCCGAAGATCGGCTCCCTGGCCGGGTCATAGGGACGAAAGACCACGCCGTCGCCTTCGGCCACGGGCACGAGCACCCGGCGGTCGGTGGCCAGCGCGGCCAGCCACTGGGGCAGCTTGTCGCGGGATATGTATTTGACGGCGGCCATTACCAGCCCCTCTCTTTGATGTTGTCTTCCTCGACCTTGAACTGGAGAAGCGGCGGGATGGCTTGGGGATCCACGCCGGCCTGGTAGTCAAAGAGGTCATGGATGGTCCGGTTGAGGTGCTTTTTGAGCGCCAGGATCGGGATATCCATGGGGCAGGCCCGCTGGCATTCGCCGCATTCGGTGCAACGACCGGCCAGATGCATGGCGTGTACCACCTGGAAGAAGAACTTCTCGGTGGAGGTGTCTTCCTGGGTCAGCCAATGGGGCTCACGGCTCTGGGCGATGCAGTGGTCGCGGCACACGCACAGGGGGCAGGCGTTGCGGCAGGCGTAGCACCGGATGCAACGCTCCATCTGATAGCGCCAAAAGGCCATGCGTTCGGGCACGCTCAGGGCGTCGAGGGTGGCCAGGTCGGCATCGACCGGGGCCTTGGGTGTGACCGGCGCGGCCGGGTCGCCCACGAACTGGTCCGACAGCACCGCGTTGGGGAACTGGCAACTGCCGCACTTGTCGGCCGCCACCTGCTCCAGGGGCAGGGCCAGGGTCTCGCCGCCGGCGGTCACCGAAACCGTGGTCCCGTCGGTTGTCACGGCCGTGCCCGCGCCGGCGGTGGTGCCGGCGGCGGCGAGGCGGGCCTTGACCTTGGTCAGGTCGATGACGCCCGTGCAGGGCATGGAGAAGATGACCACGTCGGCGCGGTCGATGAGGCTTTCCTGGAGAAGTTCCACCACCGAGCGCGAGTCGCAGCCCTTGACCACCACGCCGATTTTCTTGCCGCGAAAGCTCGGCAGGTAGACGGCGGGATTATGAACGTTGAGGGGCCCCCATTCGAGCTTGTCCACGTCGGCTTCCGTCCGGATGAACAGCGGCGTGTTGTGCAGGGGGTCGTAGCCTTTTTGCCAGGCGATGACGCACTCAAGGCCGGGCAAGGCCTCCTTGATGCGCGCTTTGAGATCCTCAAGCCGCGACACGGTTGCCTCCTTGGCCGATGACGGCGGCCACCTTGGCCAGCAGTTCCGGGGCCACGTCGCTGTAGCGGGGCGCCGGTCCCAGGGCGTGAATCTGATTGGTGAACGCGGTCACCACCTTCTGCCAGCGCTGGCCTTCCGAGGCCGAGACCCAGGTGTAGTCGAACCGGGCCGGATCGATGCCGAGGATGGGCAGGAAGCGCTTGAGGACTTCCAGGCGGCGCCGGGCGTAGAAGTTGCCTTCGGCGTAGTGGCAGTCCCGGGGATGGCAGCCGGACACCAACACGCCGTCCGCGCCGCTGATAAGGGTTTTCGCGATGAAAAGCGGGTCGATGCGTCCCGAACAGGGCACGCGGATGATACGCAGGTCGGTCGGCTGGCCAAACCGGCCAACGCCCGCCGTATCCGCGCCACCGTAGGAGCACCAGTTGCACAGAAAGCCGACGATTCGCAGTTCCCTGCCGGTCAGGACTGGCATAAGGCGTTGACCTCCGCGAGGATTTGGTTGTCCGTGAAGTGCGACAGCTGGATGGCCCCCTGGGGGCAGGTCGAAGTGCAGATGCCACAGCCCTGGCAGATGGTCTCGATGACCTCGGCCTTTTTCTGGCCCCGGATGTCGACTTCCTTGATGGCCTTGAACGGGCAGGTCATGATGCACTTGCCGCAACCCACGCAACGCTTGATATCGACCCGGGATATCTGCGGATCGCTTTCGAGCATGTCCTTGGAGAACAGCGCCAGCACCTTGGCGGCGGCGGCGCTGCCCTGGGCCACGGACTGGGGAATGTCCTTGGGGCCCTGGCAGGAACCGGCCAGGTACACGCCGGCGGTATTGGTCTCCACGGGCTTGAGTTTGACGTGGCTCTCCATGAAGAAGCCATAGGTGTCGTAGGAGATGCGCAGCTTTTCGGCCAGCTGGGGCGCGCCCGCGGCCGAGCCGGCGGCCACGGCCAGAACCACCAGGTCGGCTTCGACCTCGACCTGGGTGCCGATCAGGGTGTCGGCGCCGCGCACGATCAGCTTGTCGCCCTTGGGGTAGATCATGGACACGCGGCCGCGCACGTAACGCGCGCCGTATTCCTCCATGGCCCGGCGGGTGAACTCGTCATACATTTTGCCCGGCGCCCGGATGTCCATATAGAAGACATAGGACTGGGACTCCGGGAGGTGATCCTTGGTGAGAATCGCCTGCTTGGCCGTGTACATGCAGCAGAAACCCGAACAGTACGGCCGGCCGAGCGATTTGTCGCGCGAGCCCGCGCACTGGATGAAGACGATGTTTTTGGGTTCCTTGCCGTCGGACGGGCGCTTGATGTGGCCGCCGGTCGGACCGGAGGCGGACAGCAGCCGTTCGTACTGGAGCCCGGTGATGACGTCGGGATAGCGCCCGCCGCCGTATTCGGCGAGTTCGGAGACATCGATCAGGTCGTAGCCGGTGGCGGCCACGATGGCGCCCACGTCCTCGGTCACGTACTCGTCCACCATGTCATACTTGATGGCCCCGGTCGGACAGACCTTGGCGCACACGCCGCACTTGCCCTTGACGAACTGGCGGCAGGTGGTGGGGTCGATGACGGCCTTTTTGGGGATGGCCTGGGGGAAGGGGATGTTGATGGAGGTGGTGGGACCGATCTTTTCGTTGAACCGGTCCGGGTTTTTCTTGCTCGGGCACTTTTCCGTACAGGCGCCGCAACCCGTGCACAAGGTCCAGTCCACGTAGGTGGCCTTCTTTTTGACCTTGACCTGGAAGTTGCCCACGTAACCGCTGATGGAATCCACCTCGGAGTAGGCGTGCAGGGTGATGTTTTCGTGCTGGGCCACGTCGACCATCTTGGGGCCGAGGATGCAGCTCGAACAGTCGACCGTGGGGAAGGTCTTGTCGAGCTTGGCCATCTTGCCGCCGATGGAGGATTCGCGTTCGACCAGGACGACGGAGAGTCCGCCGTCGGCGCAGTCCAGGGCGGCCTGGATGCCGGCCACGCCGCCGCCGATGATCAGCACGCGCTTGTTGATGGAGAACTTGCTGGAGACAAGGGGCGCGTCGCGGCGGAGTTTTTCCACGGCGATGCGCACGAGGTCCACGGCCTTGTTGGTGTTGGCCTCGCGGTCCTTGCCGATCCAGGAAACGTGCTCCCGGATGTTGGCCATCTCGAACATGAAGCGGTTTAAGCCGGCGCGCTCCACGGCCCGGCGGAAAGTGGGCTCGTGCATGCGCGGGGTGCAGGAAGCCACCACCACGCCGGTGAGGTTTTTATCCTTGACGGCCTGGATGATGCCGTCCTGGCCGGGCTCCGAGCAGGCGTACATGGTGTCCGTGGCATAGACCACCTCGGGGAATTCGAGAGAGGTCTTGGCCACGGTCGCGGTGTCCACCGTGCCTTCGATATTGCTGCCGCAGTGGCAGATGAAAACGCCGATTCGCATGGCCTACGCTCCCTTCGCCTGTGAGCCCGCGCTGGCCAGTGCCTTGGACAGGACAGGCCGCGGGTCGATGCACAGCTTGCCAAAACCGAGCTGCGCTTCCGCAATGTTCAGGGCCACACCCATGAGCTGGGTGAAGTACGGGACCGGAATCCGGTAGTTGGTGCCCAGGATGCGGTTGACCTGGCCCTGCCTGAGATCCAGGTTCATCTGGCACAGGGGGCAGGCCACGGCGATCATGTCCGCGCCGAGGTCGCGGGCGGCATCCAGGAGCTTGCCGGTGAGCCGGGCCACTACGTCGGGCCGGGGCATGCCGTAGGAGGCGCCGCAGCATTCGACCTTGAGGGGGAAGGGCAGGACGGTGGCGCCCATGGCGGTCAGGATGTTGTCCATGGCCATGGGGTTTTCGCAGTCGTCGAAGGCCATGACCTCGGGCGGCCGGTTCATGATGCAGCCGTAGTAGCAGGCGACCTTGAGACCGGTGAGCGGGGTGCGCACGGCGGCGGCCAGGTTGTCGAGGCCGACGATCTCAACCAGTGCCTGGATGACGGACTGGGCATCGACCCCTCCGGCATAGGGCTCGTCGAGGAGCTTGTTGACCTTTTCGCCGAAACCCGCATCTTCCATGCGATGGTTGGCGGTGCGCAGGTTGGTCAGGCAGCTCGGGCAGGGGGTGATGGCCAGGTTCAGGCCCATGCCCGAGACAAGTTGGAGGTTGCGGGCGGACAGGGCGGCCGAGAGGGTGTGGTCCTTGGTGTGGGCCGGCGTCGAACCGCAGCAGCTCCAGTCGGGGATGTCGACCAGGGACAGGCCCACGGCCTCGCACACAGCCCTGGTCGAAGCATCGTACTCCTTGGAGGTGCCCAGGCCCGAACAGCCGGGGTAGTAGGCGATGGATTCGCTCATGAGTTGGACTCCCTCTCGAAACGCTCGAAGATCCGGGCCACGTGCTCGCGGCCCTGGATGTCATGAGGCGTAAGTGACAGCTTTCCTTTGGGGAAGATTTTGGGTCCCAGTTCGATATCCGTCCAGAACCGCCCGGTCTTGGTCACGTAACCGGCGGTGAGACCGAGTTCGAATACTCGGCCGTGGGCGCGTACCGAATCCAGGAAGACGTCCCAGAAGGTCTTGATGTGTGGGATGGCTGCCCGACCCTCGCGTCGCGCCATGTGGCGCAGTACGTCCATGATCCTGGCTACGTCGATGTTGTTGGGGCATCGGGTGGTACAGGATTCACAGGTGGCGCACAGCCAGATGGACTTGCAGGACAGGATGGTCTTTTTCTGACCGGCCTGCAGCAGGCGCATGATCTGGCTGACGGGGATGTCGTAGGCGAAAGTGTACGGGCAACCAGCTGTGCAATTCCCGCATTGGTAGCACAGGCTGACTTTCTGCCCGGACTCTTCCTCCACCCTGTGAACGAAATCCGCATCAAAGTCGTTCGAGAGATTGATGATGTTCATAGAGCCCTATCCGGTTGACGTGAAAAGAAGACAAAAAAGAAACAAGGGAGCCTCGTTTCGTGACGACCGTTCCGCCCAACACGACGTCCACGGTCCGGGGTGTCATAGCATGGCGGTCTATGGTTTGCCACCCCGGACCGGGCGTCATGTCTGGAGGAAATGAACATGGTATTCCAACGTGTTGGTCCATGCGCGTCACATTGAGGCTTCATCCCTTGTTCCAAAGGGAACAAGACCGAAGAGGGCTCAACGAAGCGACATCGATCACGTTGGGCGAGGCTTGGGGGCAGGGCGAGGGCCTGGGTGCGGGATGGGAGGAGAGGGGGGCGGCGTGTGTTTCTGCCGCCAGGGAGGGCAGGTTGTGCCTTCCCGAGGAACCCGCTACGGGTGTTGGCGCTGTCGCCGCGCTGCCAAAGAACTCGCCGGATCGGGCTGTCGCAAAATTTCCCGGGTCATGCGCCCAGAGGGCTTAAGAAACGGGAGGGGCCCCGGGGGCCCCTCCCGCCTTTTAATCGTGTGGTTCCGACTACAGGGCGGACGTGTAGATGGCGACCACGTCCTTGTCGGTGGCGCAACGCGGGTTGGTGAAGGAGCAGGCGTCCTTCTGGGCGTTGCCGGTCATGGTCGGGATGTCGGAGGCCTTGACATCCTTGCCGTAGAACTTGCCCATCTCGACCAAGCCGGCCGGGATGCCGATGTCGGCGGACAGGCGGCGGATGGCATCCAGGAACATGTCGGCGGCGACACGGTTGGAGACGCCGTCAACGGGCTCGCCGATCAGCTTGGCCAGATAAGCCAGGCGGTCGATGCAGGCGATCAGGTTGAACTTCTCGACGTGCGGCAGCAGGATGGCGTTGCATTCGCCGTGCGGCAGGTCATAGAAGCCGCCCAGCTGGTGCGCCATGGCGTGGACGTGGCCCAGGGAGGCGTTGTTGAAGGCCATGCCGGCCAGGTACTCGGCGTAAGCCATCATGTCACGGGCTTCCATGTCGGCGCCGTTGGCCACGGCCTTGGGCAGGAACTTGAAGACCAGATCAATGGCCTTTTCGGCGCAGGCATCGGTCATCGGGGTGGCGATCGTGGACACGAAGGCCTCGACGGCGTGGGTCAGGGCGTCCATGCCGGTGGCCGCGGTCAGGCGGGGAGGCATGCCCATCATGAGGACCGGGTCGTTGATGGCGATACCCGGGGTGCAGCGCCAGTCGACGATGGCCATCTTCACGTGGCGGGACAGGTCGGTGATGATGCAGAAACGGGTCATTTCAGAGGCGGTGCCGGCCGTGGTGTTGATGGCCACGTAGGGCGGGAAGGGCTTGCTCGACTTGTCGACGCCTTCGAAGTCATGGATCTTGCCGCCGTTGGCGGTGACGAAGCCGACGCCCTTGCCACAGTCGTGGGAGGAACCGCCGCCCAGGGTGATGAGGCTGTCGCAGCCTTCCTTCTTGTACAGATCGACGGCGTCGTGAACGTTCTTGTCAGTGGGGTTGGGGATGGTCTCGTCGAACACGGCATAGGACATGCCGGCGGCGTCGAGGACGTCGGTCACCATCTTGAGAATGCCGAACTTCACGATGCCCTTGTCAGTAACGATCAGCGGTTTGGTGCCGCCCAGGGCCTTGATCTTCTCGCCGCACATTTTGACTGCGCCGACACCGATCTGGGTCACACTGGGGATGAAGAAACCATAATTGTTACCGGTAATCAACATGGTGCCAACCTCACTTGGGTTAAGGTTATGGTTTTTTTGCGAACGGACCCCAAACCTGATTTCCTTTCGGCTCTCGCGTAAACGCCCTTTCACTTAAGCAATTCCCGGACCATTTTTCAGGTTCAACAATTTCAGATAGTTACGCCATAAGTTTTTGAGGGCGGGGGGTAGTCTGGCCGCGCCGGCTTTTTCCCCCCGACGTGTCCTGGGCATGCAGGCCCTGCCCGCCTGCCCGAAAACCCCGATGTTTCCTGGCTTTGAGCGTTTCAGGACAAGTTGTCCCATGCTTGAGGTGAAATTGGGTAAAAAGTTCACAGCGTGGCGCCATGTGTCGAGTTGTCACCTCCCGAGGTCGGGGTGGCGCAGAAAAGTCACAGGAAAACGCGTGGTTGCTTTTTGAGCCCCAAAAGGCCCCAGGGACGTAATGACCACGGCTCGGGATGGAACCGATAATACGATACGGCGTAGTCAAGGATGGTCGGACCTGTCACTGGATCGTCATCGGACCATGGTAAGCCTGCCTGCCGGTTCCTATAACAAGAGGGTATTGCTATGCGGGTATTGTTCGTCTGCGTGCACAACAGCGGGAGGAGCCAGATGGCCGAGGCCTATCTGCGCCGGTATTGCGGCCGGGATGTGGTCGTGGACAGCGCCGGGCTCGATCCCACGACCATAAATCCCCTGGTCGTCACGGTCATGGCCGAAGAAGGATTCGATCTGACCGGAAAAACGACTCGGAAAGTGTTCGATTTTTATCGCGAAGGCCGGTTGTACGACGCCGTGATCACGGTGTGCGCGGAATCCCTGGAGGCGCAGTGTCCGGTGTTCCCGGGCGTCACCCATCGCCTGCACCTGCCCTTTCCCGATCCGGCCCGGGTGAGCGGAACCGAATCGGAGCGGCTCGCCCAGGTGCGCGTCATCCGCGACCGGATCCGGGAACGCATGGCCGCTCTGGCCGAGGAGATCGCCACCGGCTGGCAGCCGCGCCTCGGCGAGGACCGGGCGCCTGACGGGAAGGCGGACGCGTGAAACCGAACATCCTGTTTTTGTGCACGGGCAACGCGTGCCGCAGCCAGATGGCCGAGGGCTTTGCCCGGGCGTTACGCAGTGGGACGCTTACGGCATATTCGGCCGGCGTGGTTGCCAAGGGGCTCGATCCCCGGGCCGTGGCCGTCATGGCCGAGGCCGGCGTGGACATTTCCGAGCAGTGGTCCAAGACCGTGGAGGCGCTGCCGGACATCCGATTCGATTTTATCGTGACTTTGTGTGGCCATGCCCGGGAAACCTGCCCGTTTCTCCCCGGCCCTGGCCGGCGCGTCCACGTCGGTTTCGACGATCCGCCCGCCCTGGCCGCCGGCGCAGCCTCCGAGGAGGAGGCCCTGGGGCACTACCGGGCCGTGCGTGACGCCATCCGCGACTTTGTCCTGGGGTTGCCGGACAGTCTGGAAACGCCGGCCCGGCCCGGGGACACGGCCTGAGCGTGACCGCGATCGCCGAGAAAGCGCGCTAAACCAAAATCATTTGCCTTTTTTGCCCAAGCGGTGTTTGAATGGGCCGATGCTCCGGGGCCGGAACCGGGTCTGGACGGCGCCGTGCCGTCCCGGATGCGTCTGCCCGATGCTCAGGAGTCTTTGCGGCTGGGCGCGGGCCGGTCGCCAACGTCAACCCACGCGAGGTGCCTATGCGACCCGCCGCATTGAAAACACGACTGTTCCTGGATGGGGCCGACCCCGAGGAAACCAGGCTGGTGCTCGATACCCTGGGTTTTTTGGACGGCCAGACCACCAATCCGAGCTTGCTCGCCAAAAATCCCGAGGCGGCCACCCATAAGGAGGCCGGGCACAAGTTCAGCTCCACGGCCATCTACGACTTTTACAAGTCCCTGTGTCAGACCTTGTCCGCCATGCTGCCCCAAGGCTCGATCTCCATCGAAGTGTACGCCGACGCCTCCACCACGGCCACTGCCATGATCGACCAGGCCCGGCAGTTCGATACCTGGATTCCCAACGCCCATATCAAGCTGCCGACCACGGCCGCCGGGCTTACGGCCGCCGCAGTCCTCACGGGCGAGGGCCGGCGCGTCAACATGACCCTGGTTTTCAGTCAAGAACAGGCCGCAGCCGTGTATGCCGCCACCAAGGGCGCCAGGCGGGGCGATGTGTTTCTTTCGCCCTTTGTGGGACGCCTGGACGACCGGGGGGAAAACGGCATGGATCTCATCGCCAACGTGCTGCGGCTGTACGGGGCGGGCGATGGCCATGTGGAAGTGTTGACCGCCAGTGTGCGCACCATGGACCACCTGCTCGCCGCCCTGGCCATGGGCAGCGATCTGATCACCGCCCCGGGCAAGCTGCTTTTGGCCTGGGCCGGGGCCGGCATGCCCGTGCCCGGTCCTGACGCGGTGCCGGCCGTGGCGAACCTCGCCCCCATACCCTACGCGGGCCTGAACCTGGACAAGCCGTGGTCCGACTATGACATCGGCCATCCGCTGACCGACACGGGTCTGGCCAAGTTCGCCGCGGACTGGAATTCGCTCATCGACATGTCGGCCTGAGGCCGCTTGCGCCATCCTTGCACTACAGGCCTGTCGCCGCCGCGATGGGCCTTTTTTGCGTGCGGCGATATGTATTTTATACGTCACTGTATGGGAATTTACCGGTACTTGCGGGGACATCCTTTGTACTATCTTGTATTGCTGTATGTTTTGCCTGGCACGCCAGCTGCCTAAGGATGGGCGGGCGCAGGCAGCGCGGATGCCTTCGCCGCAAAACAACGCGTCCATCATGAAGCGCATTCTTCTTTTGCTGGCTTTGGTCCTGGCCCTGGGTGCTGGAAGTGTTGCGCCGCCGGGTATCCGGGTGGTTTCAATCGCGGTCCGGACACGGGGTTCAGGGGCGTGGGCTGTGGCTACGGGCAGCCGGGCTGGCGCCATGGCGGATACGGTTACGGCCACCGGAACGGTATGGCAGGGGCCCCGGGGCCATCTCCCGCTCACCGTGCCGTAATGACTTTATTGCTGGTTGGGATTATGGCAGGGTATGAGAATGATAAAAGTAATTGTCTGATGATTTCCTTTAATTTTTGTAATGAAAGAAAGGGAGGCAGAAAACACTGGAGGAAATGGTGGACGATTCCGCCCGTTGAACGGAGAAGAGAAAACGGAAGATGGATTGGAACTGGAGTCGTGCCGCAGAATCATGCAGGCAAGTCGTCATGCAACACAACAGGAAAAGTGTGAGGACTTCCGCATGAACATCGGCAAGAAGCCCGTTTACAAGACGCTCTACTTCTGGGTTATTTTCGGTATTGTCGCGGGTATCGTCCTCGGGCTCGTCCCGGCAACCAAATCCTTCGCCAATCAGATGCAACCGTTCGGCGTTGCGTTTATCCGCATGGTCAAGATGATCATCGCGCCGATCATCTTCTGCACCGTGGTCACGGGCATCGCCAAGATGGGCGACATGGGCAAGGTCGGCCGGGTCGGCATCAAATGCATGGTCTACTTCTGGACCATGACCCTGTTCGCCCTGGCCAACCTGGGCGAGCGGGCGCGCGGCCTGGTGCGCGTCATCGACGAGTTTTCCCGAGGCCTGTTCAAAGTCGTCCATTACATCATGTATTTCGCGCCGTTCGGCGCTTTCGGCGCCATTGCCTACGTGGTGGCCTCCCAGGGCGCCGAGGCCCTCTACAAGCTGCTCTATCTGATGCTCGGGGTCTACTCCACCTGCATCCTCTTCATCTTCGGCGTGCTGTTCGTGGTCTGCCGGCTGGCCGGCTTCTCCCTGTGGCGCTACCTGTGCTACATCCAGGAGGAAATCCTGCTCGTGCTCGGCACGTCCTCGTCCGAGGCGGCCCTGCCCCGCATGATGGCCAAGCTCGAAAACGCCGGCGCGGACAAGTCGGTGGTCGGCCTGTGCCTGCCCATGGGCTATTCGTTCAACCTGGACGGCACCTGCATCTACCTGACCATGGCCGCCGTGTTCCTGGCCCAGGCCACGGGCACGCCCCTGGACCTCTCGCACCAGATCTATTTGTTGTTCATCCTGCTTTTGACCTCCAAGGGCGCGGCGGCCGTGACCGGCGGCGGCTTCATCACCCTCGCCGCCACGCTCCAGACCGTGGGCACCATCCCGGTGGCCTCCCTCACCCTGCTCCTTGGAGTCGACCGCTTCATGTCCGAGGCCCGGGTCATCACCAACATGATCGGCAACGGCATCGCCACCATCGTCGTGGCCAAGTGGGAAAACGCCCTGGATACGGACAAGCTGCAGGCCGTGCTGGCCGGCACCAACGAGGCGTACGCCGACGATCCCGAAGACCGGCTCATCATCGAGGAATCCGCTCACGACGCCGAGCGCGCGCGGGAGGGATAGGAGAGGGGAGAGGAGGCGTCGCGTTCCTCTTACCCCTGGGTCGGCGACGGGGTGCGGATGCACTGGGTCAGGGCCAGGGAGACCACGCCCAGGGCCACGCCGATGAAAAACGGAATCTTGTAGTCCACCATCCACAGAAAACCGCCGAGCACCGGCACCACCACCGCCGCGATGTGGTTGATGGTAAAGCCCATGGCCATGCCCGAGGCCATGTCCTCGGGCGCGGCGATCTTTTGGTAGTAGGTACGCACCGCGACCGAGAAGTTGAAGATCAGGAAGTCGAGCACGTACATGATGCCGGCCACGATGTGGGAATCGGTGTAGGCGTAGGTGAGGAAGACCAGGATCATGCCGGCGTACTCGATGGAGAGCAGTTGGCGTTCGCCGAAGCGGTTGATGGCCCGGCCGATCATGGGGTTGAAGAAATAATTGATGCAGTTGTTGATGACGAACAGCACGGTGATGGCCTGGACCGAGTAGTCGAATTTCTGGACCAGCAGGTACACGGCGAACACGATGAAGATCTGGCGCCGGGAGCCTTCGAGCAGGGTGAGGACGTAGTAGAGCCAGTAGCGGCGGCGCAGGTACATCTTTTTTTTCTGGGGCACGCCGCTCGTGTGGCAGGGCTTCTTGCACAGCCCCCACAACCCGACCAGCATGACGGCGACGCCCGTGACCGCGAAGATGCCCGTATAGCCCAGGCGGTCGGCCAGGAAATAGATGGCCACGCCGATGGCGATATTGGCCAGGGCGCCCACGGCCCGGATGCGCGACAGCACCACCGGCGCCTCGAAGGTGTTGAAATGCTGGAGGGTCAGGGACTGGTTGAGGGGTTCGTAGTAGTGAAAGCCTGCGGACATGACAAGGGTGGTCAGGGTCAGGCCCCAAAAGCTCGGGAAATAGCCCGTGGCGCACAGGCCGAGTCCCAGCACGAACACGGACAGCGCGGCGGCGCGCTGCTCGGAGAGCACGAGCAGCACGTAGATGACGAGCATGGAGAGAAATCCCGGCACCTCGCGGATGGACTGGACAAAGCCGATGCCGTCGGCCGAAAGATGGGCCGATTCCACGGCGAAGTTGTTGATGAGCGTCTGCCAGGCTTGCAGGCCGGCCGTGGAGGCGATGGTGGAGACGAGCAGAAAAAGCAGGATGTCGGACCGACCCGAGACGCGAAGTGCCGTGCGGGTGAGCCCGTATTCCGGACAGGCCGGATCGGTGGCGCGCTTCATGGGATGATGCTTGGCTTGTGGTGGTCGAGCCACAGTTGCAGGACGAGCAGGGTCCAGAGTTTCTTGCGATGGTCGGCCGCGCCCGAGGCATGCTCGGCCACGAGGCCGGTCACGGTTTTGGGATCGAACATGCCTTGCTGCTTGAGGTAGGATGCGCCAAGCAGCGCGTCCACCTGGGGCCGCAGCCGGCCGCGCAGCCAGGAGGCGGTCGGAATGAGGAAACCGCGCTTGCCCCGGTTGAGGATTTCCTTGGGCAGGATGTCGGCGACCGCTTTCTTGAGCAGGTATTTGCGCTTGCTGCCCCGCAGCTTGTAGCGGCTCGGCAACCGGCACACGAATTCGGCCACGTCCCGGTCCAGAAACGGCGCCCGCACCTCCAGCGAATGCATCATGGAACAGCGGTCCACCTTCACGAGGATGTAGTCGAGCATGTACTGGCGGGCGAACACGTAGCCCACCCGGGCCAGGTCGTCGTCCGTGTCCGGGGTCTCGAACAAGGTTCTGGTCGGGGCGAACAGCGCTTCGGGCGCCGCGAACTGGGTCTGTGGCACGGCCCAGAGGTGTTCCTGGGCGGCAAAGGAAAAGGCCGACAGCCAGGTCTGGACCCGCAGCCAGCGGGGAGCGGCCGCGCCGGCTAAAAACGTGTCGGCCACGAAGCGCGGATTCACGTAGCCGGCCGACTGGGGCAGGAGTTTGGTCAGGGGCTCGATGACGCGCCGGCGGGCGAAAGCCGGCAGCCGGTCGTAGAGCCCGGCCAACACAAAGGCCGGATAGTATTCGTAGCCGTAGAAGAGCTCGTCCGGGCCGTCGCCGCCCAGGGCCACGGTGACGTTTTCCCGGGTCACCTGGGAGAGCAGATAGGTCGGCACGATGGACGGATCGGCCATGGGCTCGTCGAACCGGGACACGATCTCGGGAAGCAGATCGCCGCAGGCGTCGGCGGACAGGATGCGTTCGTGGTGGTCCGTGGCGTAGCGCGAGGCGATAAGCCGGGCATAGCGGGATTCATCGTAGGAGGCCTCGGAAAAGCCGATGCTGAAGGTCTTGATGCGCGAGGCCATGCCGGCCATGAGCGCGGCCACGGTGGAGGAATCGATGCCGCCGGACAGAAACACCCCGAGGGGCACGTCGGCCACCAGCCGCCGTTTGACCGCCTGGGCCAACAGCAGGCGCAGCCGGTCGCACAGTTCGTCCTCGGAGGCCTCGGGCTCGGGACCCGGGGCGGGCATGTCCCAGTAGGGGGCGGAGGTGATGGTCCCGTCGCGAAAAAGGAGAAAATGTCCGGGCTTGAGCTTGTACACGTCCTTGTAGATGGTCTCGGGCGTGGGGATGTACTCGTAGGCCGCGAACCGGGCCAGGGCGGACAGGGGCGTTTCGAAACGCAGGCCCGGCAGCTCGCGCAGGGCGGTCAGTTCCGAGGCAAAGGCGAAAATGCCGTTTTGGTGCGTATAATAGAAGGGCTTTTTGCCGAAGCGGTCCCGGGCAGCGAACAGGGTGCGGGTGCGCCGGTCCCAGAGGGCGAAGGCGAACATGCCCTCCAGCAGGTCGAGGCCCGCTTCGCCGCGCAAAATCCAGGCGGCCAGGATGACCTCGGTGTCGGACTGGGTGCGGAAGGTGAAGCCCTCGGCCGCGAACCGGGCCTTGAGCTCCCGGTAGTTGTAGATCTCGCCGTTGAAGGTGATCACGGTCAGACCGTCGGCATCGGCCATGGGCTGGGCCCCGGCGGCCAGGTCGATGATGGACAGACGCCGGTGCCCCAGGGCGGCCGGACCGTCCAGGTGCAGGCCCTCGCCGTCCGGTCCGCGATGGGCCATGGCTCCGGTCATGCGGGAAAGCCAGTGCCGCCGGGTCTCCTCGGGCGGGAGTCCGGACGCGTCCGGCAACACGAAGCCGGCGATGCCGCACATGTCAGCGTTTTCCTTTCCAGTTGAGGCTGGCGTAGAAATCGAGGATGGCCTTGGTGTTGGTGGCCGGGTCGAACAGGACGGCCACACGCTGCTTGCCGGCTTCGGCCATTTCCAGGGCGCGGGTCCGGTCGGCGGCCATGGCCATGATGGCGTCGGCCAAGGCCTCGGGGTCGCGCTGGCGCACGAGCCGGCCGGTGACGCCGTCCTCGATCACCTCGGGGATGCCGCAGACGTCGGTGGCCACCACGGGCAGGCGGTGGGACAGGGCTTCCATGATGACGTTGGGAATGCCGTCGCGGTCCCCGGAGGGGTGGACGACGCTTGGCATGACGAAGATGTCGCTGGCGGCGTAGAGTTCGCTCATGCGGTCGTGGGAGACGAAGCCGGGGAGAAAAACCCGGGCCCGCAGGCCGTGGATGCGGATGCGGCGCCGGATGATGGCCGTGGGCCAGGGCATGCCCGAGCCGACCAGGGTGAGCTGGTAGGGAAAGCCCCGCCGGGACAGGATGGAGCAAGCGTCCATGAGCACGTCGAAGCCCTTGGTGCGGCAGAACCGGCCCACGGCCAGCAGGCGGTAGGGCGGTTCCATGTGGACATGGGCGTTGTCGCGGCCGGTCAGGGTCAGGCTGTTGTAGATCTGGCGGATCTTGCCCGCGGCCTCGGGGGCCATGGCACGCAGATAGGCAATGTTGGCCTTGTTGTTGGTATGGACGGCGGCGGCGGCCTGAAGTTTTTCCACCAAAGCGCCGTCCTGAGGATAGATGTCCCCGGCCCGGGCGGAAAAGGAAAAGGGGATGTCGGTCAGGCGCGAGGCCACCCAGGCGGCGGTGGCCGGGCCGTTGGCCCAGCCGGCGTGGATGTGCTCGATGTCGTCGGCGAGAAAGCGCCGGGCCAGGGTGAAGCCGGCCATCATGGCCCAGACGTTTTCACCCGCCACTTCCAGGCAGCTCCAGCGGCGCCAGGGAATGCCGGCCAGGATGCCGGCCACGGCCAGGGGGCGTCTGACGGCCCACCAGGCCAGATCGCGGAAGAAGCCGGGAATGGCCGGCGAGCCCAGGCGGGTGACGGCGTCGGCCACCCGGCGCATGTCCGGGGACAAATGTTTGCCGGCCTGGCCATAGAGCGTATAGACCTGAAGCGGCATGCCGGCGTCCGCGGCGTTTTGGACTTCCCGGAAGATGAAAGTCTCCGACGGCAGCGGATACCACAGCAGGATATAGGCAGTGTTGGGCAGGCTCAAATTCTTGCTCGCCAGGTTCCGGGACTGGGCGTTGGTGAACACCCGTTCATCTCTATCCATGGAACCCAATCCTGTAAAGTCGGGAGGCGTTATGTGACGCAAACGGCTTGCGCGCGGCGCGCCGAAGAGCTACTTCTAAGCTTGGGGCCTGCCCGGCCGGGCGGATTCCGAGACATGCGGCGGAGGCGGTGGGGTTTTCAAGGAGGCAACGGGCAACCGGGATTCGAGGTCGGTCATGGCGCAGACGAATATTTTGCTGGAAACGGGGACCAACGAGCTTGAGATCATCGAGTTCTACATCGATGAGGAAGTCGAGCCGGGGGCCAAACCCTACCGGGCCCATTACGGGGTCAACGTGGCCAAGGTGCTGGAAATCATTCGGCTGCCCAAGGTGACGGGCATGCCCCAGACGCCGCACCCCTGCGTCATCGGCACCTTCAACCTGCGCTCCCGGGTCATTCCGCTGATCGATCTCAGCCTGTGGCTCGGCAAGCCCATGGCCCGCGACGAGACGACCAAGGTCATCGTTTCGGAGTTCAATAAGGTGATAAACGCCTTCATGGTCTCCGGGGTGACGCGCATCCACCGGTTGAGCTGGTCCGAGGTCGAGCCGCCCTCGGGCTATGTGGCCTCGTTCGCGGCCAACAATTTCACGGGCGTGGTCAAGTTCCCGGACCGCATCGTGCTTTTGCTCGACATGGAACAGATCATCTGGGACCTCAACCCCGCCCTGGCCATGAAGACCGAGCGGGAAAGCGCCGCCGCCATTCCCGAACCCGACCGTTCGGCCTACAAGACCTTGGTGGTGGACGACTCCAACTCCATCCGGCGCCTCATTGCCACGTACCTGGAAAAGGACGGCTTCGAGATCGTGCAGGACGTCAACGGGCAAAACGCCTGGCAGCGCCTGCTGGAATGGAAGGAGGCGTCGGTCAAGGACGGGCGGCCCCTGTCCGACAATGTTAACCTCGTGGTGACCGACATCGAGATGCCTTCCATGGACGGGCACACCCTGTGCAAGAATATCAAGGACGATCCGGTGCTTAAGGTATTGCCGGTGATTCTTTTTTCCTCGCTGATCAACGACCAGCTCTACCACAAGGGCCTGTCCGTGGGGGCCGATGACCAGGTGACCAAGCCCGAGGTCGGCACTCTGGCCGAGCGCGCCAGACGGCTTATCGAAGAGCATCGGGGCTAGCGGTCTGAGCGGAGAAGATTTTTTCGCGCCTGTGGGCCCGGGATGGTTGCGCGGTTGCGCAAAGGGCTTTAGGAAGCCCCAAGCGTTCGTCGCGGAGGGATGGCCGAGCGGTTGAAGGCGGTGGTCTTGAAAACCACTGGCGGGGCAACCTGTCCGGGGGTTCGAATCCCTCTCCCTCCGCCACCTGCCGTGGTCGCGGCCTTTCCGTTCGTGCCGGTCCGGGGCTGCCCCCGGGGGCTCGGCCCCGGCTCCTGCTGATTCATTCCCGCGCATTGGGCGACACAATGCCGAAAATCCTGGCCGTTGCGGCGTGCAGGATGCCGAGTGTGTGCGCTTTTGGCCTTGCGGACAGTCGCGCGGCAACCGCCGTTCCCTCGTCCACTCGGCTGCGGCCATGGTCATTTCGCCCTGGTTCGGTTGCAGTGGGGATGCACGGCCGGCCTGCTCCATTCCCGTCTTGCTGCGCTGGCACCGAATCGCGACCGAACAATGTGCGTTTGAACACGGTGTGTACCGACGCTTGCGGTCACGCCAGACGGCCTGCTTGCCAAAAGCGGCGAATTCTCCTGTCCGGACCCTGCCTCTCTGCCACTCTATGTGCTGCAATCGTACACTTTTCCCGCCGCCGACCACCGAATTTTATTTTTTGCTTTACGGTGGCCCATTTTGTCACTATGAAAAAAACCCCCTCAAATAGATTTCGTTTATTCGGAGTAGACCATGTGCCGCTTATTCGCCCTCAGCAGCCGGGACCCCGTGTCCCCCATGCGCGCCATCGACGCTCTCAATGTCATGAAGGAAGGTCACGACGGTTCCGGAGTGGGCCTTTTCCTCCATGGCCTTGATGGTCCGCTCGGGGAGATGAAGGACGCGCCGATTCTCTCCGGCATCTTTACCGACACCGGGCTCAAACGCCTGGACACCTACATGGACGAACGGGGCTTCTTCGCCAAATCCACCCTCGTCCTGGACCCCAAGACCAAACGACCCGCCGGCACGCCCGCACGGGGCACCTACATGGCCCGGGCCTATGACGTACCGGCCGCCATCAAGGCCCTGCCCCAGGCCGAACGCGAGCTCACCTACATGCTCATGCGCGTGGAGCTGCGCTCCATGGGCGTGGCCGACGAGGATATCCGGGTCTTTTCCTTCTGGCCGGACACGGTCATGGTGAAAGAGGTGGGCGATCCCCTGACCGTCGGCGAGTACCTGGGCCTGGACCGGCCCGAGCTCTACTCCCGCCACATCCTGGCCCAGGGACGCCAGAACACCAACTACGCCATCAATCTCTACGCCTGCCATCCGTTTTTCATCCAGGGTGTGTGCACCATGACCAACGGTGAGAACACGGCTTTCATCCCGATCAAGGAATACCTCGAATCGAGGGGGTTCCCGGGCTATGTCGGCTACCAGTCCGACTCGGAAGTCTTCACCCACATCATGCATTTCACGCTCAACAGGTTGCATCTGGGCATCGAGTACTACAAGCACATCATCACGCCGCTGTCCAACGCCGAGATGGAAGGCCACACCGACCGCGAGCTGCTCGGGCGCATCAAGCAGACCTGCCGCAAGCTCATCATCGACGGCCCCAACTGCGTCATCGGCTGCCTGCCCGACGGCACCATGTTCATGGTCCAGGACCGCAAGAAGCTGCGCCCCGGCGTGGTCGGCGGCAAGTCCGGCCTGTTCGCCTTCTCCTCGGAAATCTGCGGCCTGGACGCCGCTATCCCCGACCGCGATCCGCATGCCGATTTTCAACCCATGCATCTGGACACGGCCATCGTGCGCCCCGAATGCCAAGAGGTCACCATATGGAATCAACTGCAGTCATTACCCCGTCCACACTAAGCGTCAACGATCTGCCTTGGCAGATTGACTGGGACATCAACACCTGCGCCTTGTGCGGGCGTTGCACATCCGTGTGCCCGGTCAACGCCATCGAGCTCGGGGTGTTCCGCAAACGCATTCTCAAGGCCCCCGAAGCCCTGGCCAAACCGGGCAAGACGCGGTTTTCCATCTATTACGGCATCCGCCAGCGCACGGACCCGGCCTACCACTGTATCGGCTGCGCCATGTGCAACATGGTGTGCCCGAATAATGCCATCACCCCGCGCCTGCGTCCGGAAGCCACCACGCTCAAGTTCCACAACAACCGCGGCGGCGCGGCCCGGACCCGTGGCGGACGCCGCAACGATTCGAACAGCCTGCTCGACCAGATCAAGTTCATCCGCATTTCCATGCTCACGGACCCGGCGCTCGACGCCGGCCGCCACGAGTTCGATCTGCGCACCCTGCTCGGTCGGGTCCAGTCCCCCGAATCCGGCCTGTCCGCCCTGGCCCACCACGACTGGGTGCCGCCGGTGCGCGAGATCTATCCCCTGATGATCGGCTCCATGTCGTTCGGCGCTCTGTCGCCCAACATGTGGGAAGGCCTGGTCATGGGCGTGACCTATTTGAACGAGGAGCTCGGCATGCCCGTGCGCATGGCCACGGGTGAGGGCGGTTGCCCGCCCAGACTGCTGCGCTCGCGCTTCCTCAAGTACATGATCCTGCAGATCGCCTCGGGCTACTTCGGCTGGGACGAGATCATCAAGGCCATCCCGGAGATGAAGGAAGACCCCTGCGCCATCGAGATCAAGTACGGCCAGGGCGCCAAGCCCGGCGACGGCGGCCTGCTTATGTGGTACAAGGTCAACAAGCTCATCGCCGCCATTCGCGGCGTGCCGGCCGGCGTGTCCCTGCCGAGCCCGCCCACCCATCAGACCAAGTACTCCATCGAGGAGGCCGTGGCCAAGATGATCCAGTCCATGTCCATGGCCTGGGGCTTCCGCGTGCCGGTCTACCCGAAGATCTCCGGCACCACCTCCTCCACCGCGGTGCTCAACAACCTCGTGCGCAATCCCTACGCGGCCGGACTCGCCATCGACGGCGAGGACGGCGGGACCGGCGCCGCCTATAACGTGTCCATGAACCACATGGGCCATCCCATCGCCAGCAACTTGCGCGACTGCTACCTGGCCCTGGTCCAGGCCGGCAAGCAGAACGAGATCCCGCTGATCGCCGGCGGCGGCATCGGCAAGAACGGCAACCTGGCCGCCAACGCCGCTGCCCTGATCATGCTCGGCGCCAGCGCCGTCCAGTCCGGCAAGTACATGATGCAGGCCGCGGCCGGCTGCCTCGGTTCCGAACGCGACCGGTGCAACGTGTGCAACATCGGCGTGTGCCCCAAGGGCATCACCTCCCAGGACCCGCGTCTCTACCGGCGCCTGGACCCGGAAAAGGTGGCCGAACGGCTCGTGGACGTCTTCCTGTCGTTCGACACGGAACTGCGCAAGATCGTCGCCCCCCTGGGCCGGTCCACTTCGCTGCCCACGGGTATGTCCGACGCCCTGGGCATCAGCGACTACCACGCCGCCGAACGCCTCAAGATCAAGTACGTGGTCTAGACCAGGGATTTCGAACCTCACGCAAAGGCAAATACGCACATGGCACATGAAACCGTCACCATACACGGCATGGAAAACGGCCACCGGGTCGAGTCCCGCATCCTGGAGGAGCGCATCCAGCGAGCGGTGACCCAGGGCGCCCGCGACCTCGTCATCGAGGCCATGGGCCAGCACGGTCTGGGCGGCCGGCTTTGGATATCCAAGGACGAACCCATTTCGGTGCGCATCACCGGCTCCCCGGGGCAGCGCACGGGTTCCATGGGCTTCCCGGGCACCCACATCGAGGTCGATGGCCCGGCCTCGGACGATATCGGCTGGCTCAACGCCGGGGCCGAGATCGTGGTGCGCGGCAACGCCGGCAACGGCGCGGCCAATGCCATGGCCCAGGGCAAGATCATGATCGCCGGCAACATCGGTGCCCGCGGCATGACCATGACCAAGCAAAACCCCAAATATCCGGCGCCGGAACTTTACGTGCTCGGCTCGGTGGGCGACTACTTCGCCGAGTTCATGGCCGGCGGTACGGCCGTTGTCTGCGGCTACGAGCCCCAGAATCCCGACAACGTGCTCGGTTACCGGCCGTGCGTGGGCATGGTCGGCGGCCGCATCTTCTTCCGGGGCCCGAGCAAGGGCTATTCCCTGGCCGATGCCAAGCTCGTGCCCATCGACGACGCCACCTACGACTGGCTCGTGGCCAATCTGAAGGCCTTCCTGGACGCCATCGGCCGGCCCGAATTGCTGCCCTCCCTGTCCACGCGCGAGGACTGGCAGCTTCTCGCCGCCCGCAGCCCCTTTGAGAAGACCGGCAAGGCCCGCCGGCCCATCGGGGATTTCCACCGCGCGGTCTGGGACGCCGAGCTGGGACGCGGCGGCCTGATCGGCGATCTCGTGGACTCCGACCGCAGCCCCATTCCGCTCGTCGTCACCGGCGAACTGCGCCGGTTCGTGCCGGTCTGGGAAAACCGCAAATACGTTTCCCCCTGCCAGGCGAGCTGCCCCACCGGCATTCCGGTCCAGCAGCGCTGGCAGCTCGTGCGCGACGGCCTGATGGACGAAGCCATCGACCTGGCGCTCGCCTACACGCCGTTTCCGGCCACGGTCTGCGGCTACCTGTGTCCGCATCTGTGCATGCAGGGCTGCACGCGCAATGTCGGTCACATGATGCCGCTCGACACCTCCATCCTCGGCAAGACCGACGTCAAGGCCGATCACATGCCCCAGTTGCCGCCCCTGTCCGGCAAACGGGTGGCGGTCATCGGCGGCGGCCCGGCCGGCATGTCCGTGGCCTGGCAGTTGCGTCTGGCCGGCCACGAGGCCGTCATCTACGACCTGTCCGAAAAGCTCGGCGGCAAGATCACGGCGGCAATTCCGGAAAGCCGCATCCCCAAAGAGGTGCTTGAGGCCGAAATCGAGCGCGCCCGGAAGATCCTGCCCCATATCCAGCTCAAAAAGGCCATCAACTCCGAGGAATTCGCCCAGATCGTGACCGATTACGACTTCACGGTCCTGGCCATGGGCGCCAACATTCCCCGCATGCTGCCCGTGCCCGGCAAGGAGCTGGCCCTGCCCGCCCTGACCTTCCTCAAGCAGGCCAAAAAGGACGAGGCCAAGGTCGGCAGGAACGTGGTCATCATCGGCGCCGGCAACGTGGGCTGCGACGTGGCCACCGAGGCCGCCCGCCTGGGCGCCACCTCCGTTACCCTCATCGACATCCAGAAGCCGGCCGCCTTCGGCAAGGAGAAAAAGGATGCCGAGGCCATAGGCGCCATCTTCAAATGGCCCTGCTTCACCAAGGAGATCACGGCTGCGGGTGTGGTGCTTCAGACCGGCGAACTGCTGCCTGCGGATACGGTCGTGCTGTCGGTCGGCGATGTGCCGGATACGGGCATCCTGGACGGCTCCGTGGCCACCGAGCGCGGCTACGTGAAGGTCAACGACATCTATCAGACCACCAACCCCAAAGTCTTCGCCATCGGCGACCTCGTGCGCCCGGGCCTGCTCACCCAGGCCATCGGCATGGGGCGGGCCGCGGCCCAGGCCATTGTGGACATCTTCTCGGGCAAACGGCCCCATCCGGACACCCGCGAGCGCATCGACTACAACCGGGCCAAGCTTGAATACTTCGACCCCCGGCTCATGGATCTCAACGATCTGGAAAGCTGCGCCAGCCAGTGCTCGTCCTGCGGCGCCTGCCGCGACTGCGGCCAGTGCGCCATGATCTGCCCGACCGGGGCGATCTCGCGCGTGCAGCTCGAGGGCAAGGAGTTCGAGATGGTCTCCGATCCCGACAAGTGCATCGGCTGCGGGTTCTGCGCCAATGCCTGCCCCTGCGGCGTCTGGAGCTACGTGCCCAACACGCCTCTCGAATAACCGCTTCCGGTCCTTGTGGCCGGCGGTGCAGTGCCATGAAAGGCCGCTTCCCGGGAAGCGGCCTTTTTTTGTGTGCGGGGATGCACTTTGAGGGGAGGGCGGCGGTCCCGGTTCTCCTTCGACTCTGAGATTCCTACAAATCCGTGTCCAAGGAAACCGGGTCCGCCTCAGCCCCCGATACCACGCCACCACCGAATGCCCGCACGGCAAGCATTGAAAAAGGGCGAAGCCCCTTGGCGCCGGAGGCAGCGCGTTCAACGCAGCCTGGGGTGCTTTCCTCCCAGCGCAACTGTGCGGCAGGACTTGTCCGCACCGGAATTACGCGTTTTGAGGATCGCGCCGGACTGGGAGAGGGGGTGGCTTCCCCGATGGTGGTTCACGGAACAGGAAGAGGCGGCTGCGGGCGAGTCCGCTGCGTTGCGGGTAGGAAAAATGATGCGGGATGCGTCTTTTAGGCCCGGAATGACTGTAACAATGCGTCTGGCCACTCTTGCTGGACAGGTGTTTGCCAAGGTCGGCCACGGTGCGCCAAGAAGCTGCGACGCCACGAGCTGGCGCAATCACGGAAAAAGCGGAACACAAGATGGTGTGAAAGAAAAAATGGCGATCACGCCAGGTGTTTTCGACGTGATCTGCTCGATTCGCGAACATCCAGACAGGACCTGTTCCAAATCGGGACGCCGGCTTCAGGCGATCCGGGCCGGCCGAGCCGTCTTTTTGCCGTAGCGCAACAGGCCCTTGCCGAGACGTCTCCCCGCTATCCCAGGCGTTTCCCCAGGCGAAGCGTCCGAGTACCCGTCCCGCCTGGCTTTGGGGCCAGGGCCGGTATCACCGCCTGTATCCATTTTGTGGCCTCAACCCGTTTTTCGGGCCTAACCAACCGTATCAAGGTATTTTTGTCGCTGCGGCACGGTCAGTGCAAGGCGGGATCACCGAACACCGCCTTGTGTTTGATGCGCGCGTGGCCAAGCTAGGTCATAGGGAATGTCCCGGGCGCGAAGCGGTGAGCCGGCATGTGCGTAGACCGACATGGATGTATCGACCCCATCTCCTTCAGATCCCGTAGTAAACCCGATGCCCGCTGACCGCTCCATGGGGACGGATGGCGCTCGGGATGCGAAGTCCCCCGAACGTGCAGGGATCGCCCGCGCGGACACGACGCTACGCCCGCACACAAAATCCGACAGAGGAGGTTTTCTCATGGCTTGTTGCGACAATATTCAAGCGCTGTTCGCGCCCAAAACCGTCGCCGTCATCGGCGCCTCGGCCGCACCCGGAAAGGTAGGTTATACCGTGGTGCACAACATGCTGGAGGCCGGGTATACGGGCAAACTCATCCCCGTGAACCCCAAGGCCGAGGAAATCCTGGGCCTGCCCGTCACCCACAGCATCGACGACCTGCCCGAGGGGCTCGACCTGGCCGTCATCGTCGTGCCCGTGGCCGCAGTCGTGCCGTCCATGGAAGCCCTGGCCGCGCGCAAGGTGCGTGCCGCCATCGTCATCACGGCCGGGTTCAAGGAAGTGGGCAAGGAAGGCTACTTCCTGGAGCAAAAGCTCATCGAGATCTGCAAGGCCAACGACATTGCCATGGTCGGCCCCAACTGCCTGGGCCTGATCAGCACCCACGACCATAATAACGCCTCCTTTGCCGCCGGATACCCCCAGAGCGGGTCCATCGCCTTTTTCTCCCAGTCCGGCGCCCTGTGCACGGCCATCCTGGACTGGGCCCTGGGCGAGAACGTCGGCTTCTCCAAATTCATCTCCCTCGGCAACAAGGCCGTGATCAACGAAGCCGACATGCTCGAATACCTGCGCACGGATCCGAACACCTCGGTCATCCTCGGCTACATTGAAAACGTGGAAAACGGTTCCGCCTTTGTCGAGCAGGCCGCCAAGGTCAGCCGGGAAAAGCCCGTCATCATGATCAAGTCCGGCACCACCACCGCCGGCGCCAAGGCCGCTTCCTCCCATACCGGCGCCATCGCCGGTTCGGACGCCGCCTACACCGCCGCCTTCCGCAAGACCGGCGTCATCCGTGCCGCGGACATGGCCACCCTGTTCGACCTGGCCCAGGCCTTCTCCACCCAGCCCCTGCCCAAGGGCCCGGGGCTGTGCGTGGTCACCAACTCCGGTGGTCCCGGCATCCTGGCCGCCGATGCCACGGAAAAATCCCCGGTGCTCAACATGGCCCGGCTGTCCAATTCCACCATCGACCGGCTCAAGGAATTCCTGCCGCCGTACGCCTCGCTCTATAACCCCATCGACCTCATCGGTGACGCCCCGGCCGAGCGCTACCGCAAGACCCTGGAAGTCATCGTCGACGATCCCCAGGTTCATTCCATCCTGGTGCTGCTGACCCCGACCGCCTCGGCCCAGATCGTGGAGACGGCCCAGGCCATCATCGACGTGGCCAAGACCACGGACAAGCCCATTCTGGTCAACTACATGGGCGGTCTGCGCACCCGTCCGGGCGTGAAGATGCTCGGCGAGGCCGGCATTCCCTGTTCCATCTACCCCGAGCCGCTGATCGCCAGCCTCGAGACCATGTACAACTACTACCTGTGGCGCCAGACCCCGGCCCAGGAATATCCGGCCATCAAGCGCAACCGCCAGAAGGCGCGCCAGGTGATCGCCGAGGCCAAGGCCAAGGGCGCCACCGAGGTGGTGGAATTCCAGGCTCAGGAAGTGCTCAGGGCCTACAACCTGCCCACGCCCAATACGGTCCTGGCCCGCTCCTCCGAGGAAGCCGTGGCCGGGGCCGAGAAGATCGGCTACCCGGTGGTTCTCAAGATCGCCTCGCCCCAGATTTCCCACAAGTCCGACGTGGGCGGGGTCAAGGTGAACCTGGCCGATGCCGAGGCCGTGAAAAACGCCTTCTTCGACATCACGGCCCGGGCCCAGCGTCTGCGCCCCGAAGCCTATATCGCCGGCTGCCTGGTCCAGGAGATGGCGCCCAAGGGCTGCAAGGAAATCATCATCGGATTCAAGCGCGATGACCAGTTCGGGCCGCTTCTGATGTTCGGCCTGGGCGGCATCTACGTGGAAATCCTCAAGGATATCGCTTTCCGCCTGGCGCCGCTCGGTCGCGACGATGCCAAGGCCATCATTCGTGAGATCAAGTCCTACATGCTGCTCAAGGGTGTTCGGGGCGAGCCGTCCGTGAACTTCCAGGCCATCGAGGACATCTTGCTCACCATGTCCGAACTCGCCCTGGATTTCCCGGAGATTCAGGAAGCCGAGTTCAACCCTGTGCTGGTCAACGCGGAAAAGGCTGTGGTGGCCGATGTGCGCATCACCCTGCACGCATAAACTGTGAATGAAGGAGGAACAGCCTTATGATCGGACTGTACGTAGGTTCCACGCAGGGCTACTCGGGCAAGAATCTCGTCGCCCTGGCCCTGGGACAGCATTTTCAGCGTGAAGGTATTCGCCTGGGTTATATGAAGCCGGTGGGCGCTCTGGCGCACAAGATCGGCAACCAGATCGGCGACGAGGACGGGAATTTCATGCAGCAGGCCCTAGGCCTGTCCGACTCTCCGTCCCTGGTGACGCCCGTGGTCATCACCCGCGATTTCCACATGCGCGCCTTCCTGGAGGATTGCGGCAACCTTATGCCCGGGATTGTCGACAGCTACACCAAGCTTTCGGCCGACAAGGACCTCATGCTGGTCGGCGGTTCGGGCAGCTTCCTGCACACCGGCAAGTACTGCGGCGTGGACGGCCTGTCCGTGACCCAGGCCCTGGGCACCAAGGTCCTGCTCGTCGACCGCTATCGCCAGGAATACAACTACGACTACCTGGCCGCGGCCAAGGAATCCCTGGGTGACGACCTGGTCGGCGTCGTTCTCAACGACGTGCCGGAACATTTCCGTGAGGAAGTCGAAACCCTCATCATCCCGTTCCTGAAGCGCCGCGGCGTGGATGTGCTCGGCATCATCCCCCACGATCCCATCATGAGCGCCATGCGGGCCGGCGACATCGCCCATTCCCTGGGCGGCCGCATGGTTTCCATGTCCAACCACGTCAACAACCTGGTGGTCCACTTCCTGATCGGCACCATGCAGGTGGAAAACTTCGTCACCTTCTTCAAGCGCCAGAAGGATGTGGCCGTGATCTGCGGCGGCGACCGTGCCGACCTGCAGCTCGTGGCCCTGGAAGGTGGTTGCGCCGCCCTGGTCCTGACCGGCAACCTCTACCCCAACGACATCATCCTGGCCAAGGCCGAGGATAAGGGGATTCCGGTCATCGTCGTGCGCGAGGACACCTTCACCGTGGCCAAGAAGATGGAACGCATGCTCGCCCAGCAAAAGCTGCGCGACAAGGCCCGCATCGAACATGGCACCCGTCTTGTGCAGCAGTCCGTCAATATCGGTGCCCTGAAGAAGAATCTCGGCTTGTAAACGCACTCGCTCGCCTCACTTGGGGAAACGCGCCGGCCTTGCCGGCGCGTTTTTTTTATGGGGGAGGAGG
>JAWRKJ010000229.1:0-19218 GCA_040307025.1 Desulfovibrionaceae bacterium | reverse complement strand
GTCGGCCATGTCGGCCTTGACGAAACGGAAATTCGTCTCCCGGGAGAGGATGTCGATACGATCCTGCTTGAGCGCCACCGAATAGTACGGGCTCATGACATCGAGCCCGGTCACGGTGTGGCCCAGGGACAGAAAACGACGACAAAGATGAAAGCCGATAAAGCCGGCGGCGCCGGTGACGAGAATATTCATGCGTATCCTGGTTTGTGGTCAGATGCGGTCTGTGCGAAAGGCAAAACATCCTCAAGCGGTCTGTGCGGTACGACGGGATCGCGGCTGCCCTCCCGCTGGATTGTTCCAAGCGGCCGTCCGGTACCATCCGGTCGACAGGTTTGGGCTCACGCCCCTTCCCCCTGGCCGGGTAGAGCGGCATCAGGCGGCAAGGCAACCGTGGCCTGTTCCTGTGCAGTCACCTCCATCCGGGGTGCGTCGCGCTTCACGTCGTTTCCCTGAGCATGAAAAAAAGACCGGATAAAATCAAGAGGCACGGGAATGATGGTCGCGGCATGGCTCTCGGACGCCATTTCACGCATGGTCTGGAGATAGCGCAGCTGCAAGGCCTCGGGGTGCTGGCCGATGATCTTGGCCGCCTCGGCCAGTCGGGTGGAGGCCTGGAACTCACCCTCGGCATTGATGACCTTGGCCCGGCGTTCGCGCTCGGCCTCGGCCTGCTTGGCCATGGCCCGCTGCATCTCCTGGGGCAGGTCGATATACTTGAGCTCCACGTTGGCGACCTTGATGCCCCAGGGGCCGGCGTGCTGGTCCAGGATGGTTTGCACCTGCTCGTTGACCTTGTCGCGGTGGGCCAGGATCTCGTCGAGTTCCACGCCGCCGCACACGCTGCGCAGGGTGGTCTGGGAGATCTGGGAGGTGGCGTACATGTAGTCCTCGACCTCCAGGATGGCCTTGAGCGGATCAACCACCCGGAAATAGACCACCGCGTTGACCTTGATGCTTACGTTGTCCCGGGTGATGACGTCCTGGTTGGGCACGTCCATGGCAAAGGTCCGCAGGGACACCCGGGTCATGCGGTCAAGAACCGGCAGCAGGATGATGAGCCCCGGTCCCTTGGGCCGGATGACCCGGCCGAGCCGGAAAATGACCCCGCGCTCGTATTCATTGAGCACACGCAGTGACGTCATCAGGAACAGGACGACCAGAATAAGCAGGGGAACGATGCCGATCATGGAAACCTCCGTGGAACGGGACCAAAGGTTATGCCGCGGGGAGAGCGGAATCTCCCTCCACTTCCAGGGTCATGTCGTCTCGCCCGGTGACCACCACCGTCTGGCCGGGTGCGAGCGCAAGGGGCTTTGCGGAGCGCGCCTGCCACAATTCGCCGTTGATGAAAACCTTGCCGCTGGTGCCCTGCCAGTGCCGCACCGTGGCGGTCTGGCCGAGAAGCGCCGCCATACCGCTGGCCGGCCGCCGCAACTGGGTCTTGGTCACGAGATAGCCCATGAAGCCAAGCAGCGCCGCCAATCCCAGGACCGTGGGCAGGACAAGCCCCAGCGGTAACCCGCCCAGGCCGTCCCCCCGGAACAGCAGCAGGGAGCCGAACAGAAAACTGGCCAGCCCGGCCAGGCCAAGCAGCCCGAAACTCGTAATGAACAGTTCCAGCACGAAAAAAACCGCCCCCAACAGCAGAAGCAGCAACCCGGCCGTGTTGGTCGGTAACACGGACAAGGCGTACAAGGCGAGGAGCAGGCTCAGGGAGCCGATCACACCAGGGAGGATCGCACCAGGGGTGGTAAGCTCGAAGTAAATCCCGGCCAAGCCGAGCAGAAGCAGGATGTAGGCGATCTGGGGATCGATCAGCCAAGACAGGATTCCGTGGCGCAGGCCGGTTTCGTAGGTATGCACCCGGACATCGGCGGCCGTGAAATGGGTCGTCACGCCATTGGCCATGGTCAGACCGCGTTTGCCGAGTTGAGCGAAAAGATCGGTGCGGTCCATGGCCACGAAATCGATGACGCGGCTCTGGGCCGCTTCCAGGGCGTCGAGATTGGCCGCCTTGGAAATCGATCGCATGTACCAGTCCACGTTGCGGTCGTTGCGGGTCACAAGCCCACGCAGCAAACTCTTGAGATCATTTCTTATTTTTGCGTTCATGGTGTCTTTGAGGTCGCCGCCGCCAGGCCCCACGGGCGAAGCCGAACCGATGGTGGTCTGGGGCGCCATGGTCGCGACCGTGGCCGCGGCCACCAAAAAAACTCCGGCCGAGGCCGCCCGGGCGCCCGATGGCGCCACCCAGACCACGATGGGCAGGGGCGAGGCCAGCATGGATTTGACCATGCGCCGCATGACGTCGATGGAGCCGCCCGGGGTATCGAGGATGAGCAGGACCATATCGTTCCGGTCGCGGCGAGCCCTCTCCAGGGCGGCATCGAGCAGATCGGCCTGAATGGGGGAAATGGCCGTGGCAATGGAGACTTCCAGGGCCGAAATGGCCGGCTGCCCGGGCACAGGCGCCGCCAAGGCCACGGTTGCCCCCAGGGCGAGGCCAAACAGCAGACAGAAAACGCAACTACAGATTGTCGCGGCGAAGACTCGCAAGCACATGGGTCCAGACCTCCTTGTCACCCTCAAGCAGGGTGCCCGGATCGGGCAGGATGCTGCACGGGATACCGATCAGGCTGGATTCCTCGAAAAGAGCAGAAGGAAGCGACAGCAGGGTGGCCGCATCGCATCCGAAAATAGCCAGCCGCGATGGAAAAAGCCGGCGCAGTCCGGCCAGGAAAATGTCTGGTTGGGGGCGCAGGGTCTCGCCTTCGGGCAGGGCCAGCGGCCAAAACGCGACCAGTCCTCGACCAGCCAGGCCCAAGTCGCGGATGAGCGTCCGCCACAACGCGCTGCGCCGTGGTTCCGAGCGTCCGGTCAAATCAAACCCCAGATCGAGATACGTGATGACCAAGCGGGGCGTAGGCGGCGCCTTGGCCAAAAGCCCGGGCCAAGGAGCCGGCCAGGAACCCGGATCGGACTCCGGTTGCGGTGCTGGCGCTGGCACGACTGGGGGCGTCTCGTCCGGCGCAACCGATGCGGCAGGTTCGGGCATCGCCTCGGGGTCGATATAGAGATACCGGACCCCGGCTTGCTGCCAGACACGCAGACGTTCGGGAACGTTTACAAGCGAATCAAGGAGTCCCATATTTTCCAGGCCATTTCCGTCTTGGGCAGGGCGGTCCAGGTTTCCCGTCCGCCGGCGGCGGTCAGGACCACGGCCTCGTTGGTAGCCGCGGCAAAGCCGGCATCGGCCCGGCCGATGGGGTTGGCTACCATGAGGTCGCAGTTTTTACGCGTAAGCTTGCCCTGGGCGTTTTCGACCAGGTTGTCGGTCTCGGCGCAAAAGCCGATCAGGCGTTGCCTCGCGGCCTTGGCTGCACCCATGGCGGCCAGGATATCACGCGTGGGCCGAAAAACCAGGGGCGGAGCACCGTTGGCCGAGTCCTTCTTGAATTTTCCGCCACCGGGCAGGGGTTCGGGCGCGAAATCGGCCACGGCCGCGGTCATGGCCCCGATATCCATGCTTGGCCAGAGATCGAGGCAGGCCTCGTACATCTGGCTGGCCGAGGTCACGGACACGACCCGCACGGAATCCGGAAACCACCAGGAAACCTGTCCCGAGACCACGCTGACGTCGGCGCCGCGCAGCCAGGCCGCCATGGCCAGGCAGGCGCCCATCCTGCCCGTGGACGGGTTGGACCAGAACCGGGCCGCGTCGAAATATTCCCGGGTCGGACCGAGACTGACGAGGACCTTTTTGCCGGCCAGATCCTGGGGGGTGAGCGCACGCACGATGGTGGCGAAAATCGCTTCGTCCCGGGCCAGCCGGCCTTGGCCGGTCTCGCCGCAGGCCATTTCCCCCCATTCCGGCAGGACACCGATCACACCGCGCGCCATGAGCTTGTTACAGTTCTCCCGGGTGGCCGCGGCCTGCCACAGCCTGGGATTCATGGCCGGGGCCACGAGGATCGGGCCCGTGAAAGCCAGCACCTGGCAGGCAAGCAAATCGTCGGCCAGACCATGGCACATCCGGGCCAGAAAATCGGCCGAAGCCGGGACCACGGCCAGGCAATCGGCTTCCTGGGCCGGAGCCAAATGGGCAAACCGGGCCGATTCGGGCGAAAACATGTCCGAACGCACGGGCGAGGCACCGAGTGCCTCAAAAGAGAGCGGCGTGACAAAGTGCTTGGCGGCCTCGGTCAAGGTAACGGCCACCTTGGCCCCTGTCACGAGCAAGCGCCGGGTGAGCGGCAAGGCCTTGAAGGCCGCAATGCTGCCGGTGACCCCCAGATGTACCTGGCGGCCCAGATAGCCGGTAACGTCCAAATGACTGGTCTGCATGCCTGTTTCCCGAATGCCCGGATTGGAGTATGGCTTGCCGGGCATAGGCCGGTATAGGCTATAAGCGCGCCGGGCGTAAAGCACTGGGTGGGGAGAGAAAGGTGCCGCCGGGGGGGATAATTCCCCCCGGACCCCCTTGCTCGGGGGATAAACGAAAATGATGCAAGCGGTGGCGAGAATCGTGTTCGAGGGCGAATTGATCGGGCTGTTGCGCAAGCCCTGGCCCGGGGGCGTGGTGCGCTATCCGGTCGATCGCCGGGCTTCGCTCAAGGACGTGATCGAAGCCCTGGGACCGCCTCATACCGAGGTCCATGGGCTGGTTGCCGATGGCCGGGAGGTGGATTTTTCCACCTTGCTCGAACCCGGAATGGAAGTGAGCGTATCCCCGGCGCGGTTTCCCATCGATGTCACCCAAGACACGGTCTTGCGCCCACAGCCCTTGCCACGATTGGCCTTTGCCGCCGACGCCAATGTGGGCAAACTCGCGACCTTGCTGCGACTGCTCGGTTGGGACACAACCTTTGCGCGCGATATCGACGACGCGAGCCTAGCCGAGCTGGCCTGCGCCCAAAGTCGCGTGGTCCTCAGCCGCGACCGCAACTGCCTCAAACGCTCGAAAATCGTTCACGGGCGGCTCGTACGCGCCAATGATCCCCTGGAACAAATACGCGAAATTCTGGTTGGTTACGGCATTAAGGAACAATCGCGCCCATTCAGCCGCTGTCTGCGCTGCAACGAACCCCTCGTGGCCGTGGACAAGGCAAAAGTCTGGGACAGGTTGGAACCGCGCACCAAGCGCTACTACGACAGCTTCTGGCGCTGCCCGGCTTGCCAGCGCATCTATTGGGCCGGTTCCCACCACGACGGCATGCTGCGCTTGCTCGAAACGCTGTGACGCGATCAAAGCAAGGCTGCTGCACAATAATCCGTTGGCATCTTTGCCCCCGGCGATCAAAAGGGGGAATCCCGAAAAAGTCGTGCGCTGGAACGCGTTAAACGAGACCTTTGTCCCGGTACAACGTCAGGTGCCAATGGTAGATACGCTGGGCAAGATCGTCGATGACATTGTCCATGACCTTGACCCAGGCGATTTTACCGGAATCGGCTTGGCGCGAGCCACTGGCAATGAACTCCATGCCAAGGGTCATGTCGCCGCTGACCGGTTCGAGGCGGATGTTGTTGATCTTGGCCACCAGCCAGTATTCCTCGAGCTGTTTGGGCAGTTTTTCGGCAAAGGTAAAAAAAACTATGAACCGGTCGCCTTTGCCCAGCACGAAATCCTGCTCCTTGATGACGGGGCGGCGCAAGCTCAGACGAAGTCCGCCAGCGGACATATTGTCCAGGAAAGCCAGATTGTTTTTAAAATGCGCCAAAGGGATGGTGGGCTTTGTGATATCGAATCCACCGCTGGCATCATATTTCCAAAAAGCAAGATGAGAAAATTTTTGTAAATCCGGTTTCAGACGCAAACTTTTGCGGCGCTGGGTTCCTTGAATTGTGTCAGGAATCGAAACCGCTACTTGGACGGCGTTGGATTTCGATTGGCGTATACGTAGAATTTTCGTTCTAAAGGAATAAAATATTTCCCGATGTTTGTCCTCACGCTCGACAATCCGAAAAAAACAGTTCATGTCCTGGCCAATGAAACGTTCTTTCAATAAACCGACACCGTCGAGTTCGAGCACCATGGCCGAGGCATCCATGGCCACAAGTAAACCAGTAACATTTGAGATATTCGATGTTTCTTGACTGAAGCGTATATGCATTTTGGATCGCTGCAACAAAGCGTTATCAAGAATTGCAGCCATCCGAAGACGTTCCTGTTCTTCCTCCTTGGAGTGTTTTCGTTTGCGCAATAAATCGAAAACCATGAATAAGGAACCTCGTGAAACCGCTCATTCGGCCAGTTCAATCAGGATACACCGAGCAAGAATGTGCATACCCAGCCCCGTGCCCCGGTGTCAATGAACACCCCGGCTGCATCACTTGGTGAGATAATCCAATTTACGCTGAATAACCATGGGATTAGGATACCAATCCTTGATGGTTTCATAAAGCTGTCTGGCCGTGTTCTTGTCTCGATGCGCTTCGGCTGCCTCGGCCAGGGCGAAGCCGGCCTGGGCACGCCATTTCGGCGCTATGGTCCCATCCTGGAAGACCGACTGCCAGATGATCGCGGCCTGTTCCGGTTGGCCGGACGTAGCCAACAAGCCGGCCAAACGCAGGGAGCACGGGGCCGTTGCCGCTGTGGGCAGGTCCATCTGCCGGCAGGCTTCGAGACTCTGCCTGGCCGCAGGCAGATCATGCCGCTTGGCATAGGCCTGTTCCCGGTGCAGGGCGACCCAAATCCGCAGATCAGGGGACAAGTCCGCGCGTGCCCCCTGGGTTTGCAACACATCGAGCGCCTTGGCCGTGTTCTCCATCTGTAAGGCCACATCCACGGTCGTCACAAGCAAATCGACCAGCGCCGGATCGTCGGGACCGACTTCCAGGCTGGCCGCGTCGAGGAGCGGGACCGCCGCTGCCGGATTGCCCCAAACAATCAAGGAAATATCGATCAACCGACGCCAGGCCTCGATGCGTCCGGCGCCCTGGGCAAAGTTTTGCAAGTAGTGCTGGTAGTCCGCTTCGGCTTGAGTGTAATTGCCGGCCAACCAAGCCTGGCGGGCGCGTTCGAGCTGCCGGGCCGCCTTTTCCTGGGGCGGTTCACTGGTACAGGCCTGGCCCAGAAACAACAGGGCCAGGCCGACCAGAACCAGCGGCCGAAAGCCGTGCATTATCCTTCGCACGGCCCCATATCGGTCGGATCGACCAGATCGAAGCCGGTGGCCGTAACATTGTCTTCCATCCGCACGAGCATGACCCCCTGGGTGGCGCGTCCCACCGAGGAGATGCCGGACACGGACAAACGGATGATCTTGTTGGCCGAGGTCAAAAGCAGCAGTTCGTCGTCCTCGCCCACCATGACCGCGCCGATGACCGGCCCGGTCTTGGGCGTCACCCGCATGTTGATGACACCGAAGCCGCCCCGGTTGCGCAAGGGGTAGTGTTCGATGGACGTGCGCTTGCCATAGCCGTTGGCGGAGACGGTCAGGACTTCGGTGCGGCCGTTGCCGGCAATGACCACGCCGGCCGCCACCCGGTCGCCGCCTTTGAGGGCCACGCCCTTGACCCCGGAGGCCGAGCGGCCCATGGGCCGGATATCGGACACCTGAAAATGGATGGACAGTCCCTGCATGGTGGCAAGCAAAATCTCGGCCGTGGCATCGACTTCGCGCACCATAAGCAGTTCGTCGCCCTCGCGCAGGCTTACGGCAATGATGCCCGTGCTGCGGCAGTTCTTGTAAAGCTCGGTGGAAGAGCGCTTGACCATGCCGCGCTTGGTCACGAACAGGAAGTAGCGATCCTCGGAAAATTCGCGGATGGCAAGGGCCGTGGCCACGAACTCTTCCTTGTCCATGGGGAGCAGGTTGGCAATATGGGCGCCCTTGGCCGTGCGCTGTCCCTCGGGAATCTGGTGCACGGGCAGCATGAACATACGGCCGAGGTTGGTAAAAAGCAGCAGCTGCTGGTGGTTGGTGGTGGTGCAAAACGACTGGACAAAATCGTCGGCCGACGTGGATACGCCGGCCACGCCTTTACCGCCGCGTTTTTGCTGCTGGTAATTGTCCATGCGCGTGCGCTTGATGTAGCCGCGCCGGGAAAGGGTGATGACCACGTCGTCGTCGGGGATAAGATCGAGGATGTTGATGCCGTCGAGGTCTTCCAGAATCTCGGTCTTGCGCGGCGTGGCAAAACGGTTTTTCAGATCCGTGATTTCGTCGCGAATGACGCCGCGCAGGACTTCGTCGTTTTCGAGGATGCTGCGCAGGTATTCGATGAGCTTTATGAGCTCGTTGTATTCATCGATGAGCTTCTGACGTTCCAGGTTGGTGAGGCGCTGCAAGCGCATGTCCAAAATGGCCTGGGACTGGCGCTCGGACAGGCTGAAGCGTTCCATCAAACGCTCCTTGGCCTCCTGGGGCGTCTTGGAAGCCCGGATGATGGACACGACCTCGTCGATGTTGTCCAGCGCGATGCGCAGGCCTTCGAGAATGTGGGCCCGCTCCTCGGATTTGCGCAGGTCAAAGGCCGTACGGCGCAGGATCACTTCGCGGCGATGGGCCAGGAAGTGTTCCAGGATCTGCTTCAAATTGAGGGTGGCGGGACGGTTGTCGGCCACCACCATCATGTTGATGCCAAACGAGGTCTCAAGGGGCGTGTACTTGTACAGGGCATTGGTCACGATGTCCGGAATGATGCCCTTGCGCAGGTCGAGCACGATGCGGATGCCCTTGCGGTCGGATTCGTCGCGCAAATCGGACACGCCATCGATGCGGTGGTCGTTGATAAGGGCCGCGATCTTTTCGACCAGGGAGGACTTGTTCAGGGCATACGGGATTTCCCGGATGACCACGGCCTGCAAGTCCTTTTTACGGTTCTCGATCTCGACCTTGCCCCGGATCTTGATGCTGCCGCGACCGGTGGTGTAGGCCTCGTAGAGCCCCTTGCCGCCGTAGATGGCGGCGCCGGTCGGAAAATCCGGCCCCTTGACCAGGGTGATAAGTTCGGCAATGGGGCAATCCGGTCTGTCGAGGATCAGCAGCAGCCCGTCGCACAGCTCGCCCAGGTTGTGGGGCGGGATATTGGTGGCCATGCCCACGGCGATGCCCGAGGTGCCGTTTAGAAGCAGGTTCGGCACCTTGGTAGGCAGGACTTCCGGCTCCTCCAGGGAGTTGTCGTAGTTGGGCCGGAAACCGACGGTCTCTTTTTCGATATCAGCCAGAAATTCTCCGGCCAGCTTGGACATGCGCACTTCGGTGTACCGCATGGCCGCCGCGGCATCGCCGTCGATGGAGCCGAAGTTGCCTTGCCCATCCACGATGGGATCGCGCATGGAAAAATCCTGGGCCATGCGCACCAGGGCGTCGTAAACGGCCTGGTCTCCGTGGGGATGGTATTTACCGATGACGTCACCGACGACGCGAGCGGATTTCTTGTAGGGCCGGTTGAACGTGTTGGACAACTCGTGCATGGCGAACAAAATGCGCCGGTGCACGGGCTTGAGTCCGTCGCGTACGTCCGGGATGGCCCGTCCGATGATGACGCTCAGGGAATACTCAAGATACGATTTCTTGAGCTCCTCTTCGATCTGAATGACATTGCTCACTGGTGGCTCCAATCAACGGTTCGTCGTGGTGGGGACGCCTCCGGCGGCCGGGGCGGCGCCCCGGACCCCGCCGGGGGGATCATCCCCCCGGACCCCTGGAAAATAGTCTTCCTGTATGGTGGTACAACCTCGTCGCCGCCCCCGGTCCCGTAACGGGATTGCAAAGGGCAAGGCCCTTTGCCCGCCGGAGGCGTCTCTCCCAGCCGCCACCCACTAAATATCCAGTTCCCGTACGGACAGGGCGTTTCGTTCGATGAAATCGCGCCGGCCTTCGACCTGTTCGCCCATGAGCTGGGAGAAGATGTCGTTGGCTTCGCCGGCATCCTCGATGGACACCTGAAGGAAACTGCGCTTTTCCGGGTTCATGGTGGTTTCCCAGAGCTGTTCCGGGTTCATTTCGCCCAGGCCCTTGTAGCGCTGGATGTTGATACCCTTTAAGGCCGTGTCCATGACCGACTTGTAGAGGTCGAAAAAGCCCGAGAGTTCCCGGGTCTCTTCCTTGAAGCGCATGGTCAGGGGCAGGACCGGGCAGGCGGCCAGCAGGGCTGCGTAGGCTTCATGGGCCCGGCGGTAAATCTTGGAGCTGAAAAACTCCACGGCAATGCGGTACCGGGCCTGGCTCTGGGTCACGAACACGGCGTAAAGCCGGCGCTCCTCCTCGGTTTCCTCGACCTCGGTTTCGAGGGAATAGCCTTTTTCGGCCAGGTACGGGACCAGGCCCTCGGGATAGGCGTCTCCGGCAAAATCCGAGGGTGACAGCCGGTCATGGCCGAGCAGGGCGGTGAAAAGATCATCGGGCAGCCCCACCCCCGTGGCTTCGTGCAGTCGCGATTCGAGGAACCGGATTTTTTCGAGCAAACCGGTCAGATCCGGGCCGGAAAAAACCGCCTCGCCCGAGGTCACGGTCACATCCTGACCGACCCGGCCCAGGAGAAAATCGGACAGCTCTTCGTCGTCCTTGATGAAGCGTTCGAAATCGCCCTTGAACACGCGGTACAGCGGCGGCTGGGCGATGTAGATGTAGCCGTTGGTGATGAGCCGCTCGTACCGACGAAAGAAAAACGTCAGCAACAGGGTGCGGATGTGGGCGCCGTCCACGTCGGCATCGGTCATGATGACAATTTTGTGGTAGCGCAGGCGCGCGTAGTTCTCGTTTTCGCGTTCCTCGTTCTCGTCATCGCCCATGGACGGCGTGGGTCCCATGGCCGTGATGAGATTGCGGATTTCCTTGTTGCCGAGCATCTTGTCCGTGCGGGTGCGCTCGACATTGAGGATCTTGCCGCGCAGCGGCAAAATGGCCTGGAAGCGCGGATCGCGCCCCTGTTTGGCCGAGCCACCGGCCGAATCACCCTCAACGATGTAGAGTTCGGATTCCTCGGGATTTTTGCTCTGGCAGTCGGCCAGCTTGCCGGGCAGGGAATGGTCGGACAAGGCGCCCTTGCGCCGCACGAGTTCCTTGGCCTTGCGCGCCGCTTCCCGGGCCCGGGCCGCGTCCACGGCCTTTTCCACGATGGCCTTGGCGTCCTTGGGATTTTCCTCGAAGTGCACGTTGATGGACTCGAACACGGCCTTGGCCACGATGCCGGCCACTTCGGAGTTGCCGAGCTTGGTCTTGGTCTGGCCTTCGAACTGGGGCTGGGGGAGCTTGACCGAGACCACGGCGGTGAGTCCCTCGCGCACGTCGTCGCCGGTTAGTTTCTGCTTGAATTTCTTGGGGATGTCAGCCTTTTCGATATAGGCGTTGATGGCCCGGGTGAGCGCCGTCTTGAAGCCGGCCAAGTGGGTGCCGCCTTCGCGGGTGCGGATGTTGTTGGCAAACGTCAGCACCTCTTCCTTGTAGTTGGCGTTGTACTGGAGGGCAAAATCCACCATGACGCCTTCTATCTCGGACTGGCCCTCGATCATGTCGTGGATGACCTGTTCGCCGGAGTTGAGGTCGGCCACGAAACTCTTGAGCCCACCGTCGAAACGGTAGGTGACGCGCTCGTTGCTGCGTTCGTCGCGAAAATCGATTTCCAGGCCCCGGTTCAGATAGGCAAGTTCCTCGAACCGCTTGGCCAAGGTCTCGTGGGAGAACTGGTTGGTTTCAAAGATTTCTTCATCAGGCTGGAAGCGGATGGTGGTGCCGGTATTTTCCGCCTCCCCGATGATGGTGAGCTGGGTCACGGGCACGCCGCGCTCGTAGCGCTGGTGGTAGCGCTTGCCGTTGCGGCGCACGGTGACTTCGAGATATTCGGACAGGGCGTTGACCACGGATACACCCACACCATGCAGACCGCCCGAGACCTTGTAGGACTCGTTGTCGAACTTGCCGCCGGCGTGCAGCACGGTCATGACCACTTCCACGGCCGGCCGGTGCTCCTTGGGATGCATGTCCACGGGAATGCCGCGGCCGTTGTCGGAGACCGTGACCGAGTTGTCGAGATGGATGGCCACGCCGATACGGTCGCAGTAGCCGGCCATGGACTCGTCGATGGAGTTGTCCACGACCTCGTAGACGAGATGATGCAGCCCCCTGGCATCCGTGGAGCCGATGTACATGGCCGGGCGCTTGCGGACGGCCGAAAGTCCCTCAAGGACCGTGATCGAACTGGCGTCGTAGGCCTGGGGCGACTTGTCCTGACTCATGCGATGTCTTCCTCGCTATAATACGTCTCTTCTACTATTTTCATGGGCATGATGATGACCAGGCTGTCAGGGTCTTCCTCGCCGGTGATGCCGCAAGGACCCTCGGCCCCGGTCAAGGCGAAGCTGACCTTGGCCGAATGGAAATGGCCCAGGATTTCGGTGATGTCCTTGGTGGGGAACGCCACCTTGGGCAGGCTCCCGGCAAACGTGCACTCCAACGTCTCGGACGCTTCGCCGGCTTCCTGTCCCTGGCTGCGCAGGGACAGTTCATTTGACCCCTGGAACACGAAATAGGCGCAGCGGTTGTTGTCGGTGGTAAAGATCGCCACCCGGTCCAGGGCGTCCATGAGTTCGAGCCGGTCGATGGTCAGGGTGGAGACATCCTCGGTGTCGAGCTTGGACACGAAGGAATTGTAATCCGGATACTGGTAGTAGCTGAGAGGCAGGCTGAAGGTTTCGAGCTTGGACGAATCCGCGTCGGACTCGTCCTTGACCTGGGCCCGGAAAAAAAGCCGCTTCTGGCTGATGGCCAGCTCGATTTCGGCCGAGGAGAGCCAGCGGCGCAGTTCGCCCACGTATTTTTTCTGGATGAGAATGCCCTCGGGCGGCAGCATGGCCTGAATGTTGTCTTCCGAGAACCCGACCAGGGAGAACTGGTGGCCGTTTAAGCCGCAGACCTCGACCTTGGGCGGCGTGGCGGCCGGGCGCATGAACAGGCAGGCCATGGCCTCCATGGTGTCCTCGTCGGAGATGCAATAGGTCACCCGGTCGATGATCTCCTCCAGAAAATCTCCGGACCACATGACCGCGCCTTCCTCGGGGAAGGGCGCAAAACTCTGAAACCAGTTGCGGTCGGACACGGGCAGCTTGTAGCGGCGCGAGCCCTGCTTGATGAGCAGGTTGCCCGAGGCCGCGTCCAGGGTGAGCCCGATTTCGCCGGGGGGCAGCTTGCGCACGAGCTCGAAGAAATTCTTGCCCTGCACGCCGCACAGCCCCTCTTCCTTGATCTTGGCCGGATACTGGCCCGTGAATTCGAGGCTCGAATCCGTGGACAGGATGCGCAGGACCGAACCCTGGGCCTCCAGCCAAATGGTGCGCAAAAAAGCGGCTCCGGTCTTGGCCGGAATAATGCCTGACGACTTTTGCAGGCCGTCGATGATGTCGTTGCGAAAGACCGTCAGCTGCATGGCTGTCTCCTTTTCTGCCTTTTAATCCATAAAAAGGTTTTGTTTGGAGTAGGAAGTAGAGGGGGCGCATATGTTCCATTTTTATACAACTGATTGATATCATAATTTATTTTATGCTCAAGTCGGGAACGTCAAAGCGCCGGCGGCAACATTTGGCCAAGCCAAGCTCAGACAGGAACCCCTTGGCGACAGGTTTTGGCCAGTTGCCGGAACATTTGTTTCGTTTCTACATCATCATCCTGAATTTGTTGAAATTTTCTGATCGAATACAGAACCGTGCTGTGATCCTTTCCACCGAAAAGTCTGCCCAGGGCCGGATAGGACAGGCCGAGCAGGGATCGGCATAACGTCATGGCCGCCTGCCGGGCGAAGACGAGTTCCTTGCGTCGGCTGTGGCCGATCAGATCGGCCACGGTCAGGCCGAAATGGTTGGCCGCCACCTCCAGGATGCGCTCGGGCGTGAGTTCCGGGGCGGCCCGGTCCTCGGACAGGCGGATGTGGCGCTGGAAATCGGTCTCGGTCAGCTCCCGGCCCGAATGCTTGCGAAAGGCCTCGATGCGCAAAAGCACGCCTTCAAGCCGCCGGAACCCCTCGAACCGGCTGGACAGGGTCAAGACCTGATCCCGGGACAGGCCCAGGCGCTTGTTGCGGTTGGCCTGCTCCACGAAAGCGATGCGCACGTCGAGATCCGGGGCCTTGAGATGGACCATGAGCCCCCATTCCAGGCGCGATTTGAAGGTGGGGTCCAAATAGTCCAGGGCGGTCACCCGCTCGCTGCTCGTGAACACCATCTGTTTGCCGGCGTCGTGGAAGGCGTTGAACACAAAGATCAGTTCCCGCTCCAGGTCCGGTGCGCGCCGGATGTCGGTGAGCTCGTCGATGAACAGCCAATCGTGGCCGCACAGGTCGGCCCGGACCTCGTGGGGACTGTCCGGCGCGGCCGCGAAGCGGTTTTGCAGATCGCCGATGGAACCGAAAAAGACCGACACACCGTCGCGGTGCCGCACCACGGCATTGGCCATGGCCCGCAGCAGATGGGTCTTGCCCGAGCCAGACGGGCCGCAGACCAGGAACGGATTATAGCGGACCTCACTGCCCCGGGCCACTTCCTGGGCCAGGGCCAGGGGAAAGCGGTTTTTTTCGTTGACCAGGAAGGTTTCGAACGTGAAGTGGTTGCCGTAGGGGAAATCGGTCTGGCCGGCGCTGGCGGCCAGAAAGGCCGGCGCCCGGGTCGAGGCGGCATCGCTGCCGTTTCGGGTCTGGTAGCGCACGGCATAGCCCGGGCCCAGGTATTGGGCGAGCTGGCGTTCGAAAAAATCCTTGATCGAGCTTTCGAACCAGGTGGCGAAGTAGACATGGGGAAACGACACGCAAAAAGTCTGGTCCGCCTTGCTGACCGTCAGGTCAAGGGGATCATACCAACGCCGCAACTCCTGTTCCGGACAGGAATGCGACAAATGCTGTCGGAAATCGTCTTTGAGCACGCCGCCACCGGGAAAAAAAAGGGGAACGGGCACTGTACGCCCGCCAAAATTATGTAAACCAAATCGAGCAGTTGGGAATAACTTCCCCGACCCCTCCCCAAGGTCGAAAGAAGTGTCATTTCTACCCTAAATCGCCCCGAAAGCCAAGGGGTGGCGCGCGCTGTTGCCAAGCGCCGCAAAATGGGCCAAGACTGGCCCCTGCCGTCGGCAAGGAACGCGAAAAGGGAGTCTGGCATGACCGGAGAGGTGAAAAAAACCGTCGCGGAGATCAATAAGCGCATCGAGAAGGGCAAGGCCGTGGTGCTCACGGCCGCTGAAATGGTCGAGGCGGTGAGGCGCCTGGGCAAGGTGAAGGCGGCCAAGGAAGTGGACGTCGTCACCACCGGCACCTTTTCGCCCATGTGCTCCTCGGGCATGCTGTTCAATTTCGGCCAGGAACCGCCGGTGATCAAGGCCCAGAAGGTCCGCCTCAACAACATCCCGGCCCATGCCGGCCTGGCCGCCGTGGACGCCTATATGGGCGCCACCGAGTTGCCCAAGGACGATCCGCTCAACAAGATCCATCCGGGCCGTTTCCTTTACGGCGGCGCCCATGTCATCGAGGATCTGCTGCGCGGCAAGGCCGTGCGCCTGTGGTGCGAGGCCTACGGCACGGACTGCTACCCGCGCCGGGAGCTCGAAAAGGACGTCACCCTGGCCGACCTCAAATACGCGGCCCTGCTCAATCCCCGCAACTGCTACCAGAACTACAACGTGGCCGTGAACCTCACGAGCCGCATTGTCTATACCTACATGGGGCCGCTCAAGCCCAATGCGCGCAACGCCAATTTCGCCACGGCCGGCGAGCTCTCGCCGCTTTTCAACGATCCCTACCTGAAGACCATCGGTCTCGGGACCCGGATATTTCTCGGCGGTGGCGTGGGCTATGTCATCGGCGCCGGCACCCAGCATGATCCCCGGCCCAAGCGCAACGAACGCGGCATCCCGCTGTCGGCCTCGGGCACGCTCATGGTCAAGGGCGACCTCAAGGGCATGAATCCGCGCTATATCCGGGCCGTGTCCGTACTCGGCTACGGCGTGTCCATGGCCGTGGGCATCGGCATTCCCATTCCCATTTTAAACGAGGACATGGCCTTTTTCACCGGCGTGTCCGATGCCGACATCCAGATGCCGATCAAGGACTACGGCCACGATTATCCCAACGGCATTGCGCGCAACCTCGGCTATCTGACCTATGCCGAACTGCGCTCGGGCGAAGTGCTCATCAACGGCAAGCCCACCCAGTCCGTGCCGGTCACGAGCCTGTCCATGTCCCTGGAAGTCGCCACCACGCTCAAATCCTGGATCGAACAGGGCAAGTTCCAGCTCACCGAACCCGTCGAGCCCATTCCGTCCTTGTAGCAAGAGCCAGCAAAGGGGAGGAACTCCATGGAGTTCCTCCCCCCATCCCTCCCGCTAGCCATTCCACGACAACACGGCGGTGTGCGTCGCGACAAATTCCAGACACTGGGCGTAGGCGAGGTCGGTGTGGGGTTCGAAGGTTGCTGTTGGTTGGAGATTGTGGTTGGCGAGCAGGCCGAAGAGACGCTCAAAGGGAATGGTTCCCGCACCCGGTCCCAGGTGCTGGTCAAAGGAACCGTCGTTGTCGTGCAGGTGCAGATGGCCGATGACTGGGGCCAGGGTTTCGACCCAGGCTTCCAGGTCGTCGCGCCGGGAGCCGCCGGCAAAGCTGTACCAATGGCCGATATCGAGGCAGGCGCCGACGCGTGCGGCCTGCTGCCGGGGAAGAAGCGCCTTGAGGGTGGTGGCCATGCCGGCCAAGTGGGCCGGATCGGTCTCGTGGGTATTTTCGAGGTAGAGCGGCGGATGGTCGGGCCAATCACTGAGCGCCTCGGCCCAGGTCGCGGCGGCCCGGTTGGCCCAGTCGGTGAAGGAGCGGCCGTAGAGGAAGCGGTTGTAGGCGGCGTGGCCGATCATGTGATCCGGGCGGTAGAGGCGGGCCACGGCCAAGGCCTGGCGCAGGCGGTCCAGGGTGGCTTGCCGGATGCGTGAATCGGCGCTGCCGGGCTGGAGATCGAAAAAGGGGAGGTGCAGGCCCCGGGCAAGACCGGCCGCGTCGAGATGCGCGGCCACATCCGCGTGCCAGGCCGGATCGGTGGCGTCGAGGAGCAGGGGGTCCAGGCCGAGCTCGGGCGGCACATGGCCGGTCAGATGGCGGTCGAGCAGTTCCGGCCGCCGGGCCAGGACCCGGAGGTTGCAGTTGACGTAGCTGCGCATGGAGGCGTCATTCCTTGGCCAGGGGAAAAATCTGGCTGTAGAAGGATTTGCCGGCGGGGTCGAGAATGGTCAGGCGCAGGCCGTAGATGTCCTTGGCATCGTACTTGGCGGGCAGGGTCAGATTGACGGCGATTTGCTTGAAGCGCTGGATCTGGAAGGACAGTTCGTCCCGGTCGGCCTTGAGCGTGGTCAGGCTGGCATCGTTACCGATAAGCGCCACTTCGCCCCGGCCGGACAGGGTGGATTGGGGTGAAAGGTTGCTCAGATCGAAATTGAGTTGGAGCTTGCGGCCCTCGATCTTGGCCCGCAGGTTGTCCACGCCGGCCTGGTTGGAATCGAGCCGGGCCAGGAGCTTGGACAGGTCGGGTTTGACGGTCTCGCGTTCCTTGGATTCCGGGGTGGATTTACGCTCTTCGGCCTGGGGTTTCCACCAGCCGGGATTGTCGGGATTGACCGAAGCGAGCAGGGTTTCAAGTTCGGTCGCGTCCTTGGAGCGCAGGATTTTTTCGATATTTTCCAGGCGCAACAGCCGTTCGCCCACGCCTTCGCGCTCGCCGGCCAGGGCTTCCACGCGCCGGGAAAGCCGGGAATTGGCTTCGCGCAGCCGCCAGGCGATGCCCGCTGCCACGGCCAGCAGCAAGGTCAGGCACAAGGGCGTCAGCCACAAGGCCCGCAGCCAGCCCGCCGAAACATGATAGCGACCCACCCGGCCGGCGCCGCGCATGATAAGGATATCGATTTTTTCGCGGCCGGCCATGTGCTAGCTCCGACTCCAGATTTCCGAGGTGATGACGAGGCCGTTTCCGGCCGGTCTCAAGAGCAGGACCTTGTGTCCCCGGCGTTTGACGCCGTCGCTGCCTTCGTATTCCTGATCGAATTCCGCCTTGAACCCGTTTTCGTCCGGGGTGATGGCCAGATCGGTCACGGTAACCCGGCGCGGCGGGCGGGATTTCCACAAACGGCTTTTCTGGGCGCGCAGGGAGGAGATCCCGTCGCGCCTGCCGCCGAGGATCACGTCCGGCGCGTAGCAGGCCACATAGTCGTCCAACTGGCCGGCTTCCCAGGCCTTGCGCCAGGTTTCCACGGCCGTGGCGGCCTGGGACGTGCCCGCGGTCGTCGCGGCGATCCTGGGCTGTGTTGCAGCCTTTTCGGCCGAGGCCGCCGGGGGTTGGGCCACGGTTGGCGACGGCTTGGGGTTGCTTTTGGGTTGGGTGCTCACAGCGGCCACCGGGGGCGTCGGCCGGGCATCGGTTTTCGTCCAGGTCTCGTCGGCAATACGGAACTCGGCACCGGAAGGCGTGAACACCAGGGTCTTGCGGCCGAAATCCTCGTTGCCGGCCTGATCCCGGTAGTGCTGCAACCCTTCCACGACAAAATCCTTGCCGCGGGGTGTGATGGTCACGTCGGACAGATCCACCCGGACCGGCGGCTTCTCCGCCCACAGGTGTTTCTTTTGGGCGCGGATGGCGGCCTTGCCTGTGAGCGTGCCTTGTTTGGCCGTGGCGGCATAACAGGCAACATACGCGTCGAGTTGGCCCTGTTCCCAGGCGGCGCGCCAGTTTTCCAGCACGGTCCTTATCTTGGCCGTGGGATCGGGCTTGGCCATCTTCTGGGTTTGGGTCGCAGCGGGTGCCGCCTGCGGTGCGGACGGCACCGGTGTTGCGGCTGGTGCCTGGGCAACGGTCACGACGGTCGGCTGAGGCGCCGGCTGGGCCGAGACAGGGGCCGGGGCCTTTGGCGACTGATCGTGCGTCGCGACGGCCAGGGGGGCCGGGGCCGGCAGCGCCTTGGGCAGGGCGTCGGTCGCGACCTTGGCCTTGGTGCCGGAGTCCATGGCCACTTCCAGAATCGCCTGATCCTCGGGTGTGGTCGGACGGGTCAGCTTCAAGGCGTGGAAGGCTTTTTGGGCCATGCGTTCCAGGATCGGCTGCTGGGCGTCCACGAGATGGCGAACCTGTGTTTCCTCTTCGCTTACCGTATCCGGACGCGGCGTGCTCGGTTCGACCTCGGCCTGGTTGACCGGTCCGGCCTTGATGCCGCTCTTGTCGGCCAGGGTGACGGGCATTTCGTCGTATTCCATGCCCACGAT
>JAWRKJ010000228.1:0-7194 GCA_040307025.1 Desulfovibrionaceae bacterium | reverse complement strand
CCGGGAGAGGATCATCCCCTCCCGGACCCCGGAAGCAGTGCGGCCTTTTGGCCGAAGGCCAGGACGTGCCGAGCTCGCCACCTCGGCAAGCGGCCGCGGCGCCTGTTATTCCAGACTTTGTTGCTTGGTTTCCTTGCCCAGCACGATCATATCCAGGGCCACGACGACGAGGACGGCGGTGAACATGAGAAACACCGCCGGGACATGCTTCGTGCCTTCGGCGCCGAAGAGCATCATGCCGACGACAAGGGGGGCCAGGATACCTCCGATGCGGCCAAAAGCGGCCGAAGCGCCCACGCCGGTGGACCGGGCTTCGGTCGGATACACCTCAGGCGAATACGTGTACAAAATGCCCCAGGCGCCCAGGTTGAAAAAGGACATCAGGCAACCCCAGAAATACACCTGAACGATGTTGGCGGCATTGCCAAAAAAGGAGGCGCTCACCGCACAGCCGAGAATGAAAACGGCCATGGTCGTCTTGCGGCCCCACCGGTCGACCAGGAGGGCGGCCGTGAAATATCCGGGGATCTGGGCCAGGGTCATCCACAGGACGAATTCGAAGGAATGGACCATGCTGTGGCCTTGTTTGACCAGAAGCGAGGGCAGCCACAGGAAGATGCCGTAATACGAAAAAACGATGCCGAACCACAAAATCCACAAACAGATCGTCGATTTGAGATATTTGCGGCCAAACAGTTTGGCGATACTGAAGGCCTGGGTACTTTCCGGCGGCACGGTCAGGGTGTCCCGGGACGGCGACGTGACGCCGATCTGGGTTTCGATGGAGCAGACAATGTCATGGGCTTCGTCCAGACGGCCCTTTTTCACCAGATACATGGCGGATTCCGGCACGGTCTTCCAGAGGTAGAAGATGTACAGGGCCGGCACGGCGCCGATGTAAAAGGCGATCTGCCAACCGTAGTTGGGAATCAACAAATAGGAGATCACCGAGGCCACCAGCCAACCGAAGGCCCAGGAGCTTTCCAAAAGGACGATCATGCGGCCGCGCGAGGCCGTGGGGGAATATTCGCTCATGAGCGTGATGGCCACGGGCAACTGGCCTCCCAGACCGAAACCGACCACGAAGCGGAAAAAGATCAGGGATTGCAGATTCCAGGCAAGACCGCAGGCCCCCGTGCCCAGGCTGTAAAGCACCAGCGTCGCGGCGAGGACCTTTTTGCGGCCGACATAGTCGGCGATGGTGCCGCCCAAAAGGGCGCCAACGGACATGCCGAGCAGCCCCACACTGCCGATCAGGCCGACTTCATTGGCGGTCAGCTTCCAGGAAGACGTAAGCTTGGGTAGAACAAAGGCGACGATGCCGGTATCCATCGAGTCAAACGCCCACCCGAGACACATGATGAGCAGCAAGCGCCAATGAAACCACCCCAGTGGTAATTTCCCCAAACGTTCGACGATAGTCATTTGCATCCTCACAGTACGATGATCGTGTATTGGATCGGAAAAAGCCCTTTAAAAGCGGCTAACTGTCGTCTTACTTGTCTGAGGTCTGCACCTCCTTGAGCAGGGTGAGCATTTTTTCCGGGGTGATCGGCAAGGAACGCACGCGCACGCCGACGGCGTCAAAGATGGCGTTGCCAACGGCCGCCGATGTCGGAATGAGCGCTGGCTCCCCAAGGCCTTTGGCGCCGAACGGTCCTGTTTTTTCATTGTCCTCCACGAGGATGGGATGGATGACGGGGACGTCCATGGAGGTTGCCATCAAATAGGTGTTGAGGCCTTCCGTCCGAATTTTTCCTTTCTCGCAAAGGGCTTCTTCCAGCAGCGTATAGCCCATGCCCATGATGGTGCCGCCCTGGATTTGCCCTTCACAGTGCATGGGATTGACGCTTTTGCCCACGTCGTGGGCGGCCACCACCTGGAGCAGCCGGACCTCGCCGGTTTCCGTGTCCACTTCCACTTCGGCCAGCTGGGCGGCAAAGGAGTAGCAACCGTATGGGTCCCCCTGGCCGGTAACAGGATCCAGGGAGGTGGTAGGGGGATTGAACCAGCCGCTGCCGATGGACATGATGCCCTTGGCGCGGCATTTGGCGACCGCCTCTTTGAAGGTGACGGAGGTTCCTTGGGGATTGGGCGCCGGGACGGGGGCGAGCCCGAGCGAACTCTGGCAGGTTTCCTGGCAGTCCGAGAGCTGTCCGGACGCCTGGGGCTGCGCGCGGATGACGCCGTTTTCACCCACGAGCGCGTCCACGGGCACGCCGAGCATTTCGGCGGCCATGGTGTAGATGTTGGTTTTGGCCTCGCGGGCGGCCCGTTGGACGGCATTGCCCGAGATATAGGTTTGGCGGCTGGCGGAGGAGGCGCCGGCGTCCGGGGATTGGCTGGTATCGCCGGCCAGGACGAGAACGTCCTCGAACGGGACGCCGATTTCCTGGGCGGCGATCTGTCCCAGGACGGTGGAAGATCCCTGGCCGATCTCGGCGCAGCCCGTCAGCACCCGCACCGTGCCGTCGTCCAGGATGTCCACGAAGGCGCCGGAGGGATTGGGCAGACCGGTATTGCCGCAGCCGTACATCATGCAGCCGAAGCCGAACCCGCGCCGTTTGCCGTTGGTCTGTTCCCGCTTGTGGGGCGCGGCCACGTCGAGGTGGAACACCTCCCGGGCCTTGGTCCTGACCGCCTCCAGGGTTTTGACGATGCCCACGCTTTGGCGCAGCACGCTGCCCGTGGAAATGGCGTCGCCGGGGCGCAAGGCGTTTTTGTAGCGGAGGGCGTAGGGGGACAGGCCGAGTTTTTCGGCAATGCAGTCCATTTGCGATTCCACGACAAAACTCATCTGGGGCACGCCGAAGCCGCGCATGGCCCCGGACGTGGGGTTGTTGGTGAACACGGTGTAGGCGTCGGTCCGGACGTTTGGAATGTTATAGGGACCGGTGCAGTGGACGGCCGCCCGGGTGAGCACGCCGGGGCCGAAGGAAGCGTAGGCACCGGTGTCCCCATAGATGGCGCATTGCACCGCGAGAATCGTCCCGTCGGCTTTTACGGCGTGCTTGATGTCCACCACGTAGGGATGGCGTTTGACGCTGAAAAGCAGGCTTTCCGTGCGCGACCAGACGATTTTCACCGGCCGGTTGCTGGCGCAGGCGAGCAGCGCCGTCGGCACGGACAGCGACATGTCGAGCTTGCCGCCGAAGCCGCCGCCCGTGGTCATCTGGACGACGTGCACCTTGTGCATGCCGATGCCCAGGTTGCGCGCCACTTCCTTGGCATCGAAATGCGGGTTCTGGGTGGCAACGTGGACGTGGACGATATTGCCGTCGCAGTAGGCCAGGGCGGCTTCCGGTTCGATATAGCCGTGCTCGACCCGCTGGGTGCGGTAATGGCCTTCGACGCACAGGTCGGCGACGGCGAAGGCGGCGTCCACATTCCCTTTTTCGATGTGCCGGTTAAGCGCATTGGGATGGTCGTACAAACGCGGCGTTTCCGGCTTGATGGCCTCGAACATGTCAAACACCGGCGGCAGTTCCCGGATGGAAACGCGGATGCGGCGCACGGCCTCGGCGGCGATGGCCTCGGTGTCCGCGGCGACCAGGGCCAGGGGGTCGCCCACGCGGCGGACCTTGCCTCCGATGGGGACGCAGACGGGTTCATCCTTCATGATGATCCCATGGGAATTGGCGCCGGGAATATCCGCGGCGGTGAGCACGGCATGGACGCCGGGCATGGCCCGGGCCGCCTCCAGGTCAAGGGCATCGAGCACGCCGTGGGGCACGGTGGAGCGCAGGGCCTTGCCGTAGAGCATCCCGTCCATGCACATGTCGGCGGCAAAAAGCGCCTTGCCCGTGACTTTGTCGAATCCGTCCGCACGCCTGACGGACTGTCCTATGACGGAATGGAGCTGTTGCACGGTGGCTTCCTGTGGGCTGTACGGTCTAGGAAAGGACGCGCATCTTGCGTGCGGCCAGAGCCACGGCGTCGACGATCTTGGTGTAGCCCGTGCATCGGCACAGATTGCCCGCCAGCTGGGCGACGATTTCCTCCCGGGTCGGATTGGGGTTGGCGTCGAGGAGTTGTTTGGCCATAAGCAGCATCCCCGGGGTGCAGAACCCGCATTGCACGGCGCCGACTTCCAAAAAGGCTTCCTGGATCGGATGCAGCCTGCCGCCCTGGGCCAGTCCTTCCACGGTGAAGACGTCCCGGCCGCAGGCCTGCACGGCGAGCATGACGCAGGCGGTGACGCCCTGACCGTCGACGAGCACGGTACAGGCGCCGCAATCCCCTTCGCCGCAACCGCGCTTGGTGCCGGTCAGGCCCAGGTTTTCCCGGAGAAAATCAAGGAGCGTCAGGTCGACCGGGATGTCAGCTTCCACGGCGCGTCCGTTGACGGTCAGCGCGATGTGCACCGACTCGCCGCAGGTTGCCGGCCGTTTGCACGGGGCGGTTCGTTTGTGTAGGCAGACAGCGTTGACAGTCATTTTGTCGCAACTCCATGGGTTTGCGCAGGCGATACGCGCCCGGGGGAAACCGGCGCTTCATCCTCGAAGCAAAAATTGGCGTCCAGAGCGGCCTGGGTCAGCAGGCGTTCGACCAGCACCGCCGCGACGTCGCGGCGGTAGTCCGCTGTGGCGCGGATGTCATCTATGGGGTTGATGCAGGCGAGGGCGCGCCGTCCGGCCTCTGCGAACACCGCTTTGGTCACGGGTCGGCCCCTGAGCCAATCCTCGACAGCGGGCAGGCGTATGGGCGTGGGGGCCACGGCGCCAAGGGCGATGCGGGCTTCGGCGATGCACGGCGCCGCGCTGCCGGCGAGGGCGATCCAGGCCGCCCCGTTGATGACCGCGATGGCCAGGGACCGGCGGCGCGCGAGTTTGATAAAGGAAGAGCCCGTGCCGAGGGTCGAGCAGGCAATGGGGATGCGTACGCGCACGACCACTTCGCCGGGTTCGAGACAGGTTTTGCCCGGACCGCGGAAAAATTCCCGGATGGGGATGTGGCGTTCCCTTGCGGGCCGGCCCATCATGGCGGCCACCACCATAGCCTCGAGGGCGAGCAGCGGCGTGGCGGTGTCGGCGGCGGGCGAGGCATTGCACATGTTGCCGGCCAGGGTGCCCCTGTTGCGGATCTGCGGGGAACCGACCTGGGAGCTGGCCTGGGCCAGGGCGCCGGCGGCCTGCTGGACGCCCGGATGAGCGGCAATGGCGGCATGGGTGGCCAGGGCGCCCAGATCCAGGCTGCCGTCCGATTCGACGATGCCCTGCATTTCGGCCACCGTGAGCAGATTGATGATGGCGCCGAGGGGGAGCAGGCCCCGCCCCTTGCGCACCATAAGGTCCGTGCCGCCGGCGAACAGCCGGTATTCGGGCAGGGCGGCCATAGCTTCGAAAAGCTGTGACAGGTTTGTGGGGCTTGCGTATCCTATGGCCATTTCCTCTCCTTGCCCGAGGCTCTACCTTGGGAGGTGAACCGCCGCGCCTCGATCATGCGGAACGTGGCCATCACCTACGAGTTCCACCGCTGGTTCGTCGATGATCGCTCCCGCGCGGGCCTGGAACGGTTGATCCAGGACAACATCCGCAAGATCCATTTCCCGGACGACCTGGCTTAGGCCGGGGGCACGCTGCCGCCGACTCAACAACGAAAAATACCCCAAGGAGATACCCATGGTCAAAATAATCGAAAGGAAATGCGCGATCACGCGGTCGCCGGAATTCGAGAAGAAAACGCTGGCGACCCACGCGCTCAATGTTGGCATCCTGTGTGGGCATGGCTGCCTGTACTGCTCTACCCCTGCAACCTTGAGGATGAAGTCGAGCCTGTTCCCTGATTACGCCGGTTCGGCGTTCAAGGCATTCGCAGCCGGGGAGGCCGTTGTCGATCCCACGACGCCTGACCGGCTTGGCCGGGCGTTGGCCTCGCTCACCCCAACGGATACGGTGATGATCAGTACACTCACCGACGCCTGGAGCCCCGAGGCGCAAGCCTATGGCCTCGGTCGGAAATGCCTCGAAAAAGTGCTTCGCGAGTCGAAGGCCCGGGTGCGTATCCTGACGAAAAATGCCGCCGTGGCCAACGAACTGGACTTGCTGGCCGAGTTCCGGGATCGCGTCGTCTTGGGCCTGAGCATCACCGCCCCGCTTTCCAAGGCAAAGGTTGCCGAGGTGTTGGAGCCCAAGGCGTCCTCCATCAAGGATCGTTTGGGCGCTCTCCAGGCCGCTCACGAAGCCAAGGTGCCTATCTTTGGAATGCTCTGTCCCTGTCTCCCCGGCGTGGCGGACAGGCTTGAGGACCTGGACGAGATGCTGGCCATGATTCAGCCCTTCCAGCCGGAAGCGATCTGGGCCGAGCCGGTAAACTCGCGTGGTCCCGGACTCAGCCTGTGTCAGGAAGCCCTCGCAGCTGCCGGGTTTGCCAGCATCGCCAACGAGGTCAGGTTTATCCGGGGTCAGCGCGAGCACGCGGACTACACCGCCAGGTTGATCGGTGCGCTGAATACGGCGGCGGCCGGTATGGGGCTCAAGGCCCTCCTGAAAATCCTCGTCTATGGTGACGGGAAGGATTTCAGCGGGGATGCAAGCTCCGTGATCTGGCTCAAGGGCTGATCTGCGGGCCATACGCCAAGTCAGCCACGCTGATGAGCAGGAAAGGGAGGGGGTAGCGCCCCTCCCTTTTTTATACCCTCACCAGAATCGCAACCAGCCGTTAGCGCCAAGCCGGCAATCCACGAATCCCACCAGCCTCGACCACGGCCCCGGTTTCTCGTCGTCGGCACTGAAGCCTGACCCCTGGACGAGAATTGCCGCAAGAACTGGCCGAGTGAGCACTACGGCCCTGGGAATAATCCCGAACCCATCGGTTATTTGGAGATCCTGTCCCGCTGCCCTGGCCAGCCCTTGGATTCGCTTGGCAGGTGTCATGGGGATTGATGCCCCCGGTCGGCCTTCGCACAGGAGGGGGCAGGCTTGGAGGAACGTACGATTTCGCCAGGGAGTTAGGCTTCACCATGCCCCCGCTCCATACTCCCGCCTTCGGACCTTTCCCGGACAAATGGACATTCCGAATGCATCGTTGAAAAAACGACAGCAGCAGGCGACATATCCCTGGCGCTAGGGAGTCACACCCCTCCCTTTTTTGTGCCCTGACCAGAATCGCAACACGCAGGATGCGACCAGCCGTCAGCGCCAAGCCGGCAATCCACGAATCCCGCCGCCGTCGTCCCACCCCTTCCCAAGCCCC
>JAWRKJ010000227.1:0-31141 GCA_040307025.1 Desulfovibrionaceae bacterium | reverse complement strand
CGGTTCCGATTTCGTGGAGATGTTCGTGGGCGTGGGCGCGGCCCGGGTGCGTGACCTGTTCCTCCAAGGGAAGAAAAACGCCCCCTGTCTCATCTTCATCGATGAAATCGACGCCGTGGGCCGCCAGCGCGGGGCCGGCCTCGGCGGCGGCCATGACGAGCGCGAGCAGACCTTAAACCAGCTCCTCGTCGAGATGGACGGCTTCGAATCCAACGAGGGTGTCATTCTCATCGCCGCCACCAACCGGCCCGACGTGCTCGATCCGGCCTTGCTGCGTCCGGGCCGTTTCGACCGCCAGGTGGTGGTGCCCACTCCGGACGTGCGGGGCCGGCGCCGCATCCTCGAAGTCCACACCAAACGCTCCCCCTTGTCTCCGGACGTCAACCTGGAAGTTCTGGCCCGGGGCACGCCCGGCTTTTCCGGGGCCGATCTGGAAAACTTGGTCAACGAGGCCGCCTTGCAGGCCGCCAAGGTCAACAAGGACCGGGTGGATATGGCCGATTTCGAGCACGCCAAGGACAAGGTGCTCATGGGCAAGGAGCGGCGCAGCCTCATCTTGTCCGACGAGGAGAAGCGCACCACCGCCTTCCACGAGGCCGGGCACGCCCTGGTGGCCAAAAAGCTCCCCGGCACCGACCCCATCCATAAGGTGTCCATCATTCCGCGCGGCATGGCGCTCGGCATCACCATGCAGCTGCCCACCGACGACCGGCACAATTATTCCCGGGACTACCTGCAAAACAATCTGGCTGTGCTCATGGGCGGCCGGGTGGCCGAGGAACTGGTGCTCCACCAGATGACCACCGGCGCGGGCAACGACATCGAACGGGCCACCTCCATGGCCCGCAAGATGGTGTGTTCCTGGGGCATGAGCGAGGTGCTCGGGCCGCTTTCCTACGGTGAGCACGACAACGAGATCTTTCTCGGCAAGGACCTCGTGCATCACAAAAACTTCAGCGAGGAGACCTCGCGCCAGATCGACGCCGAGGTGCGCAAGATCGTGGAAGCGGCCTACCGTCGGGCGCGCGCCATTCTCGAAAGCGAATCCGAGGCCTTGGAGTCCGTGGCCAAGGCCCTGCTCGAACGCGAGACCATCTCCGGCGAGGATATCGATCGGCTGCTGCGCGGCGAGATCCTGCCCCCCCCCGAGATCCCGGCCGGGGGGCAGGGCGGGACGCCGGCCGGGACGGATACCGCGACCGCGTCAGGTGCCACGCCCGGAAGCGGCGCCGCTTCGGCCTCCTCGGCGGATTCGCCGTCGACAACTGCTACCCGGACCGACACCGGGGATGAGTTCACCTTGGAGTCCGACGATGGACAGGGCCGCTGAGTCCGCCGTGACTTGGCGTTTGGCCGGAGAACGGACCCTGTCGTGCCGCGCGCCCCTGGTGGCCGGCATTGTCAACGTCACACCGGATTCCTTTTCCGACGGCGGCCGGCACCCGGACACGGCTTCGGCCGTGGCCCATGGCCGCCGCCTTGTGGCCGAGGGCGCGGCCATGCTCGACGTGGGCGGGGAATCCACCCGTCCCGGCGCGCCGCCGGTCTCCCTCGAAGAGGAGTGCCGGCGTACGGTGCCGGTGGTGTGTGAGCTCGCGGCCGCCTTTCCGGATATCCCGGTGTCGATCGACACCTCCAAGGCCGGTTGCGCCCAGGCCGCCCTGGAGGCCGGCGCGGTGGTGGTCAACGACATCTCGGCCTGCGCCTTCGATCCCGAACTCCTCGATGTCCTGGTGGCCAGGCAACCCGGCTACGTGCTCATGCACAGCCAGGGCCGCCCGGAAACCATGCAGCACGATCCCCGCTACGACGATGTGGTGACGGAAATTCTGGCCTTTTTCGAGGACCGCCTGGCCTGGCTCGTGCGCTCCGGGCTGTCCGAGGATCGGGTGGTGCTCGATCCGGGCATCGGGTTCGGCAAGCGCCCGGAGCACAACCTGGCCATCCTGCGCCACTTGGACCGGTTTTTGACCCTGGGTCGCCCGCTTTACCTGGGGCTGTCCAACAAGTCCTTTTTCGGCGCGTTGTTCGATCTTCCCCTGGGAGAGCGCGGCCTGGCCACGGCTTTGGCCACGGCCTTGACCGTCGGCAAGGGAGCGACTATCCACCGCGTGCACGATGTGGCCGGTTGTGCCCTGGCCCTGCGCCTGGCCACGGCCTTGGCCGCCTGAATCCGGCTCCCGGTGCCAACCGGTAAACGGGACAAGGAACCCGACCCCCGATGGTCAACGCGTTTTTCGACAATTTCCATCTCTCGTGGCGCGAAGTCCTCGATATCGCCATTGTCACCTATGTCTTCTATCGGGGACTGCTGCTCATCCACGGCACCCGGGCCGTCTCGGTCCTGCAAGGCTTCCTGCTCATCCTCATCCTGTATTATCTTTCCGGGGAGTTCGGTCTCAACACCCTGCACTGGCTGCTGACCAACTTCCTGGGGTCGATTTTCCTTGTCATCATCATCCTGTTCCAGGCCGACATCCGCAAGGCCCTCTCCACGGTGGGGGCAGGGGGCTTTTTCTGGCGCAAGCGCCGGGAGGCCCTGTCCGAGGAAGTGCTCGACGAGTGCATCCTGGCGGTCACGGCCATGGCCCGGTCCCATACCGGGGCACTGATCGTTTTCGAGCGCCGGGTCCCCCTTGGCGACTATATCCAGCGTGGCGTGGAACTGTCGGCCAAGATGACCAAGGAGCTGCTGCTTACCATCTTTTTCCCGGACACGCCCCTGCATGATGGCGCGGTCATCGTGCGCGGCGAAACCCTGGCCGCGGCCGGCTGCATCATGCCGCTCATTGCCGGCGTGCAGCTCGACGCCGCCCTGGGCACCCGCCACCGGGCCGCCCTTGGCATCACCGAGGAAACCGACGCCCTGGCCGTGGTCGTCTCCGAGGAGCGGGGCGTGGTCTCGGTGGCCGAGGGCGGCAAGCTCATTTCCCCGGTGGACGAGATGACGCTTAAAAACATGCTCTGGAGCCTATGGGCCAAACATCTATGAAACCGAACTGGCAATACCTGGCCCTGGCCCTGGCATTGTCCCTTTTCTGCTGGTATCTCGTCACGGGCCGGGAAAAAGTGGATACCTGGATGACCATGCGGGTGGAGATGGCCGGCGCCCCCGAGGGCCTGTACATCAAAAGCGGCATGGTCGGTTCGGTGGATGTCTTGGTGCGCGGGCCCCGTGGGGTCGGCCGCAAGCTTGAGGAAAACCAGCTCGTCTATACGCTCAACCTGGGCAAGATCGTCCCGGGCAAGAATTTTGTCTTCTTTGACGCCAAGAGCATCCCGTTGCCTCGGGTCTACGAGGTCGTGGAGATCCGGCCGTCCCGCCTGGAACTCGAAGTGGAGCGGCGGGACACCAAGACAGTTCCGGTCAAGGTCGCCCTGCGTTCTGCCCTGCCCGACGGCTATGCCCTGTCCGGGGCCCGGGCCGTGCCGGAGTCCGTGCGCCTGACCGGGCCGGCCGCCAAGCTCAGTAAAATCACTGAAATCCGGACCCAGCCCATCACGTTGCCTACACCGCCACCGGCCCGCTTCGACGAACGCGTGGCCCTGGACGTGCCGGACGAGACCGATGCCACGCCCCTGGCCGTGCAGGTCAGCATGGATTTCGTGGGCAAGGAGTCGGAAATCACGCTCAAGGCGCCGTTGCTCGTGCGCAAGCCCCAGGGCAGGGACGTGGATTTGAACCCCAAGTCCGTAACCCTGCGGGTTCGCGGCCCGGCGGCTATTTTATCGGATAAGGATTTTCCCGGCCTGGTGGAGGCGACCCTGGAAATCAAGGCGGATCTCGAACCGGGCAAGTACGAGGCGGCCTACCGGGTGAAGATGCCCCAGGGCTGTGAGCTCATCGAAGCCAAGCCGGAAAAAGTGACGCTGACTGTGAAATAAGTCTCCGCTGGAGAAGGTTGCAGGAGAACGGATGGAAAAACAGCTTTTCGGTACCGATGGCCTGCGCGGGCGGGTCAATGTCCACCCCATGACTCCGGATGTGGTCATGCGTCTGGGGTTGGCCGCGGGCCGGCATTTTCGGTCCCAGGACGATCGGCGCCATAAGGTCCTCATCGGCAAGGACACCCGGCTATCCGGCTATATTTACGAATATGCTCTGGCCTCGGGCTTTTGCGCCGCCGGCATGGACGTACTTCTGGTCGGCCCCCTGCCCACGCCGGCCATTTCCTTTCTCACCCGGGACATGCGGGCCGATGTGGGCGTGGTCATTTCCGCCTCCCACAATCCCTATTGCGACAACGGCATCAAGTTTTTCGACCGCACGGGCTTCAAGCTGCCCGATGCCGTGGAAGCCGAGATTGCCGCCCGGGTCCTCGATTTGAACCACGACTGGGACCTGCCGGCTCCGGACGCGGTGGGGCGGGCGGTCAAGATCCAGGACAGCACCGGTCGCTACAACGTGTTTCTCAAAAATACCGTGCCGTTGGATGTGACCTTCGACGGCATCAAGGTGGTGCTCGACTGCGCCAACGGCGCGGCCTACAAGGTGGCTCCCCTGGTGTTTGAGGAACTCGGCGCTCAGGTGACCAAGATCGGCGTCTCCCCGGACGGCATCAACATCAACCGGGGCGTGGGCTCGCTCCACCCGGAACTGGTGGCCCGGACCGTGGTCGAAACCGGGGCGACCATCGGCATCGCCTTGGACGGGGACGCCGACCGGGTGATCGTGGCCGACGAAAAAGGACGCATCCTGGACGGCGACCAGATCATGGCCATCTGTGCCCTGGACTGCATGCAAAACGGTGGTCTGCCCGGCAACCTCCTCGTGGCCACGGTCATGAGCAACATGGCTCTCGAAGTCTTTATGACCAGCCATGGCGGACGTCTGCTACGCACACCCGTGGGCGACCGCTATGTGGTCGAGGCCATGCGCGGCAACGGGGCCAAACTCGGCGGCGAGCAGTCCGGACACCTCATTTTTCTCAACCACAGCACCACCGGCGACGGCACCCTGGCCGCCCTGCAACTGCTGCGCATCATGGTCCGCACGGGCAAGCCCCTGTCCGAGCTGGCCACTTTGCTGACCCCCTATCCGCAAAAACTGGTCAACATCCCGGTGGCGCGCAAGGTGCCCTTCGAGCAGGCCCCGGGCATTGTCAAGGCCAGGGACGAGGCCGAACAGACCCTGGCCGGACGGGGGCGGGTGCTGCTGCGCTATTCCGGCACCGAATCCCTGGCCCGGGTCATGGTCGAGGCCGAGGACCCGGCCTTGGTGGAGCGTCTGTGCGCGAAGCTGGCCGGGGTCGTTTCCGAGGCCCTTGGCTGAGCTCTCGGACGAGCGAAAAGGCTTTTGGGGCTGGACTTGTATGATTAAAGGTTTTAACGTCCGGTGTTGATGCGGGGTAACGTCCGGCGGGCGTTACACCAGGGAGCTTATACGGCCGCACACGGCCGGACGGGCACAGCGGCGCGACCCGTCCGGTCCGAAATTCATACCGGGGAGCGCGCATCCAAGGAGAAGAGCATGGAAATCAAAAAAGTGGTCATCCCCGTCGCCGGGTGGGGAACACGGTCCTTGCCGGCCACCAAGAATATTCCTAAGGAGATGCTGCCCGTCTACAATAAGCCGGTGGTGCAATACGTGGTCGAGGAAGCCCAGGCTTCGGGCATCCAGGACGTGGTGTTCGTGACCAACCGCAATAAGACCATCATCGAAGACCACTTCGATTACAATTTGGCCTTGGAGGATCTCCTGAGCCGGACCGGCAAGACCGACATGCTCAAGATGGTCCGGGATGTGGCCGAGATGGCCAACATCATTTCCGTGCGCCAAAAAAAGCAGCTCGGTCTCGGCCATGCCGTTCTGTGCGCCCGGGAGGTCTGCAAGAACGATCCGTTTGCCGTCATGGTCGGCGACGATCTCATGTTCAGCATGGAGCCCGGCATCAAGCAGCTGATCAATGTGGCCATGAGCGAACACACGGCCGTGATCGGCGTCATGGAAGTGCCGCCGGACATGGTTTCGCATTATGGCATCATCGACGGCGAGGAGTTCGCTCCGGGACTGTACCGGGTGCGCAATTTGGTGGAAAAGCCCAAGGCCAACGAGGCACCCTCGCGCTTGGCCATTGTTGGCCGTTACGTGCTGTTCCCGGACATCTTCTACCATCTCGAAAAGGTCGTGCCCGGGCATGGCGGGGAAATCCAGCTCACCGACGCCTTGAAGGGCCTGGCCGGTAACAACAGCCTGCTGGCCGTCAAGATCCAGGGCCAGCGCTTCGACGCCGGCGACTGGGTGGATTACCTTACGGCCAACATCTATTTCGCGCTGCACGACGAAGGCCTGCGGGACTCCCTGGTGCCGCGCCTGCGGGAGCTGTTGCCCTTCGGGGGTAAATAGACTCTCCGCCCGGGCCACGCCGCGCCCTGACGCCGTTTTCGCCCGGGGGGAGCGCCTCCCGGGCGTTTTCATTTTCACGCATGGACCGCACCATCCTTTCCGTCGCCCTGGCCGCGCCACCTTTTTCCATCCTGTCCTATGCCGTGCCGGACGCTTTCACAGCCGAGGAGTTTCCGCCGGGCGTGCGGGTTCTTGTGCCCATGGCCGGGGGCTTGCGGGTAGGGGTCGTCTGGGAGGTCGGTGGCACGCCCCCGCCGGGCGTGACCGTACGCCCGGTGCTGTGGCCCCTGGAGCGCGAGCCGTTGTGCGATGCGCCCTATCTCGACTTGGTCCGCAATCTGGCCGCGCGCCATTTGTCCCTGCCGGGCCGCATCCTGGGGGCGCTGCTTCCCCGGGGGCTGCGCAGCGCCGCCTTTTCCTTCCGTTGCGACGTGGCCGGATTGCCGCGGCGCCTGACCGCCCGGGGACTGGCCCGGCGTACGCCCGAGGAGCTGATCGATCTGGTCGCCGCCTGGCGCCAAGGGACCATGCGCTGTCAGGCCGAGGCGGACCAAGCCGATCCCTTGTGCCGGCTGGCCGCCGATCCGCCGTGGCCGGTGCGGCCGGGGGCGGCCCGGCAACTGGCCGTCCTCGACCTGCTGTGCGACCGGGGGCCCATGCCGCTGTCCGAACTGCGCCAGCGCCTGGGCCCCGGGGCCTTGCCTATCCTGCGCCGGCTGGTCGAAATGGAGCTCGTGGCCCTGGACAACGGCACGACCGGCCAGATCGTCCCGGAGGCCGTGCCGGAGCCTGCTGCGGCACCGGCCGTCCCCCCCTTGACCGAGGACCAGGCCGTTGCGTTGGCCGCCCTGGCGCCGGTCCTCGACGCCCCGGACGGCGCGGCCCGTTTGGTGTATGGCGTGACCGGCAGCGGCAAGACCCGCCTTTATCTGGAGCTAGCGCGTCTGGCCCTGGAGCGCGGCCGCCGGGTGTTGCTCTTGGCCCCGGAAGTCGCCCTGGCCGCCCGGTTGTACCAGGCCGCGTGCCGGGCTTTCCCGGCCGCCGCAACGCTTTTTTACCATGGCTACCAGCCTCCGGCGGTCCGGGAGGCGGCTTTTCGGAGCATGGGCCGGCCCGATGCCCCGGCCATTGTCGCGGGCACACGTTCGGCCTTGCTGTTGCCGCTGCGCGATCCGGGACTGATCATTCTCGACGAAGAGCATGACAGCGCCTTCAAGCAGGAGGACCGGCTGCCGTACCAGGCCAAGGAAGTGGCGTTTTTCCGGGCCAGGCAATCCGGGGCGCTCCTCGTGCTCGGTTCGGCCACCCCGGACGTCAAGACCTTCCAGGCCGCCCGCACGGGCCAGGTGCCCATGGTCAGCCTGCCGCATCGGGTGGGCGGCGGGGGCATGCCGACCATCGAACTGGTGGACATGCGCGGCTTGGCCAAGCTGACGTCCGTGGCCGGGCAGCGCGAAACCGGTGACCGGTTGGGGGTTCTGACCGAACAGGCCAGCGCGGCCCTGGCCGAGACCGTGGCCGCCGGCGACCAGGCCATGATCCTGCTCAACCGCCGGGGCTATGCGCCGCTGCTCTATTGCCTGGACTGCGAAAATCCCGTGCGCTGCCCGGAATGCGAGCTGTCGCTGACCTTCCACAAGGATCGGGAGCGCCTCGTGTGCCACTATTGCGGCTACACCCGGCCCCATCCCGCGCCGTGTCCGACCTGCGGCGGCACGAATTTCCTGCCCATGGGCGTGGGCGCGGAGCTTTTGGAGGAGCAGCTGTCCGGGGTGCTGCCGGCCGGGACCAAGGTTTTGCGCCTGGACCGGGACGTGGCCCGCCGTCCCGAGCGGGCCGAAGCCATTTTGGCCGATTTCGCCGCCGGACGCGGCCAGGTGTTGGTCGGCACCCAGATGCTTTCCAAGGGGCATCATTTCCCGGAAGTGACCCTGGTGGTAGCGGCCGATGCCGACCTCGGGCGCAATCTGCCCGATTACCGGGCCTCGGAGCGGACGTTTCAGCTTCTGACCCAGGTGGCTGGTCGGGCCGGGCGCGGCGAACGGCCCGGGCGGGTGCTCATCCAGACGCGAACCCCGGCTGACCCCTTTTTCCAGCACGTGATCACTGGGGATTTCGAGGGATTTTTCGAACAGGAACTTTCCCGGCGCCGGCGGTTGTGCTATCCCCCGTTTACCCGTTTAGCCTTGGTACGGTTGAGTTTTGCCCGCGAGGTCGAAGCCGGACCGGAACGTGTGGCCGTGGCGGGCGAGGCCATGCGCCGGGTCGCCGCGACCTTGGGCGTGCGGGTGCTCGGGCCGGCTCCGGCACCCTTGGCGCTTCTGGCCGGCCGGCGGCGGTTTCATTGTCTGCTCAAGGCCCCGGACTGGCCAGCGGCGCGCCAGGTCTTCGCCGCCGCCCGCGAGGCCCTGGGCAAGGCGGGCAACGTGCGGCTAACCCTGGATCTGGACCCTGTCGATATGCTGTGAGGCTGTAAACCCGTAGGCAGGAGGTGGTATGGAGGGGGCATTTCACAATGACGATGCCGTGCTGCTGGCCGAGGTGGAAAAGGTGCTTGCGGCCCGGCGTCGCGATGGTCTGGAAGGGCTGGTCGGAGGGCTGGCCGCGGTCATTGTCACCACCGCGCCCGAGGACCTGCTTCCGGCCGCAAAGGAACTGGTCGGCACAACGGCCCTTGCGCAGGTCGCGGCCTTTGCGACCGACACCGCGACCTGCTTGGTGTTGCGCGACGGCTTCGGAGCCGATTTTCTCCTCCAGGCCCGCCAGGGCGGCGACAATCCCTTCACGCCCTACAACCACGGTGCCAAGACGCCGCCGGTCGTGGCCGGTCGGCTGGAAACCTTCGTCTACACTTGCCATGACCTCGACCGCTATGTGGCTTTGCAAAGAAAGCGCGGCGTGACCTTCCTGACCGCCGCGCCAGTGGTCACCGACACCTACGCCTTTATCCAGACCGCGCCTTCGGTCCACACCGGCAACAGTCTGGGCTTTATCGAGTGGAAGGGCGCGCCGGGTCGTTTCGACCACAGCGCGACCCGCCCCCTGGAGACCGTGGTGCCAACGCCGACCAATCCCTGGCGGGCTCACATCCGGGGCCTCGACCACGTGGCGACCCGGGTGCGGGCCCGGCAGCGCGACGCGGCTATCTTGGAGTTCCTGACCCTGACCAACTACCGGTTCGCTTTTGCCGTGTATGTCGACTCCCTCAATTCCATCACCAATGTGGCTCGGCTGGCCGATGGCGAATATGCCCAGGTCTTCACCTCGGGCATCAGTCCCTCGGACGGTGACGATCCGGCCCGGATCGGCCCCACCGAGCGTTTCATCCGCAATTACGGTTTGCGGCCTCATCATTTGGCTTTCAATGTGACCCACATTGAGGAGGTCGTGGTCGGGCTTGGCCAAGCCGGTTTGCGTTTTCTGTCGGAACTGGTGGGGTCACGCGGACAAGGGCTTAAACAGATTTTTTCCGTGATGTCGCCGTATAGTTATCTGGTCAATGAGTACATTCAACGGTATGATGACTTTGACGGTTTTTTTACAAAATCCAACGTCACGAGGCTGACCAAGGCCACGGAACAGCAATAGACCGGGAGGTCGCTGGTGGATTGGGAATATGGTCCGGTACAACAAACAGACTCCATGATGCGAAACAACACACTACAATCAAATTATAAGGTGATGTTGTTCAAACCTGTTATGATTGTCCTGGCATATACGACAATCGGCCTGTTGTGGATTTCCATATCCGATTCTCTCACCGTTTTTAAATTTCAGGATTCACCGGATGCCTTGTTTCGCGTGTCCATGGTCAAGGGTTTCTGTTTTATTCTTGTAACGGCTCTTTGCCTGTATCTGTTGCTCCGCTATCATTTAGCCATGTATCGCCGCCAGGAACAGGCCTTGCGCGAAAGCCAAGAACATTATCGTCTGGTGGTCGAAAGCGCACCCGAGGCCCTCTTTGTCCACGATGACGCCTGCCGTTTCGTGTACGCCAATGCCGCGGCGTTGCGCCTGCTCGGGGTTGAAAATCTGGAGCGGCTCAAGGGACAGCCTGTACTCGATCACGTGGCCGAGGACTCCCGGCCCACGGTCGAACGGCGCATGCGGCGGGTTCTCGAGGAGTCTCGGCCGGTGGAACTGTGCGCCCAACAGTATGTACGGGGCAACGGCGCGCTGATGGACGTGGAAGGGGCGGCGGTGCCCTTTGCCGTGGGAGGGCGTCCCGGGGCCTTGGTTTTTTTGCGCAACATCTCCGCCCAACTGGCAGCGGAACGCTCCTTGCGGGAAAGCGAGGCCAAGTACCGGTTGCTGGCCGACAATGCCCACGACCTCATCTTCACCCTCGATCCGGAATTTCGGCTGACCTACATCAGTCCGTCGGTGCAGAAGGTACGGGGCCTGTCCGTGGAGCGGGCTATGCAGGAGTCCTTGCCGGAGATCATGACGCCCGAATCCTATGCCAAGGTTCAGTCCGCCGTGGCCGCCCACCCCGATGTGGCCGAGGATCTCGGCTCGGTGGAGCGTCTCGAATTGGAGTTGTACCGGCAAAACGGCTCCACGGTCTGGGTGGAAACCGTTGTGCGGCCCATGGTGGATGCTTCGGAACATTTTTTGGGCTATGTCGGCGTGTCCCGCGACATCACCGAGAGGCGCAAGGCCGAGGAGGAGCGCAACCGTTCCCGGGAATTTTTGGCCCGTATTCTGTCAACCATACCCGATCCGGTGTTCGTGAAGGATGCCCGGCACCGCTTCGTCCTGGTCAACGAGGCCTTGTGCCAGATGCTCGGCCATACGAGCGAAGAAATTCAGGGCAGGATGGATATCGATTTCGTGCCCCAGGAAGAGGCGGACTTGTTTTTGGAGAGGGATCGGTTTGTTCTGGAAACCGGCCAGGAAGACATCACCGAGGAGCCCTTTACCGACACCCAGGGCCACCCGCATGTGCTTGTCACCAAAAAGGGGCTTTTCGTTGATACCGCGGGACAACGCTTCATTGTCGGGGTTATCCGTGACGTGACCGAGAGCAAAAGCAAGGAGGTGCAGTTGCGCAATTCCTTGCTCGAAAAGGAAGTCCTGCTCAAGGAAGTGCACCACCGGGTCAAAAACAATCTTCAGATCATTTCCAGTCTGCTGTTTCTCCAGAAGGACGGCATCGCGGACCCGGCGATCCAGGAGCTGTTCGACGAGAGCCGCAACCGCATCGCTTCCATGGCCCTGGTTCACGAGGAACTGTACCGGTCCGGGGATCTGGGCCGGGTCGATGTGAAGGAGTATCTGGAGCGGTTGGCCCCGCGGGTGATCCAGACCCTGCGCGGGAACAAACACCTGAATATCGTTCTCGATCTTGCCGCCTGCCACCTGCCTGTGGACAAGGCCATCCCGTTTGGGCTGATCGTCAACGAACTGCTGACCAACGCCATCAAGCACGGTTTCGAGGGCCGCAAGACCGGCGAGATCCGTCTGGCCGTGGCGGTATCGGACGCGTTTGTCCGGGCCGAGGTCGCCGATGACGGTGTGGCTCTGCCCGAGGGATTTCACCCGGATGCGTGCAAGACCCTGGGCATGCAGCTTGTGGTGCAACTCACGCGACAACTGCGCGGCGCCCTGACCTTTGGTTCGGGCCAGGGGACCGTGTTTCGGCTGTCGTTTCCCCTGGCCGATGCGGCCAAAGCCGAACAGCCACACCCCTAGGCAGCGGCCGTGCGGGAGGAGGAATCTTCCCGCCGTTTCACGACTGTTGCATCCGGTTTTCCGTTTCGCTGTTGCGGGTTAGGGCCTGCCAGAGACGCGTGGCGGTATCGGGAGCACCCGTGTCGGCCAGCGTGCGTGCCTTGTCGGCCAGATCATGGGCCAGAACGTATCGGGACAGTGATGCCAGTTCCCTGAATCGTTCACGATGCTTGCCCATGAGTTTGATCTGATTGGCGTGGCTGTTGGCGATCTGCTCCGGGCGTTGCGGGACCAGGATGGCCGACGGACGGGCGTGGCCTACGACCAGATGCCCTTGGTATACGGCCGGACGGCCGGAGAGACAAAGGCGCAGATCGTGGTCCAGGTCGTCGTACTGGGACGGGGAAAAGCGGATGTCGAACCCGCCGCCGCCAAACAGCCGGTTCGTGCGGAACAGATGGCAGCAGCCCATGACTGAAAGACACGGTCGCAGATGGGCAAATCCCCCCATATCGAAGGTTTCGGCGTGCAGATCGTTTAGTCTCGGGCCGGCTCCGGGGCTTTTTCCGGCTGCGGGCGGCAGCAGGGTGGCGTCAACGCCCTGGGCAATGGCCGGATTGACCGCGTCGGCGATCCGGCAGCCCCAGACGCCGGCCTCGGGATAGGCCTCCACGGCCGCGCCCAGGCGTGACAGCCAATCCGTGGGAAGCCGCACATCGTCGTCGAGATAGACCGTGAACAGGGCTTGCCTGACGGCGGGCGCGGCGGTCATGAGCCAGTTTCGGGCGGCCGGGGCGCCGATATTGACCGGCAGGGAGATCACGTGCAGCCGATGGGCTCCGACCTGGTCGCGCCAACCGGCAAGTACGGCCGGGGTGGCGTCGCGGGAGGCGTTGTCGAGCACCGTGACCGTGGCGCCGTCCAGGTCCGAGGCGAAAACACCGGCCAGCGTCCGATCGAGGTCCTGCGCCTTGTTGTACGTAAACAGGCAGATGGCCACCTGTCCGGGCAGGGCGGCCCGGGCCGTGTCCCGGCCCTGGAGCAGATCGAACAGGGCCAGGGTGGCCGAGGCCTGCCAGGGCTGGCTGTGGACGATGCCGCGCAGGTGCGCGATGGCCTGCTCGGTGGCGCCGGCCTGCCAGGCGGCCAGGCCCAGGCGAAACAGCCCGGCGGGCCAGGGCGCCTGGCGCTCGGCCGTCTCATAGTGCTCCAGGGCCCTGTCGGGCCGCCCGGCCAGCAGCTCCAGGTCGGCGGTCAGCTTGGCGGCCAGAGAGGGAAGTCCGGGGGGCAGGGCGGCCGCGATCAGGGATTTGCCCCAGGCAAACATCCGATCGATGACGGCTTGGCGCAACGCCACACGCAACCAGAACAGCCGATGGCGGCCGGTGCGGCATTCGGTTTCGAGATAGGCGCGCAGGTGTTCCCGGTCGCCTTGTGCCGCCACATGCTGGTAGGCGTCGACCTGATCGGGAAGGGTGAAGGCGCGGACCATGTGCGCCAGCAGGGCGGTAAAATCCGGGTGCAGGCGAGGGCCAGGGGATAGGCGGTCGGTGGCGGCCGTTAGGAGCGCCGCGGCCGTCGGTCCGTGCAGACTGTCCTCCTCCAGGGCCGCCGCCAGCAGCAGGCCGGAGAGTTCTGCGAAGGCCGGTCCCAGGGAGGGCAGGGCCTGTCTGGCCAGGGCAGCGGTTTGGACCAGATTGTCACGACCGAGGGTGCCGGCCAGGAGCCGGTCGGCCAACTCCGGCGGGATGGCCGGGAAGGTGTCTTGGTCCGCAGGATCTTTCATGGCGCGCCTCGCTGCGTGGCTGCTTGCCAAGCTTCCAGGTACAGCACGGCCCGGGCGGAAAGCAGATGTTCCCGGGAGACGGCTTCCCAGGCTTGGTGGGCCAGACGCTTCCGCAGGGCCGCATCGCGCACGAGCCGTTCCACGGCCTGGCACCAGTCTTTGGGATCGGGCCCGACCAGCAGGCCGGTGCGTTCCTGCTCCACCACACCCTGGTAGGGTGGAAGATCCGCGAATACGCCGGCCAGGCCGCAAGCGGCGTATTCCATCCATTTGATGGGGCTTTTGGCCCGGTTGAAGGGCGTGTCGGCCAGGGGCGCCAGACCGATGGCCAGGCCAAGGCGCGGCAATCGAGCGGCATAGGCACCATAGTCCTGGCTGAAGGGGAGCACGGTGGAGCCGGGAAACAGACCTTTTTGGGGCGGACAGCCGAAAAACACCCAGCGAGCCTCACGGCCGAGGCGGCCTGCCAGTCCGGAAAGGGCCCCTTCCAGGACGGCCAGATCGTCTCGGTGGGTGGGCGTGGCGGCCAATCCCACGGCTGTCACGGGCCGGTCGGGCGGCGGGGTGGGGGGCCAGAGGGCCTCGGGCAGGCTATTGGGCACCACCCGGACGTGCCTGACGTCCAAGGCGTCGAATATCGCAGCCAGGGTCGGCGTACTCACCGTGACCAGATGGGCCCGGCGGGCCGTATCCAGGATAAGCGGCAGGCGCTGTCCGAGATCCGGAAAAAAGGTGTGGCTTGCGGGCAGGCTGGTCCAGTCATCGTCGGTGTCGTAGACGACGGGCTTGCCGGAGGCAAAAATGGTCTCAAGCAATGGCGCGGTGCCTGGAAAAGGGAAGACGCGCTGGATGAGCACCACATCGGCCGTCTCCAGGATGTCGTGCCGCACGCGGTGTCCTTGTCCCTGGGGCACGGCGCCCCAAAGCAGGCGCACCGCCTTGCCCAGGGCCCTGGCCGGTTCCAGCACGCGCAGCCGGGCGCAGGCCTGGTTGGGATCGTCGAAGCTGTAACAGGCAATGGTCAGCACGGGCACTCCGGCCGGCACAGGGAGGTTTCCGGGGCCACGACGCGCGCCATGGTCCCGGATATCGGCTTAGGCGCCGAGCGCCTTGGGACGCTTGCTTTTGGCCAGGAACTGGATTTCCGCCCGGGCCGTGTTTTTGTCCGGCGAGGTCACGGCGATGCGGACCGGTTCGTGGAAGTATTCCGCCGCGCCGTTGAGGATGCCTTCGAAATATTCCCCGTAACCGCGCCGGGAGTGGTAGGTCATGATGAGCCGGTCACCCAGATCCTCATAGGTGAAGCGGGGTGGCATGAGACCCGGCATGTCCTTGGTCAGCCGGGCATGGGTCTCGTTCATGGTCAGGTAGAATTCCTTGAGGGTATCGCCTTTGAAGGAGCGCGGATACAGCTTGTGGAACCCCTTGATGGTGTAGCGGCCGAGGTTGAGGAAGACGTCGCGTTGCGATTTTCCGGTCTTGGCGGCCACGATTTCGGCCATCTGGCGCAGGACCTGATCCGGATAGTTCTGGGTGGGCAGGAAGGTGGGATGGCCCATGGTTTCCTGCATGTGGTCGAAGACGCTCTCCCCGAACTGTTCCCGGATGAATTCCTGGGTGAGTTTGGGCAGGATACCCTTCATGCGGCCTTCGGATTCGCGGAGCCGAACATTTTTTTCGTCCCGCTCGGCAAATGTGCTGGCCAGGGCAAGCAGGGACTGGGCCAGTTCGGCCAGTTCCCGGGTGGCCTGGGCGGTCTGGGAGGCGCCCTCGTCGGCCTCCGAGGCGACCGAGGCGATGACTTCGATATTGCGGTTGATCTCCTCGGCGGCGGCGGATTGCTGTTCGGCCGCCGTGGCGATCTGGGCCACCTGTCCGGTCACTTCCCGGATGCGTTCCATGATGTGGTCAAGGGCCTGGCCGGCCTTGTCCGTGGCCTCGGTACTTTCGGCCACCCGGGTCTCGGTCTCGTGCATGGAACCCACGGCATGGCGGGAACCGTCCTGAATCTCGCGGATGGCCTTTTCCACTTCCTTGGTGGCGGTCATGGTCTTTTCGGCCAGTTTGCGCACCTCGTCGGCCACCACGGCAAAGCCGCGTCCGGCTTCGCCGGCCCGGGCCGCCTCGATGGCGGCATTGAGCGCCAACAGGTTGGTCTGGTCGGCAATGTCGTTGATCACGCCGATGATCCGGCCGATTTCGGCCGCCTGACCGTCCAGGGCGGTCAGGACCTGGCCGAGCTTGCCGGTGGCGGACGCCACGGCCTTGATGCCGGTGATGGCTTCGCGGATCTGGCTGGCGCCGGTTTCGGCGGCCTGGTTGGCGGCATCGGCCGCTTCGGAGGTCTTGGAGGCGTTTTGGGCCACCTCCAGGACCGTGGCGGTCATTTCCTCCATGGAAGTGGCCACGGAGTCGGATTGTTCTTTTTGCTGCTTGGCGCCGCGGGCCTGCTCATCGGAGGAGGCGGACAGCTCTTCCGAGGCCGAGGCCACACGCTGGGACAATTCATTGATCTCGCCGCCGAGATCGCGCAATTCCGCCTGGGCCTGTTCGGTTTTTTGTTGCTGCGCGCGCAGTTCGCTCAAGTCGGTGAGGGTGACCACCGCGCCGAGAAGATCCCCCCGCAAGCCTTTGAAGCAGCGCACTGAAAAAAAACAGGAAATATGCTTACCGTTCCAGAAAACGAGGTCGCGCTCGGCATGGATGCTGCTTTCTTCGCGCAGGGCCTTTTCCGTGAGCGACGCACCATCCTTGTTGTAGACGGCCTGGCTGACGGTCTTGCCCACGACGTCGTTTTCCGTTTTGCCGAGCATCTCACAAAAGGAGTGGCTGGTTTGGGTGATACGGCCCTCGGTGTTGCAGATGAAAAACGGCGTGCCCACGGCCAGGATGGCGCTGCGGTAGTATTCCCGTCGGCGCATGTTGAATTCCAGGGCTTCACTGGCCTGGGCGGCCAAGGGGCCGAGGGATTTCCAGGTCAGAACGTCTTCCAGGAGAAAGGCGCGGTGGTCCGTGTTCATCCGCGCGAGGTCGTCATGGAGGCGCCGTAACGGGGCGTCCATGTGCCGGGCGGCAAGCCAGGTGCCAAGCCCTCCGGCCAGCCCCAGGGCAATGGCGAGGATGAGGTTGCCGACAAGGCAGGCGATGATGATCAGGATGCTGAGGACGATGCCGCACACGAGGCACATCTTGCCGGGTGCGTGCGCGAATTGGCGACCGTTCATGAAGGCTCCTGGTGCGAAGATATTTCAGGTATCCAAAACCATAACCGAACTATCGTCAAGAGACAGGGTCCCGGTTTTTTCTTTTCGGGTTGGCTCTTGTCACTGTGACGTCATGTGTGCTGCATGCCCGTCGCATCGTTGTCACACTACCGATCGGGCAGCCCGCATTTGCGGTGACGGCAGTTACGGCGCGACGGTCTCCAGGCGGGCCGGGCAGCGGCCGGTGAAGTGGAATGGGGTGAAAAGCGCCTTGTGGAGGGCGTCCAGGCCGACCGGAGTTTCGCCGTACAGGGCCAGGCGCACCGGTGCCTTGGGCAGGACGGGCAGATCGTAGGGGGACTCGGCCGCCACCAGCACCAGCCGGTCGGGCGCGGCCTTGGCCAGGGCCTCGGCCAGGCGAATTTGTCCGGGGCGACGGCTGGCATTGGTCGACAGGAAGACGACATGGCGGGCGGATGCGGCCTTGGCGGCCAGGTTCTGGATGGTCCCGGGGTCGGGATCGGCCGGGACAAAGACCGTGGTCACGCCGGGCCATTGGGCAAGGGCGGCTTCGGCCGGTTCGTCCAGGGTCTCGCGGCCGGATTTCGGGCGCACGAGCAAGGTGTCGGTTTGGGCCGGCAAGGGGAGAAGACGTTTGTCCAGGTTCAGGGCGGTCAGGCTGCGCAGGGCAATGCGGCGAGCCACTTCCAGATGGGCGGCCGTACCCACCCGGCGGTCGAGGTTGGCGACGGGCGTGGCCAGTCGGGAGGCGTCCAGCAGGCCGAAACGTTCCTTGAGCCGCAGCACCCGGGTCACGGCCGCATCGAGCCGGGCCATGGGCACACGCCCCTGGCGCACGGCCTCGGCCACCCTGTCCATGGCTTCCAGCCGTTCGGAAAGGGGCTGTCCGGCATCGGCGCCGATCAACAGCACGTCGGCGCCGGCGGCCAGGGCCATCACGGCCGCTTCGGCCGTGCCGTAGCGGTTGGCCACCGCTCCCATGCCCAGGGAGTCGGAAAAAATCACACCGTCGAAGCCGAGACGTCCGCGCAGGATGCCGAGCAGGATACGGGGGGAAAGGGTGGCCGGGAGGTCGTTGGCGGTCAGGCCCGGGATGAGGACATGGGCGGTCATGACCGCTGGCGCCTTGGCCGCGAAGGCCGCCCGGAAGGGCGGGAAATCAACCTTGCCCAGGGTGGCCGCGTCATGGGTGACCACGGGCAGGCCGACATGGGAATCCACATTGGTGTCGCCGTGGCCGGGAAAATGCTTGGGCGTGCAGATGATGCCGGCGGCGCCGTAGCCGGCGGTGGCGGCGGCGGTCAGCCGGGCCACCAGGGCCGGGTCCGAACCGAAGGAGCGGATGCCGATCACCGGGTTGGCCGGATTGACATTGACGTCGGCCACCGGGGCGAAATCCACGTTGATGCCAAGGGTCGTGAGTTCCTGACCGGTGATGGTGGCGGCCAGCCGGACCAGATCGGCCCGGCCCGTGGCCGCCTGGGCCATCTGGCTCGGGAAAAGCGTGACCCCTTGGCGCAGCCGGGCCACGGGCCCGCCTTCCTGGTCCACGCCGATGAGCAGCCCGAGGCCCCGGGATGATTTTGCCGCCTGGGCCTGGAGGTCGCTTGTGAGCTTGGCCACTTGCCCCGGCGACTCGATGTTGCCGGGCAGGGAATAGAGGATGAACCCGCCCACATGGCGGTCCCGGATAAGCTGTACCAGATCGTCGGACAGCTTGGGGCCCTGAAACCAGACCATGAAAAGCTGGCCGACTTTTTCTTCCAGGGTCATGGCCGTTGCCAACGTGTCGACGCGGGAAGCGGCCGGAGCTTGGGTGGCTATGGTAAGGACGAGCAATACCAGGAAAAAGCTGACGCGGCGGAACAACAGGGAAACGGGCATGGGGGACTCCGGAGCGGTTAGGTGTCGGGTGTATTGCGCTTGTCGGCGTACATGGAGGCGTCGGCTTGTCGGATGAGGCTGTCAATGGTTTGCCCGGGCTCGTAGCGGGCCAAGCCGATGGCCACGGACAGACCGGGCAGGCCGCATAGGCCGAGTCCGGCCACAGCCTCGGTCACGGCGGCGCGGATGCGTTCAGCCATGACCACGGCCTGGTCCGGGTCGGTATCGGGCAAAAGCAGGACGAATTCATCGCCGCCGAGCCGGGCCAGCAGGTCGTAGGCCCGGATTTGATCGGCCATGGTCCGGGCCACGGTGGCAAGCACCGCGTCGCCCACGGCGTGACCGAAGGTGTCGTTGACGGCCTTGAAACGGTCCAGATCGCAAAAGAGCATGGTCAGGGGTGCGTCCTTGCGCGCGGCCATGGCCAGAAGCGGCGGCCCATGCCGGGTCAGGTAGGCCCGGTTGGGAATGCCGGTCAGTTCGTCGGATTCCCGTTGGCGGGTGAGCTCCTCATGGATACGGACGTGCTGGAGGTCGCCGGCAAAAATTTCACAGAAATGTTCGAGAAAATCAGTCCCCTTGTCCGGCGCGTAGCGGCCGGGATCAGGGTCGGCCAGGACCAGGGCGCCTAAGATCCGGTTCGGCCGGTATTTGTCCTCCAGGGGACTGATGCAGCAGGAACCGCCGGCCAATTGTGGCCAGGCGGTCCAGGGGTCCGGGCCGAAAAAAAAGGCCGGCTCGGGCAAGGCCGTCAGCGTGCCCATGTACAGGGAATGCGGGGAGTCCCGATGCGGCAGGTTACCCAGGGCCGCGCCCAGGGCGGCCCGCGTCGGTCGCAGATAGGCTAAGGCGTCGTCCGACCCGAAATCCTCCCGGCACAACAGGCAGGCCAGGGCGGGCACGTCCATGGCTTGGCCGAGCTTGACCATGACCTCGGGCAGTTCGGCCAGGCTGCGCAGTCCCCGGGAAAGGGTCAGGGCTGAGCGGAAGGTCGCGAAGGCCTGGCTGTTGGCTCGGAAAATACCTTGCAACCGGTCGCGATGCTGGCACAAACGTCGCACCCGGTCGCGCAGGCGGACCGCCTCGGCGGCATAGAGCCTGTTCTGGTCGGCCAGATCGGCGCGTTCCCGGGCCAAAACGTCCAGGGCCTGCTCCACATCCTCCACCAGGCGGCACAGCTCAGGCTGTTTGCCATCCGGCAGGAAGCGGGCCAGCTTGCGCACCCTGGCGGTGAAACCGCTGTCATCGAAATGGCATGTCATGGAGGATGGTTGGCCGGGCAAGCCTATCGGTTGTTCTTGTGGTCCGGATAGCATCTTCGAGCCCGGCCAACAAGCCGTGAAGCAGCCGGAAAAACGCTTTGGCCGCCAGGGAGTTCCTGGTATGGAGCGGTGATGCGCTTGCTCGTGCAAAACCTGACGCGGCTGGGCGATCTGCTTCAGTCCCAGCCGGCCCTGGCGGAACTGGCCGAGGCCGGGCATATGATCGCCTTGGCGTGCCTGGAAAATTTTGCCGGGGCAGCCAGGCTCCTGCCCGAGGTCGGCCAGGTTTTCCCCTTGCCCGGGGCGCAGTTGCTGGCCGGGCTGGACCGGGACTGGCACGGCGCGTTGGCCCGCGTCGGCGCCTTCACCGACCGGATCACCCGAGAGTTCGCGCCCGAGGCCGTGGTCAACCTCACCTCGAGCGTTGCGGCGAGGCTTCTGGCCAAGCGGCTGTGCGGCGAAGCCGTGCAGGGGTTTGGGCTGGACGCCTTGGGTTTTCGCCAGGAAACCACGCTATGGGCGGTCTTTTTGGAGGCATCCTCGGCCAACCGGGGGGTGTCGCCATTTAATATTGTCGATCTGTTTCGCAAGGCGGCCGGGGGGGGCAACGGTCCGGGACGCTTTGCCCTGGTCCGGCCTGAACAGGCGGCCCTGGACCATGCTCGGGACGGCTTTCGCACCCAGGTAGCCGGAGCCGCGGGCTATGTGGGCCTGCAACTCGGGGCCAGCGCCGCGATCCGGCAGTGGCCGGTGGCGTCCTTTGCCTGGCTGGGGGACTGGTTGTGGCGTACCCGGCGTCTGGCGCCGGTCCTGCTCGGAGGGCCGGGCGAGACCGGCTTGGCGGAGCAGTACCGGAGCGCGGCCAGGGAGCCGTTCGTGGATCTGGTCGGCCGTACCGGATTGCCGGAACTGGCCGCGGCCGTGGCCAACCTGGAATTGCTCGTCACCAACGACACCGGCACCCTGCATTTGGCCGCCGGCCTGGATGTGCCGTCGGTAGCCCTTTTTTTCGCCACGGCCCAACCTTTTGACACCGGTCCCTACCGGCCGGGCTGTCTGTGCCTGGAACCGGACCTGGATTGCCATCCGTGTCCGTTTCGTGTGCCGTGCCCCCGCGAAAACGCTTGCCTTCGGGCCATTGCCCCGGAAACCGTGGCTGCGGCGGTGGCGGATTTTTGCGACACGGGGACCTTTCGGCCCCGGGCCTATCCCGGGGCACGGGCCTGGCTCTCGGGCTTTGACGCGGCCGGGTTCATGGATTTGCGTTCCCTGTCCGGCCACGACCGGGAGCCCCGGGCGGTTTGGCTGCATCTGCAACGCCAGGTACTGCGTCGGTTCCTTGACGGCGACGATCCGTTGGCGGTGCCCGCATCCGGTGAAGCAGCGCCCGAGGCCTTGCGGGACGCCCTGACCACGAGTCTTGTCCAGTCGGCCGATCTGTTGCGTCTGCTGTCCGGCCAGGCGGGCTTGCTGGCCCGGTCGCCGGCCATGAAAGGCCGGTTCCTGGCCACCTGGGACCGCCTGCAGCGCCTGTGGCTCGCTTCGCCGCATTTGGCCGTCCTGGGCCATCTCTGGCTGCGCCAGGCCCAGGACCCCGGCCGCGATCTGTCCGCGCTTCTGGCCCGTATCGACCGCTATGCCGGTTGTGTCGCGGCCTTCTCCCGACTGCTTGACCACGCCTGAGCGCTTTTCCTGGTCTGGATGTTGCAAGATGGGGGCGGGAGCTGGAAATCCTTTCCCCCCGAGACCATCTCAGATGGAGGCGCGCGATGATCAGCGTGGACGGCCGGTCGACCGGCATGGAAGTGAAGCAGTTCCAGAATCTCGAGGAGATCCTGGCGACGATCGTGGACGGGGGCGAGCTGGAAGGTCGCGTCGTCACCGATGTCTTCGTCAATAATGAACAATTTTCGGAAATCTACCCCCACCAGGCCGAGGACATCGATGTCGCGGATATCGAATCCGTGGAGATCAAAAGCGTTCCTCGGGTGACAATGGCCCTCGACATCACCCTGGAGCTCGACAAGGTGGCGCGGCTCATGGAGCACGGGGCCCGTCGTGTGGCCGAGCTGTTCCGCCAGGCCGATGACGCCGAAGCCCTGGAAGTCTACCAGGACCTGATCGATGTTACCCGGGATTTCCTGAACATGATCGGCGTGCTGCGCCAGGATGTGCAACTGGCCGACGACAAGGCTTTTGAAGAGGCCAGCGAGGAAGTGTCCAACCTCTTTTCCGAGATGACGGAAGTGCTGGAGAACGAGGACTGGATTTTGCTGGCCGATCTGCTCGAATACGAATTCATTCCGGCCATGAACCGTTGGAAGACCGTCATCACTGTCCTGCGCGACAACTTCCGGGACGCAGCCAAGGAATAACGCCATGTCCGACAAGCTTGACCTGCTCGAACAGGCCCTGGCCACGGGAGAACGCGAATTGCATTGCCTTCTCGCCGGCGAGATCGAGGAAGCCGAGAAGTTGGCCAAGGAACGTGGTCAGTTGCTGGAAATGGCCTGGGGCGAAACCGATCCGGAATCCGTGGGCCTGCTTCGGGACAAGCTGCTCAAGCTCAAGAGCCTGCAGGGTCAGCTGACGACCGAGGCCAGGCGCCTGCACGCCGAACTCAAGAGCGATTTGCAGCGGGCCAAGCAGGAAAACCAGCGTCTTTCCGGCTACCGCTCCACCGTACGGCCCAATCCGGCCGTCAGCCGTTATCTCGACAAAGCCGGTTGATCCGGCACCGCGTTGTCTGTCTGTTCAGCCGGACCTTCGGGGCCGGCTTTTTTTTTTGCGCAAGGTCCTGGTTACCGGGAAGCGCGCGGTTCCGTCGCAACGGGTTCCCAAAGGGCGGAACCCTTCGGCCGCCGCAGGGGCACTTCCTTCTCAGCCTCTCATCCCCGAATGCAAAAAAGGCGCAATCCCCGGACTGGCCGGGAATTGCGCCTTGGCATTCGAAAGGGGACCGGTTCAGCCGAGCTTGGCCACCACGGCCGCGCCGATGGTGCGACCCATCTCCACGCAGGCCGCCAGCTGCTCGTGTTTGGGCACGTAGAGCAGCCGCATCGGTTCGGCCGGCATAGTCATGCCCATGCCGGTCAGCCATTCGGCAATGACCTTGGGCGCCTCGCCGCTCCAGCCGTAGGAGCCGAAGGCACCGCCGATCTTGTCCTTGGGTTTGAGACCCTTCATATAGGTCAGCATGTCCGCCACCTTGGGCATGATGCCGTTGTTGTGGGTGGGCGAGCCCACCAGCACGGCGGCGGCGTCCCAGACCTCCTCCATGACGTCGGAGTGGTCGAAGGTGTGCAGGTTCATGATTTTCACTGCAAGGCCATGCTCCATGAGTCCGTCGGCCAGGGCGTGGGCCATGGCCTCGGTGGAGTGCCACATGGTGTCGAAGACGATGACAGCCTTTTTCTTCTGTTTCTGGGCCGCCAGTTCCTTGTAACGGTCCATGGCGGAGGCCACGTCCTCGGGCGTCCGGTACAACAGCCCATGGTCGGGCAGGAGGTAGCGGATGTCGAGCCCCATGGACTCGATGGCGGCGATGGTCTTTAACGTAATGGGGCTGTAGGGCAGGACGATGTTGGCGTAATACCGGTCGAGCTCTTTTTGCAGCAACGACCGGTCCACTTCGTCGGCGAAGCGCTCGCTGGTGGCCCAGTTCTGGCCAAAGGCGTCCGAGGAGATGAGCACACCGTCCCCGGGGACATAAGTGGCCATGTTGTCGGGCCAGTGGAGCATCCGGGTCTCCAGAAACTGGAGCGTCCGCTGCCCGATGGAGACCGAGGCGCCGGTGGCCACCACTTCGATGGGCCAGTCCGCGCAGTCGAAATGCGCTTTCATGGCCCGCTCGCCCATGGGCGAGGTGAAGATTTTTTCGGGTTTGGTCCGGGCCACCACTTCGGGCAGGGCCCCGGAGTGATCCATTTCCACATGGTTGACGACAAGGTAGTCGACGTCCTCGGGCTTGACCAGATGGGCCAGCCGGCACAGCAACTGGCCGGCAAAGTTGGCCTTGACCGTATCGATCAGGGTGGTCTTCTCGTCCTTGATCAAAAAGGCGTTGTAGGTCGTTCCACGCGGGGAGGTGGAGTAGCCATGGAAGTTGCGACACTCCCAGTCCACGGCACCAACCCAGTGAATATCCTTACATATTTCAACAGGTCGCATGCGATTCCTCGATTTTCCGCCGAGGGCGGAGCACATGAAGCGGGGGGTTAGACTTTGTTGAATTCGCTTTTGGGGGCGCCGCAGGTGGGACAGACCCAGTCTTCGGGCACATCGTCGAACTTGGTGCCGGGAGCCACGCCGTTGTCCGGATCGCCGGCTTCGGGATCATAGACATAGCCGCAGATGCTGCATTCGTATTTATCCATGGGAAAGCTCCTTTTCTGGTTTGGGCCGCTTCGTTGTTCCTCATTTGCCCTCAGCGCCGGGTCGGCCTGGGCCGAACCCTTGCCTGAGCGGCAACAAGGTCATGTGCCCAATGGCCGGCCAAGGCGGGCCTGGGGCGTATGCACCGACGCGGTCACGTCATCAAGGATAACGACTAAAAAATACCGATCCCTCGGAGCCAAGTCTACTCCTTATTTTCAACCAATTTGTCAAGAAAGAGGCGGCCAGGGGGCTAGAACTGTCACCAAGCCACGGCGTGGGAGGCTGCGTGACTGAAAAAAACGGAAATTTTAATGAGCCCCGGCGAACAGCATGGGCTTGAAATTGAAATCCTGGACGCGCTTGCTGTTGTGGCAGGTCTCGCACAGGGCCATGGCCGGCTTGGCCGTGATCCTGGCCGGATCGCCGCCCGAGGCCACATGGGCCGAGCCCGGGCCATGGCAGACCTCGCAGCCGGCATCGGCCAGTTCCGGGGTTTTTTCGAAGCTCACGAAACCGCCGGGACGGCCGTAGCCCGTGGTGTGGCAACCGAAACAGCCGCGCAGCTCCTCCGTGGTGAGCTTGGGCGCCATGCGCTTGATGGATCGGGAGGACTGGGCCTTTTTGGAGCCGTGGAGGTAGGATTCGTACAAGGTTCTGTGACAGTCCTTGCAGGCGGTGGAGCCCATATAAACGGGCTCGTCCTGCGGGGGCTCGTGGTGTTGCGCCTGGACCAGGGCAGGACGCCAAAAAATACCCGCCACCAGCAACGTCATGAGCAATACGTGCCAGCGGAGCATGTCGGCCTCCCGTGTCGAAAGTCTGTCACGAAAAACCTACACCGCTTCACGGTTTGTGGCAAGACTGTCAGCGTGCGGGAGCGATTGCCCTGCGGTTGGGAGACGTGGACAGCCCACAGGGGATGGATGCGTGAGAGTGACGGAGACAAGACCCTCTGGCCGCCACTGACATATCGGTGGCGGCCAGAGGGTGGAAGCTTACCAGTTGAGGGTGGCCTTGAAGGCCTGGGCGAGGTCCTCGACCGGGACGTCGCACAGCGTGGTCTGCCCGCGCGTGAGGCGCAGGGTCGCCGCGTCGGCCACCGTGCCGAGCAGGCCGATCTTCTGGCCGGCAAAGGCGGCCTCGAAGGCTGCTTGGTGGGCCGCCGGCACGGTCACCACCAGCCGGCTCTGGGTTTCACTGTAGAGCAGTTCCAGGTCGGTAAGTTCGGTTGCGCCCGGGGCCATATCCAGGTCGAGGGCAGCGCCCAGCCGGCCGCCGATGGCCATTTCGGCCAGGGCCACGGCCAGACCGCCGTCGGAGCAGTCGTGGCAGGCCGAAATGAGCCCGCCGCGAATGGCCTGGTGCAGGGTCACATAGCGAATACGGGCCGGGACTGCGTCGACCTGGGGCACATCGGGCGAGGTGAAGCCCAGTTCGTCGGCCAGCTCCGAAGCGCCAAGTTCGGGGCGCGTCATGCCGAGCAGGTAGACCAGATCGCCCGGGGCCTTGAAGTCCGAGGTCACGACCCGGTCCACGTCGGGCACGAAGCCGACCACCGAGAACAGCACCGTGGGCGGAATGGAGATCTTGACCCCGCCGCCGGTGTAGTCGTTTTTCATGGAATCCTTGCCGGAGATGCACGGTACGCGCAACGCCCGGCAAAAGTGGGCCAAGGCCCGGTTGGCCCGCACGAGCTGGGCCAGCTTGTAGCGGCCGTCCGGGGTCTTTTCCGACTCCACCGGGTCGCACCAGCAGAAGTTGTCTACGCCGGCCAGCCGGTCGGGATCGGCACCCACGGCCACGGCCCCGCGCACGGCCTCGTCGATGGACGCGGCCATCATCCAGTAGGTGTCGAGATCGGAGTAGCGCGGGCAAATGCCGTGGGACAGGGCCACGCCCTCGGGCCGCGACAACACGGGCCGCATGACCCCGGCATCGGACGGGCCGTCCCGGCGCACGCCGCACAGGGGCTTGACCGCCGAGCCGCCCTTGACCTCGTGGTCGTACTGCCGCACCACGTATTCCTTGCTGCAGATGTTGAGCCGCCCCAGCATGCGGGTGAGCAGCGCGCCGTGGCCGTCCGCCGGCGGCACCGGTTCGGTGCGGGCCACCACCGGCCGTGTCCAGGTGGCGCTCAAGTGCATGACCGGCGTGCCCTCGTGCAGGAAGGGCATGTCGATATAGGCCACGGTGCGGTTGCCGTAGTAGACGCGCAGGTAGCCGGAATTGGTAAACGTGCCGAGTTCGCTGGCCTCGACGCCCATTTCCCGGGCGAGCTTGAGGAACTCCGCCATATGCCTGGGCGGCACGGCCAGGGTCATGCGCTCCTGGGCCTCGGACGTAAGGATCTCCCAGGGGACCAGACCGTCGTACTTGAGCGGCACCCGGTCGAGATAGAGCTCGGCCCCGCCGGAATCCCGGGCCATTTCGCCCACGGAACTCGACAGGCCGCCGGCGCCGTTGTCGGTGATGGCGTTGTAGAGCCCCAGGTCCCGGGCGCGCATGAGGAAGTCGTACATCTTGCGCTGGGTGATGGGGTCGCCGATCTGCACGGCCGTGGCCGGGGAGCCCTCGTGGAGCTCCTCGGAGGAAAACGTGGCGCCGTGGATGCCGTCCTTGCCCACGCGGCCGCCGACCATGATGATGTAGTCGCCGGCCAGGGCTTTTTTCTCCTGGCTCGGCTTGCCGGCCACGGTGATCGGCAAGGTGCCGACGGTGCCGCAGAAAACCAGCGGCTTGCCGAGATAGCGCTCGTCAAAGACGATGGAGCCGTTGACCGTGGGCACGCCGGACTTGTTGCCGCCGTGCTCCACGCCCTCGCGCACGCCTTCGAGCACCCGGCGGGGATGGAGCAGGCGCGGCGGCAGTTTGCCTTCGTGGAAGGGCGAGGCAAAGCAGAACACATCGGTGTTGCACAACAAATTGGCGCCCATGCCCGTGCCCATGGGATCGCGGTTGACGCCGACGATGCCGGTGAGCGCGCCGCCGTAGGGGTCCAGGGCCGAGGGGCTGTTGTGGGTCTCGACCTTGACGCACAGGTGCAGCTCGTCGGTGAAGCGCACCACGCCGGCGTTGTCGGAAAAGACCGACAGGCAATAGTCGTTTTCCCCGAGGTTGCGCCGGATATCGGCTGTGGAGGCCTGGATATAGGTCTTGTAGAGGCTCGTGATGACCTCTTCGGTCCCTGCCTCCTCGTCCTTATAAGTGATGACGGCGTTGAAAATCTTGTGCTTGCAGTGTTCGGACCAGGTCTGGGCGATGCATTCCAGTTCCACGTCCGTGAGGTTGTGGATGAGTCCCCAGACCGAGCGGCGCATCTTGAAGCCGGGCTGGCCGAAATAGGCCCGGATGGCCCACCATTCGTCCAGGGACAGGGCCAGGGTGCGTTCGCGTCCGAGGGCCAGCATCTCGTCCTCGAGCATGTTGAACAGCTCGGGCACCTCGACCTTGGCGTTGGCCTGGCCCGTGACCTTGGCCGCCCGGGCCGGGAATCCGGGCTCGGCGCGCCACTCGTCCCGGGACTTGATGTCGTTTCGCTGGAGCAGGTCGTTGGCGAGCAGGTCCAGGGCCACGCGCGTGGCGGTTTCCCGGTCGGGCAGGCCGTCGATGTGGTACTGGAGGGCGGTGTAGACGGCCAAGGTTTTCCGGCGGGGTTCGGGCAGCTCCAGGGCCAGGACGATGGTTTCCTTGGCCGTGCGGCCCTCGTTGTCGGTGACACCGGGGCGGAAGGCCACTTCGATGATCCAGTCGGCCGGATCGGCGGTCGGGATGATGGGCGTGATGGCGGCGGTCTGGACGACCGGATCGTGGAGCACCCCGCCGTCGATGATCGCGGCGATTTCGTTTTCGCTCAAGCCGTCGATGGTGAAAATCTTGACGATGCGCACCGCATCGACGGGCAGGGCGAGTTCGTTTTTGATCTTGCCGGCCACGCGCTGGCCGAGGACGTCCCGGACGCTTGGGCGAAGCCCTACTGCGACGCGAGTGAGCATGGTGTACCTACCGTTTCAGTGTCGGATGTGCGTGCCGGCCGCCACCGGCGAAAGGTTTCGGTCAAAATCGAGGCGAATTGAAAAACGGGGCTGCCGGCGTCGGGGGGCGCCGTTCCCCAAAAGCGGTTTTGCGCAATCGTGCCTCGGGCCGATGGTTGCTATTTCTCCCTGTTGAGCATGGGCGCGAGCACAAGATCGATGAGCTCGGCTTCGGGCGAGGCCGGGAAAAGGGCTAACGCTTCCTGGGCGCAGTGCAGATAGGTGGCGGCCATTTCCCGGGTCTTGGCCGCGTGGCCGCCGGCCACGATACTGGCGCGCAGGGCTTCGATGGCTGCGGCGTCGAGCCGGTCGTTGCGGAAATTCTCGGTCAGTTGCTTGCGCTCCGTATCGTCGAGGGTGGCCAAGTGCAGCACCAGGGGCAGCGTGACCTTGCCTTCCTTGAGATCGCCGCCGGTCGGCTTGCCCGAAACCTGGGCCGGCGAGGTATAATCCAGTGCGTCATCCACGAGCTGGAAGGCGATGCCGCAATTGAGCCCCAGGTCCATGGCCGCCTGGACGAGGGTGCTCTCGGCCTTGGCCAGGACCGCGCCGCATTGGCAGGCGGCCTGGATCAGATGGGCGGTCTTGCCGGTAATGATGTCCAGGTAGGCGTCCATGGTCAGGTCGATGTCGCGCAGATGGGCGATTTCGAGGATCTCACCCGTGGCCGTGCGCAGCAGGGCGTCGGAGAGGATGCGCGTGAGCTCGGGATTGTCGTAGATGGCCACGATGCGGTTGGCCAGGGCCAGCAGTACGTCGCCGGCCAGGATGGCGTGGGTGGCGCCAAAACGCATGTGGGCGGCCGGGCGACCCCGCCGCAAGGCGGCCCCGTCCACAATGTCGTCGTGGAGCAGGGTGGCCGAATGGAGAAATTCCAGCGAGCAGGCAAGCGGGTAGACGTCATCGTCGTCGTGCCCCATGGCCCGGGCGGTCAGGATGGTGAGAAGCGGCCGCAGCCGTTTGCCGCCGGCCAGCAACACGTGGCGTGCCACCGGCTGGACCAGGGGGTCGAGAGTCTCGGTCGCCTGTTCCAGAAAATGGTTGATGGCCGGGATTTCTCGGGAAAGATACTGCTCGAATACGCTCATCCGCCTGTGCTTAGCAGGATTGGTCCGAGGCTGGCAAGAGGCTGCTGGTGGGGAATTGTCCCCGATTGGACAAGGCGGCCAGGATTCCCAGGGCCCTGGTGCCGGGTTCCCCCATGTCGAGACTCAAATCGCCCACATAGGCCCGGATGTGGGCCTCGATGACGTCGGATCGTTTTTCCCGGGCCAGCAGGCGGGCCAGGGGCGTGGTGAGGGCCGGATCGGCCCTGGTGGCCAGGAGGCTCTGGCGCAGGGCACGGGCCAGGGCGCCAAGGACGTCCGGTCCGAGGGCCCGGCGGGCGGCAATGACCCCGAGCGGCACCGGCACGTCCGGCACCTGGTCCTGCCACCAAGCCCCGAGGTCGAGGCGGACTTCGAGCCCGTATTCGGCCGCGACCAGGGCCGTTTCGTGGATGAGCAGCCCGGCTGCGACATGGCCGGCCACGAGTTCCGGCACGATCCGGTCGTAGCGCACGGGCACAAACGGGACGTCCGGGGCGGGCAGGTCCGGGCGATCCGCGGCCAGGGCGGCGCGCAGGAGCGTGGCGGCCGTGGTATGGGCCCCGGGCACGGCCACCGTTGTCGGCCGGCCGTGAAAGCCTTTTTTCACTACGAGCTTGGGTCCGGCGCCAAAGCCGAAGGCCGCGCCCGCCGGCAACACCGCATAGGTGTCGGCGATGCGCGCGGCCACGGCGGCGGAAATCTTCACGACATCGTAGGTGCCGGCCAGGGCGGCCTCGTTCAAGGTCTCCACGTCCTCGAAGGCGAACGCGGCCCGGTAGCCGGGCAGTTCCACCCGGCCGAGCAGCCAGGCGCCGAAGATGACGACATCGTTGGGACAGGGGGAAATGGCCACGGACAACGTCGGCATGGAAACACTCCTTAGGCGAGCAGTTGCGCGGCCGTACGGGCCAGGCTGGCCAGGGCGCCGGCCAGGTCCCAGTCCCGGGGCGGCCGGGCGCCGACCCGGTTGGACACGGTGCGCAGTTCCAGGAAGGGCGTCCCGGCCAGGGCGCACGCCAGGGCCAGGGCAAAGCCCTCCATGTTTTCGATCAGGGGCAGGGGCGTGCGGGTCGCGGCCGCGGACCGGGCCGGTTCGGCCGCCACCGTGGCCACGGTGGCGCATGCGCCGCGCAGGCACCCCTTCGGCACGGCCAAGCCCATGGCCCGGGCCGCCGCGTCCGGGTCCAGACCGATCCGGTCGTAGATCGGCTCGCCGGCGATGGTAATTTGGGGGAAGCCGAGCGCCTTGGGATCAGGCGGCGTTCCTTCTTGGCGCAGGCCGTATTCGGGGAAAGTTTCGGCCGTGGCCGCGACCAGGGCGCCAAGGGGCGCGCCGGCCAGATCGAAGCTTCCGGCCAGGCCCATATTGACCACGCCGTCAAGGCCGCCGGCGCCGAGCAGCCGGCCAAGGCTCACCCCGGCCGCCACCGGTCCGCCGCCGGTTAGGAGCAGTCGCCAGTCACGGCCGCC
>JAWRKJ010000226.1:0-15216 GCA_040307025.1 Desulfovibrionaceae bacterium | reverse complement strand
TACCCTGGCCGCCGACCTGACGCCACGCGGGCGGCTCATCCGGGCCCTGTTTTCCCAGATGGGCAAGGCCACGGTCATCCTGCCGGCCGGCGGTCTCCATTAGGAAGGGCCGCCCCAGCGGGCGGCGGCCGCAAGACGCACGCTAACGCAGTGGGGAGAGGCGTTTTTCCATTTTGCGGCAGGTGAGGGTGATCCCGCCGCGCAGAGTAAAAACGTCCTCCTCGCCCCTGACAAAGCCGTTGGCCGTATAAAACGGTACGGCATTGCCCGAAGCGCTGAGCCGGAGCGCGTCCAGGCCCGCCCGCCGGGTGGCGTCCTCGGCCAGGGTCAGGAGCCGGCGGCCGAGTCCTTGCCGGGCATGGGCCGGGTGGACATACATGGCCCGGACCTCCCCGGGGGCAAACAGAATAAATCCCGCCACGACCGCGTCGACCAGGGCCACGAGCATGGTCAGCTCCGGATCGGCCAGGGCGCGCCAGATCGCTTCCGGCCGCATGGCGGCGGCCCAGGCCGTGAGTTGTTCCCGGCTGTACTCCTCCCTGGCCAGGCCGAGCACGGCTTCCCGATGGGCGGTGCGGATGCCGGGGAGATCTTCCGGGCGGGCGTCGCGGATGCGGTAGTCCATACGCCTCGATAGGTCTGGGCCGGGCGACCGGTCAAGGGGCGGTCGCCGGGTTACCGCCCCATACCATATGCCGGTCCGCGGATGTGGACTGCTTAGCGCAACGGTTCCAGCGGCACGCCGATTTCCGTCAGGAGCTCCTCGGGCGGAGTTTGGCGGGGATCGTTCAAGTAAAACTCCAGGCTCGGCGCTCCGGCGAATTCTCTTCCTGACTGGGGCCCCCAAACACCGCAAACCCAGGCGTAGGCCGGGCCGAGCAGGGTATACGGGCCCTTGACCACGGCCGTGGCATAGTCCCGATCGCCGACGATTGTGACCGGCAGTTCCGGAGTGCCGGCAAAGCTGTCCGGCACGGTCAGGCCGGCATCGTAGCGTATCTTTTCCGGCGCCGTGATGGCCGGGTCGTCATGGCCCACGCCGATCATCCGGGTGTCCGGCCCGAAAAGCCCAAGTCGACCGGCCAGGCCGCACAGCCGCGTCCAGGCGGCTTCGCATTGGTCGTAGGGACCCACATGGCGCACGCAGGCCACGCGTAGCGGCGGCAGTCGTTTGACGGTCACAGTCAGATCCATTGTCCAGCGCTCCTTGATTGGGGGTAGCAGGTCCAGCGGGCCGGCGACCGGCAGTTGGTCGCGACGTTGCCCGCGTCACAGGGAAGGGGCCATGCCGTAAGCGGCCCGAAAGGCCCGACCAAAGGCATCCGGGGACTCGAATCCGGCTTCCAAAGCCAGTTCCGTCACGGAGCGTGCGCCATAGGCCAGCCGATGGGCGGCCCGGGCCAGACGCAACCGGCGCAGACAGGCCATGACCGGCTCTCCGGTCATGCCCGAAAAGATGCGGTGGAAGTGGTAGGGCGAGAAATGGGCCGCCTTGGCGATTGCCTCCAGGTCCAAATCCTCGTCCAGATGGGCTTCCATGTACCGCATGGCCCGTTCGATGCGTGCCTGCCAATTCCGTGTCGTGCTTTCGCTCATGTGCCCTCCCAGGGCCTTTTGCCTGCTTTCCCAGGCCCGCGCCCGACCGTTTTTGCGCTTTTGGGTGGCAGGCGAGGGGGTAGGGAAGTGCTTCCGGCGGCCAAAAGGCCCTGTCTTTTGGAATCCTTTCCTGATGCCACCGGTGTCTGGTGTAAACGCGTTCTGATTCAAATTGTTAACGAAAATAAATTAAAAATTATTGTTTGACAATAACTCGTGGTTGTTTAAAAGACATTCGTCCGGACAAACCCGGCCCGTTGCCCGGGAGACCACCGCTGTCCGGCCGGGGCTGGGCCCGGTCGGCAAACTACCACGATTCCGGTCGGAGAGGAGAGTTTGTCATGCAACACGACAACACGGAAAACAATTTGGCTCGTATTCGCCGGCTTGCCCGGCTGCTGGAAGGCGTGTGCCTCACGGCGGCCGTGGCCGTTACGCCCTTGGTCGCCCTGTATTGGGCCGCCTTCAACATATTGCCCGCGGACATGACCCGGGAGGTCGCGCCGCTGGCCGTCAATCCGGTCCTGCCCGCCTGGGTGCGAGGGCTGTGTTTTCTTGCCGCCATGGTACCGGGGACGGCGCTCATCGTCACCTTGCTGCGGCTGCGGGGCCTGTTTTCACTTTACAAAAACGGACGCATTTTCACCCTGGCCAATGTGGTCTGCTTCCGGTCCGTGGCCAGGGCGCTGTGCGCCTGGGCCATTGCCTCCATTGCCTATCTCCCGTTGCGGGGCCTGGCGGTCACCGCCGCCAATCCGCCCGGCCGGCACATGCTGGTGCTTGGCATCGGGGGCACGGAGCTGGCCCTTTTTTTCATGGCCTTGCTCGCCGTGGTCATCGGCCGGGTCATGGACGAGGCCAGGCGTCTGGATGAAGAGCTGACCCTGACGGTCTGAGGCGGTTATGGCCATTGTCATCAATCTCGACGTCATGTTGGCCCGGCGCAAGATGCCTTCCAAGGACCTGGCCGAGGCCGTGGGCATCACGGCCCAGAACCTCTCCATCCTGAAGACCGGCAAGGCCAAGGCCATCCGGTTTTCCACCCTGGAGGCCATCTGCCGGATACTGGCTTGCCAACCGGGCGATATCCTGGAATATCGCCCGGAAGAAAACGCGGATTGCCAGGAGGAGTCCCACCATGCCTTGCGTCAACATCAAGATCACCCGTGACGGCGCGACCGCGGAGCAGAAGCAGACCCTTATCGCCGGGGTCACCAATCTGCTGCGCGATACCCTGGGGAAAAATCCCCAGACCACCGTGGTCATCATCGAGGAAGTGGAAACCGACAACTGGGGCATCGGCGGCGAGTCCGTCACTGTGCGCCGGGCCAGGGATGCCGCCTCCAAGGACGTCGGCCCGGCGGCATGAAACGCGACATCCCCCAACTGCACGCCATCCGGGCCCTGGCCATGGCCGCCATTTTCTTCCACCATCTGTGGCAGGGCTCGGGGGCGTTGCGCCGGGGGTATAGCGGAACGCTGCTCGATACGGCTTTCCTGGACATGGCCCTCGGCGTTGTGGTGTTCAACGCCATGACCGCCTTTCTCATGGGGGTGCCGTATTTCGGCGAGCACCCCCTTGCGGCACCGGCCCCGGGCCCGGCCATCCGCAAACGGCTCTGGCGGCTTTATCCGCAATACGCCCTGGCTGTTGTCGGGTTCACGGGCCTTTCGGTCGCCGTGTTCCGGCTGACCGATAGCGGCGGGGTGTGCTGGGGGATGGTGTCCCACCTGCTGTTTCTGGATACTTTCCAGGTGTCGCCCTTTTACGGGAATATGGCTGCCTTTTGGTGGCTCGGGTTGCTGGTCCAGTTTACCGTGGTTTTCCCTTGGCTGGCGCGGTGGATGCTGCGCCCGGGATGGGGGCCGGCCGGCTGTTTTTTTGTCTCGGCCGCGATCCTCTGGCCGCTGACCGGCTGGATTCAGGCCCGGGGCGCGGCCTTGCCCGGTACGGTCTTTGAGACCTTCGCCTTTTTGTGGACCTTCAACCTGCCGGCGCGGCTGCCGGAATTTTGCTGCGGCCTGTGGCTGGCCAAGGCCTGGCACGACCATGGCGGTCCGGGCTGGCCCTTTGGCCGGGGCGTGGCGGTGTTTCTGGGCGGGGCCTGTCTTTTCACCTGGGTGTGGGAGCTGGTGCCCGGCGCGCCGCCCTTGGGCCATATGACCGGCGCGGCCTGGAGCGTGGCGGTGTTCGCGGCGCTTTTTGCCCTGCCCGGGCTGGCCGCCTTGGGCCGCTTGCGGGCGGTCAGGCGCGTGTCAACGCTGTCCTACGGAATTTATCTCGCCCACCAGCCGCTGCTGAGCTTCGGCGGACCGGCCACGGCCGGCCTTGATCCCTGGACGCGCTTTGTCGTCCTGACGCTCGGGGCGGGCTCGGCCAGCCTGGTGGCGGCGTGGTTGCTCGCGCGTGGGGCCGCCTGGCTGACCGAGCGGCTGCGGCCCCACCCCCGGGCCGGGAAACCGGCCATTTCTTAGAAACGGATGCAGTAGACGCCGGCCAAAAGCAGGATGACACCGCACAACCTTTTGAAATCAAATGGGATGTGCGTGTAGCCGAGCAGGCCGAAATGGTCCAGGAACAGGGACATGGCCATCTGCCCGGCCAGGATCAGGGCCATCATGGACACGGCGCCGATGCGCGGGGCCAGGATCACCGTGGCCGTGACGAAAAACGCTCCCATCGTGCCGCCGACCCAGTACCACCAGGGCGCGATCGGCCAGGCCCGGCCAAAGGGCACGCCCTGGCCCATGGCGGCCAGGACCAGTCCCAGGGCCAGGGTGCCCACCAGAAACGAGACGAAAGCGGCTGGAATCGAACCTTCCACAAGACCGGCGAGTTTCGTGTTGATGCCGGCTTGGACGGGCATGAACATGCCGGCGGCCAGAGCCAGGATCAGATACGGCAAGGTACGCATGTCCCTCCCCGATCAGTAGGGATTGTCGATGACGGTTTTGCCGATGGGGGCCAGGGCCAGCCAGGCGAGCTTCAAATGCTGGAGCCCGAAGGGAATGCCGATGATGGTAATGAAATTGGCCAGGGCAGCCAGGAGATGGCCGATGGCCAGCCAGACGCCGGCCAGGACGAACCAGATGACGTTGCCGATGAGGCCGAGGGCGCCCGTGCCGATATCCGGCCCGGACACGTGCTGGCGGTCGACCACCATCTTGCCGAACGGCCAGAGGGCCAGGGTGCCGATGACAAAGCAGGCCCGGACCCAGGGAATGCCGATGATGGTGATGGCCATGACCGCGCCGGCCAGATACCAGCCGAGCGCCATCCACAGGCCGCCGAGCACCAGCCACAAAATGTTCATGAGAAAATTGACGGGTTGCACATACTCTCCTGTTTTTATCAGACGTTGGATGGGGCGAGTAGCTGGCGGGCGAGGTTGGAAACGGCCCGCAGATGGGCCTTTTCCTCCTGGGCCAGGCCCACGCACAGGGTGACCGATTCCGGGGCCTCGGCCAGTCCGGCCAGCCGGGCGTAGAGATCCAGGGCTTGGGCTTCCACCGAGGCGGCCAGTTCCAGGGCTTCCTGGGGGGAGTCGGGTTCGCCGCCGAGTTGGGCCAGGAAATCCCCGCCGGGCCGTCCGCCTTCCAATTCCGGGCCACGGCCGGCAAGCAGCGTTTCCAGGGCCGTGTCATCGTTGGTCGCCTTGCGATAGAGACCATGGACCCGGTGCAGATGGCGGTCTTCGAAGCCGGCCAAACGGGTGAAGGTGTCGCGGGTCGCATCATCGGCCGTGCCCCGGGCCAGTTTGGTGTAAAAGGCGCCCAGGGCCGCTTCCATGCCCAGGGCGGCAAGCAGGATCTGGGCCGGAGTTTCCCGGCCGGAGAGCAGGGTGAGGCCCGAATCCGGGGCGCCCGTGGCGGCGGCGCCTTGCCAAGCCATGGCCCCGCCGAGCATGTTGATGATGTGCGGAAAGCCCGCTCCGGCCAAAAGCGTGGCCGCGGCGGCACTGCGTTTGCCCGACCGGCAATAGACCACCACTGACTTGTCTTTCGCAAGCTCTCCGAGATGGTCGGGCAGCTCGGGCAGGGGGAGCAGCTTGGCGCCGGGCAGGTGGAACTCCTCGTATTCCGGTTCCATGCGGACGTCGAGCAGGGTCAGGTCATTGAGCCTGGTCGTGGCAAGGAGGGTGCGGACCTCCTCGGCCGAGGCGTTGCGCACGGGGGATGTATCGGCGGCTGGGGCCGTCATGAGGGCCTCCGGGGTTACGGGTTGCGCTGGGGCGGCCGGGTAGGATAGAAATCGGCCTGCCTGACCGAGTGTATGCTCGCGCGCAGGAAAATTTGTCAAGGCGGTGCGTATGGCCCATGGCGTGGCGCGGCACTGGCCGCCCCTTTGGTTGGAATTGGCATTTCTGGTGGTTCTGGCGGCGGGACTGGCCGTGGCCATGAACCGGGTACGTCCCGATCCCTTGCCCTGGGTGGCCGATTTCGAGGCCCAGGCCCGGCGCGAGGCCCAACGCAAAGGCCTTGAGACCATCGATGTCTACGGGGCCATGTCCTTGCGCCAGCAGCCCGGCGTCGTGTTCCTGGATGCCCGCACGCCCGGGGAGTTTCAGCTCTCCCACGTGGCCGGAGCCAGGAACCTGCCCCAGGAAACCATCTATGGCGACCTGGGCGAGGCGACCAAGGCCCTGGGGCTCACCCCGGATGATCGGTTGGTGGTGTACTGCGGCGACATCCTGTGCGATAAGAGCAAAGAATTGGCCGAGGCCCTGCGCACGGCCGGATTTGCGTATGTCACGGTCATGCCGGACGGGTTGACGGCCTGGCAGGCCGCCAGCGGCCCCACGGAGGGGAGTTTATGAATGTTCTTGCGATGCTGGCCCGGTTGGCCTTGGGCTGCATCTTTCTCGTGGCCGCGGCGGGCAAGATCGTCGATCCGTCGGCACTGGCCAAGATCATCCATAATTACCGCATCCTGCCCGATGTCGCGGTCAACCTCGCCGCCCTGACCCTGCCCTGGCTCGAAGCCGTGGTCGGGGCTTGCCTGATCACGAACTGCGCCAAGCGTGGCGCGAGTCTGGTGACGAGCCTGCTCATGGTCGTCTTTCTCGGCGCCATGGCCTATGCCTATACGAAGGGCTACGACACCCAGTGCGGCTGTTTCACCACCCGGGCCGATGACCCCATTTCCCCGCTCACCTTCGTGCGCGACGGCGCCTTGCTCGCTCTGTCCCTCGCGGTCATGACGCACAGTTTCCTGCGGCCCCGGGATATCTGAGGCGCCATGTCCGGGGTCAAGATCATCCCCATCGGGACGCCGCGCACGGTGCGGGAGCGACTGCTCGAAACGGTGGGGGACCTGCTGGCCAAAAACGGGTTCGAGGGATTGTCCCTGGAGTCGGTGTCCCGGGCCGCCGGCTTGGACAAGGCCGTGATCCTGCGGCATTTCAAGGACCTCGACGATCTGGTCGCAAGCTTTGGCCAGAGCCCGAGTTTTTGGCCCACCACCCGGGAACTGCGCGAGGAAGTGGCCGACCGGTTCGCGGCCATGCCGCCCCGGGCCCAGGTGGCCCATTACTTCAAGGCCACCATCCGGGGGTTGCTCGCCCGGCCGCGCACCCTGGACATCCTTGCCTGGGAGCTCATGGCCCGCAACCGCTACACGCGGCTTCTGGAACTACCCCGAGTACGGATGGCCTTGGAGTTTTTCGAGGGCGTCACCGGGGAGATACCCGATGCCCTGGACCTGACCACGGTGGTGGCGATTTTGGGGGGCGCGGCCATTTTTCTGACCGTCCGGTCACGCCAGAGCGGCGTGTTCGGGGGGCTCAACCTCTATGATGACGCGGACCGCGAGCGCGTGGACACGGTGCTCGACCAGTTGCTGGCCGGTTTGCTGCGCGAAGCCGAGGCCCGTTGAGGGAGACTGCCATGTTGCTGGAAGGGAAAAAAGCCCTGGTGTTCGGCGTGGTCAACGAACGCAGTATCGCCTACGGCATTGCCAAGGCCCTGAGTGACCAGGGGGCCCGTCTGGCCCTGGGCTATGCCGCCGAGCCCATCCGCAAGCGCATCGAGCCCATTGCCGCCAAGCTTGGCGCGGATTTCGTTTTCCAGTGCAACGTCTCCGACGATGCCGCCATCGACCAGGCGGCACAAACCGTGCGGGATGGCTGGGGGACGCTGGATTGCCTGGTTCATTCCATCGCCTATGCCAACCGCGAGGACCTGACCGGCCGGTTCATCGACACCAGCCGGGAGGGTTTCCGGGTGGCCCTCGACGTGTCGGCCTATTCCCTGGTGGCCTTGTGCCGGGCCTTTGAACCGCTGTTCGCGCCCGGGGCCTCGATCATGACCATGAGCTATTACGGCGCCGGCCGGGTGGTGGCCAACTACAACGCCATGGGCGTGGCCAAGTCTGCCCTGGAGGCCAGCGTGCGCTATCTGGCCGTGGACCTCGGCCAGCGCGGGGTGCGCATCAACGCCATCAGCGCCGGTCCGGTCAAGACCATGGCCGCCTCGGCCATCAGCGGCTTCCGCTCCATTCTCGAAACCATCGAGAACCGGGCGCCGCTTCGGCGCAACATCAGCCTGGAGGACATCGGCCGGGCCGCCCTCTATCTGGCCTCGGACCTGTCGTCCGGCACCACGGGCGAAGTGATCTTCGTGGATTGCGGCTATAACATCATGGGCGTGTAGCCGCAGGACGCGGGCCACCCGTTCCCCGAACGATCCGTGTCTCCCTCCCTGGCCGGCCTAGAGATCCTGGGCCAGCCAGACCACCCGGCCCACCACCCGGGAGCCGGCGTTGGGCTGGGGGATGAACAGGGGAGGATAGTCCGGGTCGAGGCTCGTCAGCACCAGCCGGTTCCGGTTCGGGTCGTGGACAACGAGGCGAACGAGCAGGCCTTCGCCGGTGACGGTCACGGCAAACACCTTGGCGCTTTCGGGAGAGGGGGCGCTTTCGAGGGGGTTGTGCGGGATCGCGATATCGTCCGCGTCCACGATAAGATAGGCGCCTTGGCGAATGCGGGGCTCCATGGCCCGGTTATCCATTTTGACCACGAAGCGGGATGAGCCCAGCAACTCAGGGGCGAGTCGGATGGTTTCGATGGGCTGGGGAACCCAATGCCCGTTGCGCGGATCGATGGGGGCAAGAGCGAAGACCGGCGTTTCGGTTATGTCCGCGAGGACGCCCGCATCGGGCGGTTGACCGTGCCCTGTCAACACCCAGACCGGATCAATGGCGTATTGGCCACAATGGCGCAGGACCCAGTCCCTCAGGGTCGTTTCGTCGCACTGGGCGATCGAACCGAGGCCAAAGGAGCGGAGGGGGGCCGGGAAGGTCGCTTGCAGTGCTTGGGTGAGGCGATCGAGAATCGAGTGGTTGTTGGATCCCATGCTTGCTCCGAGTGATGGGGCAAGGATAGGGTTGTTTTATCAAATTGTAAATATTTATTTATATATTTCACGTGCCATCGCTCAGGAGGAGGAAGCACGGGGAAAAATGGGGGGTCAGATTTCCTGGATAACCCAAATTGCCTTGCCCAAGATCGCAACGCCCGGGTTCTCCAGGGGGAGGGACTGGCTTTGGTGGGAAGGATTGTCGGAGAGCAGAAGCAGGCGCTGCTTTTCCAGGTCTCGGACCACACGCTTGATGATGAGCCCTTCGCCGGGCATGTCCAGGGCATAAATTTCACCGCTACGAATTCTGGCGTCGTCACAGTCGATGCCAACATAAGCATTGCGGCGGATACCGGGTTCCATGCCGCAGCCTTCCATGCGGACCACGAGCAGATGGGTTCGGGCCAGGGATTCGGGTACCGGGATGCTTTCCAGGGTTTCGCGAACCCAGGCACCGGTGTCCGGGTCGGTCCGCGTCATGGCGCAGACCACGGCGCGGGTCGGCGGCGCGGCATAGGTGGCGCCGGTTTCGCGGACGTTGGCCGCAACCGTGCCGTTTCCCCAGCGCGTGATGGGTTCCTGGCCGTAAAGGACCCAGTCGGGCTCCAGACCGCAGGCCCGGTACAGGGTGATGAGCCAGCCGTCGGGAATGGTATTTTTTTTCTTGGCATCGGAAATGCTGGATTGCTTGATGCCAAGCAGCTTGGCTACCTCGGTCTGGGTCCGGGTATGCGTGGCGGCTCGAATTCTGGCGTAGGCATTGTCAAAAGTATCCGGTTTCACGCAGCCTCCTTGGAGACGCTCGGGAGCGCCACGGACATAAAGAAATATATAATACAAGTATTCAATTAAAATATTTAACGAAATTTACTACCTACTTTTCCTTGGGGCGTCAATGTGCTCCCGAGAGCTCACTCTTTTTGGCTGTTTTTGTACCCGTCCGCCCCCGGGTTTTGTCATCGGGGCTTGGGCAGGAAAGCGACCGGCAGGCCGCGGCGGACGGGAAACAGCGGGACTCCGGGAGCGTTCTATACCTCCTGGAAAACCCAGATGACGCGCCCGACGATGCGTTCCATGGCGGTGTCGGCTGGAAGCAGTTGATTGGGGTGGCTCTGTTTTTCCGATTGCAGGATCAACCTGGCATTTTCGGTGTCGTGCACAATGCGTTTGATGACAAGTCCTTCAACGGGCATATCAATGGCATAGATGGCACCGGAACGGATTGTTTTGCGTTCCTTGTCAATGCCGACGTAGGAACCACGGCGCAGAACAGGATCCATGTCGTTTTCATCCATGCGCACAACCATGAGGGATGGGCGGTAAAACGGCTCTGGTACAGTAATTGTTTCGGAGGTGATGTCGGCACACTGGCCTGTGGTGCCATCTGTTACGGACATTGGGCAGATGGGCATCTGGTAATGCTTGGGCTTACGGCCGTATACCTCGCCTGGTTCGCGGACCTGCAACGCACCGCCGCGTTGTTCACCAATGAATTGCGGAACTTCACCGTCCAGAATCCAGTTCGGATTGAGGTTGTAGATCTGATAAAGCTTGATCAACCAGCTGTCAGGGATGGATTGACGCCGTTTTGCATCGGATATGCTGGACTGGCGTATATCCAACAACTTGGCGATTTCAACTTGCGTCCGCATCCCGGTGGACTTCTTAATGCGGTCGAACGCTTCATCGAAGCGACTGCTTGCAACAACAACATTCTCTTCAGTCATAGCGCCTCCAACGCCAGTGGGTTCCATGATCGATCCGGTGCCGCCCCCGATCACTCAGGCGGGCAGGTCTGCCCTCCGGTAGCGGTCTGGTCTCGGTTCGACCATGGTTTTCTGGTTGCGGGAGACGGAGGCTTCTTGGCCAGTTCTGGGCACGGGAATGAAGCTTGTCCGTATCCGTTCACCAAGAATTCGCTCGTCCGACATCGTCTCGATCATTGTCTAGCAAGACGGTTGTCTGATTGGGGTTTGATGCTGTAATCGAAGTATGCTTGAAAAAGCATTTACGTATTGTTCGTAGCTATGTCAAGGCATCTTTCTCATATTGTATTTATATATTGATAGCTTACTATCACTTTATGATATTATATTAACAATTTATTCTTATTTGAGTATATATTATCAGAGGTATAGGTATGCTATGCAGGATATGACAGAAGAAAAAAAGTCTGGTTTTATATTCCTCCGGTAGATGGTTCATGTGAAAACGATATTGTTGTAACCAAGCTGCGGCAGAACTCCGGCCTGTACGGGCCGGGTGGGTGGCAGTGCGTGCGTGTGGAGCGCAAGAATCATGCCCGGTCGTTTCCCCGGCCCCAGGTACACTACAACTCCAGCCTAGGGCAGCGCGGCAACGCTCCCAAATCATGTTTCCAACAGCTCCATAAAAGGGGTGAAAATCTTGTTGGCGCTGTCTACGAACAGAACATAGGAAAGTCAAATAAAAAGGCTACCGACGGAATAGGGAATATAGGGCATTCGCCTCATTCGACGATCATCCGGCTCCCATAGGCCGCTTGCCCCAGACTGATACAGGCGTCGTTGGCCGGAACCATTCTGTGACACAACGGCGTGAGACCCGCCTGAATCAAGGCCGCCGGTAGTAGCTGTGCCAGGGTACGATTTTGCAGAACACCACCGCTTAAGGCCACGCGGCGCAGGCCCGTGCGCGTGGCCATGTGCCGGGCCATGGCGGTCAGGCCCGCCACCAGGCCGAGGTGGAAGCGTCGGGCGATTCGGGCCGGCGTTTCCCCGCGCTGCCAGTCGTCCGCGACCTGGGCGAGCAGGGGCAGCGTATCGAGCACGGCCGGGTCCCGGCCGGTGTCCAGGGGACAGGCGTAGGCACCCTGTTCCAATCGATCCTGGACGGTTTCCAGACGGATGGCCGCTTGCCCTTCGTAGTCGATGACCGGGCACAGGCCGATCAGGGCCGATACGGCATCGAAGAGCCGGCCGCAGCTCGTGCTGACCGGGCAGTTCACGTTCTTGGCCAACATGCGTTCGACGAGATGGCTGGCGGCTTCCCGTCCGGCCAGCCAGGGCCAGGGGCTGGCTTCGGGCGCCGTGCGCCCCAGGGCGGCCAGCCCGGCCAGGGCCAGGCGCCAGGGTTCGCGTACAGCCGCCTCGCCCCCGGGCAGCCGGATCGGTGCGAAATGGGCCAGCCTCGCATGGGTGCAGCGGACGGGATCGACGAGCAGTCCCTCGCCGCCCCACAAGGTGCCGTCCTCGCCCAGCCCCGTGCCGTCCAACGCCAGCCCCAAGGCCGGCTCGGCGAGCTGATGCTCGGCCAGGACGGCCAGGATATGGGCCACATGATGCTGCAGGCGCAGCACCGGCCAGCGGGTCTGCTCCAGGGCAAACCGCGTGCTCAGGTAGTCGGGGTGGAGATCGGCCACGCAGGCCACCGGCGAAACTTGCAAGACCCCGATCAGATGTTCGAGGATCTCCTGGTAAAAACCGAAGGTTTCGAGATTTTCCAGGTCGCCGATGTGCTGGCTGGGAAAGGCCAGGGCGCCCTTGGTCAGGCACAAGGTCGCCTTGAGATGGGGACCCAGGCCCACCACCGGTGCCCCCGGGCCGGCCAGAGGCACCGGCATTGGTACATAGCCCCGGGCGCGGCGCAACAACATGACCGGCGGCCGGTCGGGCCAGGACGTCACCGGGTCCGCATCCAGGGGCCGCACCACCGAATCGTCGGTGCGGATGAGGATATCCCGGTTGTGGAGCAAAAACAGTTCGGCGATGCCGGAAAGGCGGCGCAAGGCCTCGCGGTTGCCGAGGCAAATGGGTTCGCCGCCGGCATTGCCCGAGGTCATGACCAATGCGGTCGGATGCCCCGGGGGCAGGGCCCGGGCATAAGCTTCCAGTAAAATATGGTGCAGCGGCGTGTAGGGCAGCATGACGCCGGTGGCGTCGGTATCCGGGCCGATGCCCGAGGCCAGGACGCCGGGCAAGGACGGGAGCAGGGTGATGGGTCGGGCGGTACCGGTGAGGAGCTCCCGGGCTGCTTTGCTGATCCGGCCGATCCGGCCGGCGGTTTCGATATCCGGCACCATGACGGCCAGAGGCTTGTTGGGCCGGTGCTTGCGCGCCCGCAGGGTCGCGACCGCCTCTTCGTTGGTCGCGTCGCAGGCCAGGTGAAACCCACCCAGGCCCTTGATGGCCGCGAGTTTGCCCCCGGCCAGGGCCGCTGCCAGGGCTTCGATGGCCGACTGGCCTGCGGCAAGCATAGTTCCGGCGGCGTCGGCCAGCCAGACCGTGGGACCGCAGACCGGGCAGGCATTGGGCTGGGCGTGGAAGCGGCGGTTGGCCGGATCGGCGTATTCGGCCGCGCACTCCGGGCACAGCGGAAAGCAGGCCATGGCGGTGGTGGCCCGGTCGTAGGGCACGCGGCGGGTGATGGTGTAGCGCGGACCGCAGTTGGTGCAGTTGGTAAAAGGATAGCGGTAGCGCCGGTTGGCCGGATCGCGCAGGTCGGCCAGGCAGTCCGGGCAGGTGGCGATGTCCGGACTGATGAGCACCGCATGGCCGTGGCCCGGGGCACTGGCTTCGATGCGAAAGTCCGTATCCCCGATTGGCGGCAGCGGTTGGCGCGCATGACCGACCAGCCGGGCCAGAGGCGGAATCTCGGCCGGCAGGCGGCGGTCGAAGGCGGCCACGGCCCAGGGCGGTCCTTCCACCTCGATGCACACACCCTCGGGCGTGTTGCGGACAAAGCCGGTCAGTTCCAGTTCCCGGGCCAGCCGGTAGACAAAGGGGCGAAACCCCACGCCCTGGACCTGGCCGGACACCACATGGCGACATCGGGTACGCGCTGACGTCATGGCGGCAAGGTAGCCGGGTTTGGCCGCGTGTCAACATTCGGGCGCCGGTTTGACCCGGGCTGGAAGGCATCATAAACTGACGCAAAGCGTCAAGGAGGCGGCCATGACCGCAAACAAGGCCCCACAGCCCCGCCGACCCATCCTCGTATGGGTCATTTTTCTGTTTTATCTGGTCAGCAGCGTGCAGGTCATTGTGAGCATGTTTTTCATCGCGGCCGGCGGTGTGGATATGACCCCGGAAATGCAGGCCGCCTTGGCCCAATTCACGGTTTTCGACCGGGTCATCGGCTATGCCAACGCGGCCGTGACCCTGGTCGGGGTGACCATGCTGCTCGGATTGCGGCGCCAAGCCGTTTCGGTGCTCGCCCTGGCCTTCGCCCTGAATCTTTTTGCCACGGCCGTGGCCTGGTACAAGGTCAATCCCCTGGAAACCGTCGCGACCAAGGGGCTTGTCGCCCAGATCTGCGGTATCACCTTGTTCGGGGCGGTGGTGTTTTACGCCTGGCGGCTCGGCAAACGCGGCGTGTTGCAGGACCGGGGCTCGTCCAGGCCAGTGCGGCCCCGGACATAGGCCACGCGGTAGCTCGCCCGTACGCCGCCCTCGGGCGCGGCGAAGTGGCTGGCGTAAAAGCGGGTGAACTCCCGGTAGCCCAGGGCGCTTGCCACCTTGGGACCCGGGGTGTGGGTGACGCCTGCGCCCTTGAGGCCCTTGAGCAGGTGCAGGACCGTGGGGTGGACCACTTCGTGGCGCGCTTCCTCCAGGGAAAAGTCCAATCCCGGAATTTTTTCCAGCAGGTCCCGGTAAAAGGCCGTCTCGCGCATGGGCAGCACCGAGCCGAAGCCGGTCTCCCGGGCGGTGGCGGCCACTTCCTCCAGGGTCCCGGTGACGATCAGGGCCAGGGCGAACTCGGCCCCGGGGCGCAGCAGGGCCAGATCGGCCGGGATCGAGCGCTGCGGATTCCCGTACCAGTGCATGGCCGAGGCCGAGGCCAAAAAGGCGAAGCTGGCCGGCGCGAACGGCGGGCGTTCGCCGTCGGCCGCCACCTTGCAGGCGCCTGGCATGGCGGCATGGCCGAGCATGCCAGGGGAGATGTCCAGGGCCACGTAGGCGCCGTCCTCGCGGCGCGGGGCGAGCAGGCGCGTGAGCAGGCCGCTGCCCGAGCCGATTTCGAGCACCGGCCCGGGCAGGCGTGCCGGGCACAGGGCGGCCAGCCGGGCGGCAATGTCCCGCTGTACCAGGGCCACGGACTCGTAGCTGGCCCCGGCCCGGTCAAAACGTCGTCTGATGGCGTGATTCATGGAAACTGCAACTCGTTCGGCGCGCACCCCTTGGCCGCCGGAGGCTCTCCCTTCACTCCTCGAGAGACTGCGCAAGCACCGCTTCGGCCGGCAGATGGCCGCCGGCGTAGGTGATGCGGCACGCGCCGGCCAGTCCG